>DPRT01000108.1 GCA_003538615.1 Holophagaceae bacterium | reverse complement strand
CCGGGCTCCTGTGTCACCTGGGGCAGCGCCGAGCGCGAGGCGCGGGAGTGCCGCATCTGCGTGGACCGCTGCCCCTACCCTGAAGAGGCCATCCGCATCGGGCCGCCGGCCGAAGGCGAAGCCGTGGGACACCCGGTCGTGGACGCGGACATCTGCACGGGCTGCGGCCTCTGCGTCTTCGCCTGCCCGGCGGAGCCCGCGGCGATTGTGGTGGAGCCACGGCGGGGCTGATCAGGCGATGCTGATGCCTTCCATCTCCGCCACCTCATGGGCGTTGAAGCTGGAGCGCACGAGGGGCCCCGCGTAGACGGTGGCGAAGCCGAAGGCCTTGGCCTTCTGCCCCAGGGCGGCGAACTCGTCGGGATGCACGTAGCGCTTCACCGGGAGCTGATGGCGGGTGGGGCGCAGGTACTGGCCCAGGGTGAGGATGTCGACGTGGGCTTCGGCCAAGGCCTGGAAGGTGGTCAATAGNNTCCGTGTTGTGGTTGAACACGGCGGGTCCCGCGGCCACCACCCGGGCCACGGCCTCGAGGTCGCCCAGGAAGTCCGGCACCAGCACCTCCACGCCCACGCCGGGATTGCGGCGCTTGATGGCCAGCACCGTCTCGGCGAAGTGGGCCGCGCCCCCGTCCGGCAGGTCGTCGCGGTTCACGGAGGTCAGCACGGCGAAGCGCAGGTTCAGGGCTGCCACCCGCTCGGCCGTTTCAAGCGGCTCTTGGGAATCCAGGGCCCTCGGCTGGCCGCTCTGGATGCTGCAGAAGCCGCAGGCCCGGGTGCAGACCTCGCCCATGAGCAGGAAGGTGGCCGTGCCGTGGGTGAAGCAGTGGGTGCGGTTGGGGCAGCGCGCCTCTTCGCAGACCGTGTGCAGGTTCGAGTCCCGCAGGTCCTTCTTCATGCCGTGCAGATCGCCGAGCTTCACCCGCTCCCGGGTGATCCACTCGGGCAGGCGGGGGTGCCCATCGAGGACTTCGCGGCCCACGCGCTTCGAGAATCGGGCCATCCGGCCTCCATGCGAAGCTCCAGTTTCCCGTAGCATTCCCAAATGGCCAAGCCACTATCCCGACTGCTGCGCAGGGAGCAGCGCGCCTTCCTCTCCCGGGACCGCGCGGCCTGGGGCGAGCACCTGGACCGGACGCGGGCCTTCCTGGGCGAAGGGTTGCAGGAGGCGGATCCGTCGCGCCCGGTGCTGGTCCTGGGGGCGGGCGCGGGGCTGGAGGTGCCCTGGGGCCTGGCTCCGGCCCTGACCACCGGCTGGGATGCGGATCCCTGGAGCCGGGCCCGCACCGCCCTGCGCCACCGCCGCTGGGCCCCCTGGGTCTTCGAGGATCTGACGGGCGGCTTGGCGGACCTGGACGCCGCGGCCCGCCGCGCCGCGGCGGAACCCTGGTCCCGCCGGCGCCGGGATCCGGAAAAGGCCGCCCGGCGCCTGGCGGGCCTCCTGCCCTCCCTGCACCCCGACCCGGAGGCCCTGCGTGCCTGGATCGGGACCCAGAACCCGGGCACCATCCTGGCGGCCAACCTCATGGGCCAGTTCGGGGCGGTGGCCGAGCGGGTGGTGGAATCGGCCTTCGGTCCGGTGGCGCCCTGGGAAGCGGATCCAGAGCGGCCGGATCCCCTGGCGGAGGCGCTCCAGGCCTGGACCCGGCGGGCCCTGGAGGCCTTCCTGGCGGTGCTGGCGGGAAGCGGCGCCATTCTGTGGCTGATCCACGACCGGGGCGTGGTGTTCGGGGAGGGGCTCCTGGACCTGGGTCCCTGGGTCGAGCCATGGACAGCGCAGCTGCGGAGCCGGGGCGAGCTCGAGGTCAGCGATCCCCTGATGGGCCTGGATGCCGGGGCGCTCCTGGGCGTGGCGGGCCTGGACACCCACCGCCGGGACCGCTGGATCTGGCCCCTGGCTCCAGGTCAGCGCCATGTGGTGGAGGCCCTCGCCCTGCGGCCCCGCGCCTAGGAGCCCGGGATCCTGTGGCGTCCGTCAACCCTTGTCCCCACAGGCTGCGTCCACGGCCATACTGTTTTTCCCTGGGAGACGGATCGGCATGGCGTGGTTTGGATGGGCAGTGGCGGCGTTGGTCCTCATGGGCCTGGGCAATGTGGGGATGAAGGCGGCGGGCCAGCAGGGGCTCGGCTCCGCAGCGGTGCTCTTCTGGGTGGTGATCGGCGAGCTGCCCCTGGCGGTGGCCTACTGGCTGTGGCGCGGCCGTCCTGGCGGGTCCGCCGCGGGGGTGGGCTGGGCACTGATCGCGGGGATCTTCACGGCCCTGGCCCTGGTGGCGGTGAATGAAAGCTTTTCCCGGGGGGCCAAGGCGGCGGTGGCCGTCGGCATCATGAACGCCAACTTCATTCTCGTGGCCCTGATGGCCTTTTTCCTCTTCCGCGAGCAGCTCCAGCCCTCCAAGCTGGTGGGTCTCGCGGCCACGCTGTCTGGCCTCTGGCTGATGGCCCGCTGAACCGGGGACGCTGAACGATGCCCAATTTCCGAAGACTCCTCCTGGGCCGCCGCCTCGCCAGCGAGGAGAGCCACGAAGCGCGCATCAGCAACCCCGTGGCCCTGGCGGTGTTCAGCTCGGACGCCCTGTCCTCGGTGGCCTACGCCACCGGCGAGATCATGGCGGCCCTGGCGCCCTACATGGCCCTGGCGGCCTTCGGCCCGGCGGTTATCGGACTGTCTTGGCCCGTGGCCGTGGGGATCGTGGCCCTGCTGTTCATCCTGACCGTGAGCTACCGGCAGACGATCTTCGCCTATCCCAGTGGCGGCGGCGCCTACATCGTGGCCAAGGAGAACCTGGGCGAGCTGCCGGCCCAGGTGGCGGGCGCCTCACTCCTGATCGACTACGTGCTGACGGTGGCGGTGAGCGTCTCGGCAGGGGTCACTGCCATCACCAGCGCCTTTCCGTCCATGGACGCCCACCGGATCGTCCTGGGCATCGCCGTGATCATCTTCGTGGGGCTCATGAACCTCCGCGGCGTCAAGGAAAGCGGCGTCTTCTTCGCCATTCCCACCTACGGGTTTGTCGTCGCCATGTTCGGGATCATCGGCCTCGGGTTTTGGCGCTATTTTTCGGGAAGCATGCTGGCCGGCGGGCATCACGAGATCGTGGCACCGCCGATGCCGGGCTGGCTGGGCATTTGGGTGGTCATGAAGGCCTACTCCGCGGGGTGCACGGCGTTGACAGGCGTGGAGGCCATCTCCAACGGGGTGTCCGCCTTCCGGGAACCCACCTCCAAGAACGCGGCAGGCGTGATGGTGGTCATGGTGGTCATGCTGGGATCCATGTTCCTCGGAGTCACCTGGCTGGCGAACCATGTGGGTGTGACCTACACGGGGGGCGCGGAGTCCCTGCTGTCGATGCTCGCCAGGAAGATCCTGGGGGATGGCCCTGGCCTTGCCCACGCGGCCTATCTCGGCGTCCAGGCCTTCACCATGCTCATTTTGATGCTGGCCGCGAACACGGCCTTCGCCGGCTTCCCGCGCCTGGCGGCCATGATGGCCCGGGATGGCTTCCTGCCCCGCCAGTTCGCGAGCCAGGGTGACCGGCTGGTGTTCTCCAACGGCATCTTCATCCTCTGCCTTCTGTCTGCCGCCCTGGTGTGGCTCTTCAACGCCAAGGAGCACCACCTCCTGCCCCTGTACGCCCTGGGCGTCTTCCTGGGCTTCACCATTTCCCAGACGGGCATGGTGCGGCACTGGCTCAAGCTGCGCGGGCAGCGCTGGGGCATCAAGGCCACCATCAACGGCATCGGCGCCCTGACGACCCTCGTCATCATGCTGGTGGTCGCCGTGACGAAGTTCACCCACGGCGCCTGGGTGGTGGTCCTGGTGTTGCCCATCATGGTGTTCGGCTTCTACAACATCCACCGCCACTACATCCGGGTGAAGTCCATCCTGGCGGGCAGCCGCGCGGATTTCATCAGCCCCCGCAAGAACCGCGTGGTGGTGCTGGTGTCGGGCATCCACTCCGGCGTGGTGCAGTCCCTCAACTACGCCAAGGTCATCGCGGACCACGGTGAGGTGGAGGCCCTCACCGTGGACTTCCCCGATGAGAACGGCCGGGACAGCGCGGCCCTGGAGCGCCTGCGCTCGGACTGGCCGCGCTACTGCGAGGGCATCCCCCTCCGCTCCATCCGCAGCCCCTACCGCAAGATCGTGGAACCCATCGTGGAGGAGTTGGACCGCATGCGCCGCGTGGAGCCGGAGTACACCATCACGGTGATCCTGCCGGAATTCGTCACGGGCCACTGGTGGGCGAACATCCTGCACAACCAGACCGCCTGGCGCATCAAGGGCACCCTGCTCATGAAACCCAAGACCGTGGTGATCTCCATCCCCTACCACCTTGAGCCCATCGTGGAGTAGCCTGCTGTCCGGGGGACCCGGATGCAGAATCTGAGGCGGATCCTGCTGGGACGGCGGCTGTCCAGCGACGAAACGCAGCACACCAAGATCAGCAACCCCATCGCCCTGGCGGTATTCAGTTCCGACGCGCTGTCCTCGGTGGCCTATGCCACCCAGGAGATCATGGCCTCGCTGTCGGGGTCGCTGATCCATCTGGCGGGCGGCGCCGCGCTGGCGGGGGCCGCGGGGCACGCGATCTTCGGGTGGTCCATCCCCGTGGCCCTGGGCATCGTGGGCCTGCTGGCCATCCTCGCCGTCAGCTACCGGCAGACCATCCTCGCCTATCCCGGCGGCGGCGGCGCCTACATCGTGGCGAAGGAGAACCTGGGGGACGTGGCGGCGCTGACGGCGGGGGCCTCGCTGCTGCTGGACTACATCCTGACGGTGGCGGTGTCCGTCTCCTCGGGCATCGCGGCCATCACGGCGGCGCTGCCGGCGCTGGCGGGGCACAACGTGGCGCTCACCCTGCTGGCCATCGGCTTCGTGGCGCTCATGAACCTGCGGGGCCTGCAGGAGAGCAGCGGCCTCTTCGCCATTCCCACCTACGGGTTCGTCCTCAGCGTCTTCCTGGTGCTGGGCTACGGCACGGTGAAGCTGGCCCTGGGCGGGGGCCCCACGGTGGTCCAGGCCCAGCAGGCGGTGGAACAGGGGACCCACCTGGCGGGTCTTTCCCTCGTCTGGATCTTCATGCGGGCCTACAGCGCCGGCTGCACGGCGCTGACAGGGGTGGAGGCCATCAGCAACGGCACCACCGCCTTCCGGGATCCCGTGGGGCCCAACGCCGCCAAGACCATGGTGTGGATGGTGGGATTGCTGGCGGTCATGTTCCTGGGGATCACCCTGCTGGCGCACCGGTACGGCGTGACCTACCAGCACAGCGCGGACCCGGCGGTGGTGGCGGAAACCCTGCTGTCCAAGCTGAACAAGGCCATCCTCGGAGACATCACCCAGGGCTTCCCCAGGCTGGTCTACTACCTGGCCCAGGCCTTCACCTTCGCCATCCTGGTGGTGGCGGCCAACACGGCCTTCGTGGGCTTCCCGCGCCTGGCGGCCCTCCAGGCCCGGGACGGCTTCCTGCCCCGCCAGTTCGCCAGCCAGGGCGACCGGCTGGTGTTCTCCAACGGCATCCTGATCCTCTTCTTCTTCTCGGGCCTGCTGGTCTGGCTCTTCCACGCCAACACGGACACGCTGCTGCCCCTCTACGCGGCGGGCGTGTTCATGGGGTTCACCATCAGCCAGACGGGCATGGTGGCGCACTGGCGGAAGGTCCGGGGGCGGCACTGGCAGGCGAAGGCCGCCATCAATGGCCTGGGGGCCCTCACGGCCTTCGTGGTGCTCCTGGACATCGCCATCACGAAGTTCCTCCACGGCGCGTGGATCGTGATCCTGCTGGTGCCCATCCTGGTGGTGATCCACTTCAGCATCCGGCGCCACTATGTGCGGGTGAAGTCCCGCCTGGCGGCCAGCCGCACGGACGCCTTCCTGCCCGCCAAGCACCACGCCCTCGTGCTGGTGAACGGCATCCACCGGGGCGTGGTGCAGTCCCTGCTCTACGGGCGGCTCATCGCGGGGGACCGGGTGGAGGCCCTCACGGTGGACCTGGGCTCGGATGGCACCCGCGAAAGCCCTGCCATGGAGAAGCTGCGGGCGGACTGGACCATCTATGGCGTGGGCGTGCCGCTGCGCTGCCTGCCCAGCCCCTACCGGAAGATCGTGGAGCCCATCCTCGAGGAGGTGGACCGGATCCGGTCCGCCGAGCCGGAACTGGCCCTCACGGTGATCCTGCCGGAGTTCATCGCCCCCCGCTGGTGGCAGCAGTTCCTGCACAACCAGAGCGCCCTCCGCATCAAGGCCGCCCTGCTGATGAAGCCCGGGATCATCGTGACCTCGGTGCCCATGCACCTGCCGCAGTAGATAGCTTCAGCGCATCCGCCCCACGGGCCGCGCCAGCAGCTCCTGGCCGCTGAGCAGCTCCGCCAGGGTCTGGTGGCGGGGGCTCAGCACCATGCAGAGGAAGCTCAAGGGGAAGCAGAGCACCGACAGCATGTGCACGAGGGAGAAGGTCATCCGGCGCTCGGGGGTGTTCTCGGGCAGGGTCACGCCGAAGCGCCCCATGAACGGCGACCGGCCCGTGAGCACCAGGGGCGCCATGAACAGCATCCAGGAGACGGCCAGCAGGTAGGGGACCACCAGGAGCCAGGCCCCGGTCAGCAGGCGGATGGGCGACACGCCCGCCAGCCAGGCGGGGAGGGCCAGGGCCAGGGCCTGGACCAGGAGGAGCAGCAGGGCTTCGGTGGCCTCCACCTTCACCAGGGGCCAGAAGCTGGCGACGGGCTCCTCGAAGCCCAGGGCCGCGCGGGATGGTCCGGCGGCAGGCGAGGGGGCCTCGGCGGCGGGGCGCTCCAGCTCCTCCGGAGAGATGTCGACGGCCACCGCCGCCACCCGCCCCAGGGCCGGGGCGGTCAAGGCCCGGGGAGGCGCCTCGAAGGAGGCCTGGGCCAGGGCAGAGGCCTGGAAGAGGAAGGGACGACCCTGCCGGGGCGGAGCCAGGGCCAGACCGCACTCCGGGCACTCCGCCACGAGGGGGGAAAGGCGGGTCTGGCAGCTGGGGCAGGTGCGCCGGGTGGAGGAATCCATGACCCACACTACTCGGGCCCCGGCCGTCAAAACAACAGCGCCCCGGGGGACCGGGGCGCTGCGGCTGGAAAGGCGGTCCCTAGTTGACGTTGATGGCCTTGAAGGCGTTCACCACGGCGGTGTATTCCACGGAGCCCACGGGGTAGCCCAGGGCCACGGCCGCATTCAGGCAGGCGGTCTTCGCGCCGGCATAGGTGGTGCTGGAGGTCATGTAGGCGGTGAGGGCCTTGTAGACGATGCGGCCGGCCTTGTCGTTGCCGATGCCGGTCATGCCGCCGGGCAGGTAGGTGGAGGCGTAGTTGCCGGTGCCGGTGCCCTGGCTCAGGAAGTAGAAGCAGCGGTTCATGGGGCCGGAGCTGTAGTGCAC
>DPRT01000103.1:29205-30056 GCA_003538615.1 Holophagaceae bacterium | reverse complement strand
AAAGTAGGTCGCTGCGACGTTAAAACCCCTCCGGGCCATCTCAATTGATGGCCCGGAGCCATTTTACTGGTAAAATTTTCATCCTGTTCCGAGGAGCCCATGTCCATCGAGGTCCGACTTCCTGACGACTCTCTTCGGCANNACTCCACGGCCCACCTGCTGGCCCATGCGGTGAAGCGGCTGCACCCGGAAGCCCGGGTGGGCATCGGTCCCGTCATCGAGGATGGCTTTTACTACGATTTTTGGGTCGATAAACCCTTCACGCCCGAAGATCTGCCGATCATCGAAGCCGAGATGCGGAAGATCGTGGCCGAAGGGGTCGAGGTCGTTCGCGAGGACCTTGGCCGGGATGCGGCTGTGGCCCGGTTCCAGGCCATGGGTGAGCCTCTCAAGGTCGAGGTCGTTTCGGGCATCCCCGCCGGCGACATCATCAGCGGCTACAAGCAGGGCGATTTCTACGACCTCTGCCGCGGGCCCCACGTGCCCAACACGTCGAAGCTCAAGGCCTTCAAGCTGCTGAGCATCGCAGGCGCCTACTGGAAGGGCGACGAAAAGAACCAGATGCTGAGCCGCATCTACGGCACCGCCTTCCACTCCCAGAAGGAGCTGGACGAGCACCTGCAGCGGCTGGAGGAGGCCAAGGCCCGCGACCACCGCAAGCTGGGCAAGGAGCTGGGGCTCTATTCCTTCCATCCGGAAGCACCGGCCTCGCCCTTCTTCCACCCCAAGGGCACCCAGGTCTACAACGAGCTGGTGACCTACATGCGCGAGCTGTACTTCAAGTACGGCTACGCCGAAGTCATCACCCCCCAGGTGCTGGACGTGGCCCTCTGGAAGACCAGCGGCCACTA
>DPRT01000103.1:0-29117 GCA_003538615.1 Holophagaceae bacterium | reverse complement strand
ATGCGCGTGGCCCTTTCGACCCGGCCCGAGAAGCGGCTGGGTTCCGATGAGATCTGGGACGCGGCCGAAAGCGCTCTGGGCGAGGCCCTGGACGAAGCCGGGATGCCCTACACCCTGAATCCGGGCGAAGGCGCCTTCTACGGGCCCAAGATCGAATTCCAGATCCTGGATGCGCTCAAGCGGCCCTGGCAGCTGGGCACCCTCCAGGTGGACTACATGCTGCCGGAGCGCTTCGACCTGAACTACACCCGGCCCGACGGTGGCGAAGGCAGGCCCATCATGCTGCACCGGGCCATCCTCGGCAGCCTGGAGCGCTTCATGGGCATCCTCGTGGAGCACACCGCCGGGGCCTTCCCGGCCTGGCTGGCGCCGGTCCAGGTGGCCATCCTGCCCATCACCGACCGGGCCAACGCTTTCGCCACCGAGGTGGCGGCCCGCGCGAAGACCCTCGGCCTGCGGGCGGACCTGGATTCCCGCAACGAAAGCCTGAAGGCGAAGATCCGCGAGGCCCAGTTGGCCAAGGTGCCTTACATGCTGGTGATCGGGGACCGGGAAGCCGAGGCGGGCACCGTCTCCGTGCGGCACCGGCATCGGGGCGACCTGGGGGTGCAGCCCCTGGAGGCCTTCCTGGAGAGCCTTGTGGCCGAGGTGCAGGGACGCCAGCGCTGAACCCGTTTTCCTTGCTTGGCGGGAATCCGTCCAAGTGGTAGACTTTTTGTCCTTGTGCAACTAGGGGAGGAACCATTCGTCCGAACGAGACCCGCATCAACGACGGCATCCGGGCCCAAGAGGTCCGCGTCATCTCCGAAGATGGCGAACAGCTCGGCTTGATGCCTCCCCACCAGGCCATCCGGATCGCTGAAGAGCGCGGTCTCGATCTGGTGGAAGTGGCCGGAAACGCCAATCCGCCTGTCTGCCGAATCATGGACTACGGCAAGTACAAGTTCATGGAAGCCAAGCGGGAGCACGCGGCCCGCGCCAAGCAGAAGAACATCGTCGTCAAGGAAGTGAAGTTCCGCCCCAAGACCGACGATCACGACTTCGACTTCAAGGTGAAGCACATCCTGCGGTTCCTGGAAGAAGAGGACAAAGTCAAAGTGGTGGTCATGTTCCGTGGACGCGAAGTGGTCCATCGCGACATCGGCTACCGGATCATTGAAGAAGTCATCCAGCGGGTCGGCGACAAGGCCATCGTCGAAAAGGGCGCCGGCATTGATGGNNATGGCCGGTTACAAGATCAAGACCCACAAAGGCGCCCAGAAGCGGTTCAAGAAGACCGCCAGCGGCAAGTTCAAGCGCGGCTGCTCGCACCAGCGCCACATCCTGACCAAGAAGTCCGCCAAGCGGAAGCGCCAGCTGGACATGGGTGGCATGGTGGCCAAGGCCGATCAGAAGGCCGTCGCCATGATGCTGCCTTACGCCTGATCTCCAGCGGGATTCCCTGCGGGAATCCCGTATCCGCGCAGGCTACGCCTGCGCGCAGGTTGTCTCTCAAGGCCTTCGGCGTTAAGCTCGAAGGTTCAACCCGGTGGCTGAGGTCACCCCCGATGAGGCCTTCAAACGCTCTTCACTGAGCTGCCTCGAGGAAAGGAAACGACATGACTCGCGTCAAACGCGGTTTTAAACGGGCCCAGCGCCGCAAGCGCATGATGAAGTTCGCCAAGGGCTTCTACGGTGCCAAGTCCCGCCTGTACCGCTCCGCCAAGGAAGCCGTCGAAAAGGCCCTCGGCTATGCCTACCGCGACCGCAAGGTCAAGAAGCGCGATTTCCGCCGCCTCTGGGTGGTGCGCATCAGCGCTGCCTGCACGCAGAACGGCACCAGCTACTCCAAGTTCATGGGCGGCCTGAAGAAGGCTTCCGTGGATCTGGATCGCAAGATCCTCGCGGATCTGGCCGTGCGCAATCCCGAAGCGTTTACCAAGCTCGTGGCCGTGGCCAAGGGCTGATCGCGAAGCAACCCATCGCAGATACCCGAAAGGCCGCGCAAGCGGCCTTTCCTTGTGTTGAGGGCACCATGGACCATCTGCTGCCGCCGGAGATTGCCGAGGCGGGCCGCGCCTTTCCCCAGGCCCTGGCCGCCTGCGGCGACCTGGACACCCTGCTTCGCCTGAAGGGCGTCTACGTGGGCCGCGAGGGCAGCCACGCCGCGCGGCTCATGGACCTGCTCAAGACCGCGCCCAAGGAGCAGAAGCGTGATCTGGGCGCCGCCATCAACGGCCTGAAACAGCAGTGGGAAGAGGGCCTGAAGCTTCGGCAGACGGAGCTGGAGGTGGCGAAGAAGAGCCTGAACGCGCTGGCGTCCAGCTGGGATCCCACACTGCCCCCGCCGGTGCCCGCCCGCGGCGCGCTGCACCCGCTGAACCGCCTCATGGACCGCCTGGTGGAGGTGTTCCGTCCCCTGGGCTTCCATGTGGAAGAGGGGCCCGAGGTCGAGACCGAGGCCCACAACTTCGACGGCCTGAACATCCCCGAGGATCATCCGGCGAAGGCCTCGTCGGACACCTTCTACCTTGCCGCCCATCCGGAGCTGCTGCTCCGCACGCACACCAGCCCCGTGCAGGTGCGCACGCTCCTGCGTGTGGCGCCGGAGCTGGCGACGCGCGGCGGCATCCGCTTCCTGGCGCCGGGCCGCGTGTACCGGAAGGACGAGATCGATCCCACCCACAGCCCCATGTTCCACCAGGTGGAGGGCATGCTCGTGGGCCGTGGCATCGGCATGCAGCACCTCAAGGGCACGCTGGAATACGCCCTGCGCGCGCTCTTCGGCCCCGACACGGAAATCCGCCTGCGGCCTTCCTACTTCCCCTTCGTGGAGCCCGGCTGTGAGGTGGACGTGAGCTGCCCCCTCTGCGGCGCCCAGGGCTGCCGCGTCTGCAAGGGGTCGGGCTGGGTGGAGATCCTGGGCGCGGGCCTCATCCATCCCAATGTGCTCCGTTATGCGGGCATCGATCCCACGGAATGGTCGGGCTGGGCCTTCGGCATGGGCGTGGAGCGCATGGCCATGATGCTGAGCCAGACACCGGATCTGCGCCTGTTCTTCGAGAACGACCAGCGCTTCCTCAGGGCCATGGGAGGGCTCGACTGATGTGGATCGATCGCAAGGCCCTCGCCGCCGAAATTCCCGCCGCCGCGGCCCTGGACACCCGCCAGCTCTGCGAGCTGCTGGCCTCCGTGGGATTCCCCGTGGATGGCGTCGCCCAGCGTGAAGGCGGCGACGTGCTGGACGTGGACATCACCGCCAACCGGGGCGACGCCATGTCCCACCGCGGCATGGCCCGCGAGGTGGCCGCCCGGCTGCACCGGCCCCTGGCGCCGCTGGCGCCGCCCGCTTCGGCTGAAGGCGCGCCCCAAGTCCAGGTGCGCCTGGAAAGCCCGGCCTGCCCCCTTTACGCCACGGCCCTGCTGAGCCTGGGCAAGGGCGGCACGCCGCCGGAAGTCCAGGCATTCCTGCGGGCCCTGGAAGCCACGCCCAAGGGCCTGCCCGCGGTGGACGCCTCCAACGAGCTGCTGCACCGCTGCGGCCACCCCACCCACGCCTTCGACGCCGACCGCATCCGCGGCGCGGTGTCCGTCCGCTGGGCGCGGGTCGGGGAAACCCTGGTGACGCTGGATGGCGTGACCCGCACGCTGGCAGCGCAGGATCTGGTCATCGCCGACGAATCCGGCCCCATCGCCCTGGCGGGCGTCATGGGCGGCGAGGCCACCAAGGTGACGGAAGCCACGCGCCGCGTGCTGCTGGAGAGCGCCTGGTTCGATCCCAAGGCCGTGAAGGCCACGGCCCGCCGGCACAGCCTGCACACGGACGCCTCCCACCGCTTCGGCCGCGGCGCGGATCCCGCCATGGCCTCCGTGGCCCGGGATCTCCTGGTGGACCGCCTGAAGGCTTGGGCGGGCGCCACGCTGGAAGGCGCCTGGACCGCCGGCGCCCTGCCCCCGGCCGGGGCCCCGGTGGCCCTCGAGGCCTCCCTGCTCACGCGCGTGGCGGGAGAACCCCTGCCCCTGCCCGAGGCGGCGGAGATCCTGCGTCGCCTCGGATGCGCGGTGGACGAGCGGTCGGGTTCCCTGGTCGTCCAGCCGCCCAGCTGGCGCCACGATCTGGTCATCCCCGAGGATCTGGCGGAGGAGGTCCTCCGTCTGCGCGGCTACGAGCACATCCCTTCGGTGCTGCCTCCCCTGGAAGGCCCGCCGGTCCCACTTGCCGCGGAGTACCTCCAGCGGCAAGCCCTGGCCCGCCGCCTGGCCCACCTGGGCTTCCATCAGACTGTGACCTACGGCTTCATCAGCCCCGAGGCGGATGCCGCCTTCGCGGCGCCGGGAAATGCCGTCGAGGGGCGGACCCTGGCCAATCCCCTGGGACAGGAGTACTCGGTCATGCGGGGGACCCTGCTGGCGAGCCTGCGGGCCACCGCCGAACAGAACCTCCGCCAGGGCGCCCGGGAGGTCCGTCTCTTCGAAGTGGCTCCTGCCCACGTCAGTGGCCCCAAGGGACCGACAGAACGATTCACCCTGGGCCTGGCCTGGGGCGGCACCCTGGGCGGCGAGGACTACCTGAGCCCGGCCCGGCCCGTGCAGGAGGCCGATCTGGCCGGTGTGGCCCGGGACCTGGGCCTGGCCCGGCTGCCGGAGGTGCGTCCGCTGGGGGAAGGCCTCTTCGGATTCGAAGTGCCCGTGGCCGACCTGCCTGAGGCCGGGGCGCGGATCATTCCGGCCTTCCGCCCCTTCAGCCGCTTCCCGGCGGTGGAGCGGGACCTGTCCCTGCTGGTGGACCTCGGGCAGTCCCATGAGGCCCTGACGACGGCCATGCGGGGGGCCCTCCCCGCCGAGGCGCTCCAGGACCTGCGCTGTGTGGATGTCTTCCGCCACAAGAGCCTGCCGCCGGGCCGGCAGGCCTGGCTCATGCGCCTTCGTTTCCAGGCGGACCGCACCCTCGTGGGGGCCGAGGTGGACGGCTGGATGGTCGCGGCGCTGGCCGCCGCCGAATCGCTCGGGGCGAAGCTCCGGGCGTAAGATGAGTTCTTTGAGGCTTCCATGGACCTTCTGAAACAACTCGAAGCAAAGATGCAGGCCCTCGTCCAGCAGCGCAACCAGCTGAAGGAAGAGCTGGATGCCTTGAAGGCGGCGGGGTCCGCCGACAGCCAGGAGCTGCAGTCCCTCCGGACCCGCCTGGAGGATGCCCTGGCCGAGAAGGTGGCCCTGGAGAAGGACCGCGAGGCCGTGAAGGAGCAGGTGGCGGCGATCCTGCGGGCCCTGGAGGCCCTGGGATGAAGTCCCAGCCGCCCCTGCCGGGTGTCCGGGCCGCCACGGTGACCATCCTGGGGCAGGAGCTCCAGGTCCAGACCGACCGGCCCGAGACCCTGGCCGCGGCGGTGAGGATCCTGGAGGATACCTTCCGCGACATGGACTCCCAATGCCAGGTAAGATGGGGAGGCGTTCCGAAGGGCCTGGACACCCCGTCCTGGTACCTCCTGGGCGCCCTGAACCTGGCGCACCGTGTGGCGCGCCTCGAGCAGGAAGCCAACCAGCACACCCAGAACCTGGAACAGACTCTTTCGAAGCTTCTGAACGATGTTCCGGACGAACCTTCCGCCCCCGTGCCCTTCCTCGACGAGGACGGAGACTGATTTCCCTGCGAGGCCCGTGACTATGGCCAAGCGCTTGTTCCGTAAGTCGACACGGGAGACCTTCCCCCTGACCTGTGCGTTCCGCGCGTCGGCGCGCCTTAGCCAGGGATTCTGGTTTCCCCCCTATTAAACTAGGGAACTCGGCAAGCCTCCACGACTGAGCGGGGATCTTCATTGCGGGTGCTGGTGGCTTCTGGATCTTTTCCCAGGAGTTGCTGATGACCTTGATCGATTGGATTTTCCTGTGTCTCGCCATCGCCGCCGGCGGCGTGGCGCTATTGATGGCCATGAAGGCCCAGAAGGCCACCCTGGAGAGTTCCCAGGCCCAGGCCAAGGCCGAGGCGGACACCAAGGTCCAGCGGGAGAAGCTGCTGGATGAGGCCAAGCGCGAGGCCCAGCGGCTGCGGGAGCGCGGGGAGCAGGAGGCCGAGGCCCTCCGCAAGGAATCCGAACTCAAGGTGAAAGAGCAGGCCCTCCAGGCCCGCCAGGAAGCCGAGAAGCTGCTGGCCGAACGGCAGGCCAACCTGGAGAAGCAGGAGCAGCGGCTGCTGTCCAAGGAGACGGGCCTCCAGTCCAAGGAGGAGGGCCTGGACAAGAAGCTCCAGCAGGTGGAGCAGAAGACCCGGGACGTCGAGGCGCTGACCGAGAAGCGCAAGGCCGAGCTGGAGAAGCTCGAGGCCCAGCAGGCCGAGGCGAAGCAGCTGGTGGAGGCCCAGGCCAGGCGGCTCGAGGAGGTGGCGGGCCTCACCCGGGAGGACGCCAAGAAGGAGCTGATCGGGCAGCTCGAATATTCCGCCAAGATGGACGCCGCCAAGCTGGTGCGCCGCATCGACGAGGAGGCCCAGGAGGAGGCCGCGAAGAAGGCCCGCTGGACCATCGGCGCCGCCATCCAGCGGGTGGCCTCGGACGTGGTGACCGAGCAGGCCGTCAGTTCGGTCCAGCTGCCCAGCGATGACCTCAAGGGCCGCATCATCGGCCGCGAGGGCCGCAACATCCGGGCCCTGGAGAAGGCCACGGGCTGCGACCTCATCGTGGACGACACGCCGGAGAGCATCGTGGTCTCCAGCTTCGATCCCATCCGCCGTGAAGTCGCGCGGCAGGCCATCCTCAAGCTCCTGGCCGATGGCCGCATCCACCCCGCCCGCATCGAGGAGGTGGTGGAGAAGGTCAAGGTGGACATGGACCAGCACCTCAAGGAGATCGGCGAGGCCGCCTGCATCGAGCTGGGCTTCCCGGATGTCCATCCCAAGCTGCACAAGCTGGTGGGCCGCCTGAACTACCGCACCTCGTACGGCCAGAACGTGCTGGAGCACACCAAGGAGGTGGCCCGCATCGCCGAGTACATGGCGGGCGAGATGGGCGCGGATGCCCGGCTCTGCCGCCGCGCGGGGCTCTTCCATGACATCGGCAAGGCCATCGACCGCGAGGTGGAGGGCACGCACATCGAGATCGGCATGCAGCTGATGCAGCGCTACGGGGAGAAGGAAGAGGTCATCCATGCCATGAGCTGCCACCACGGGGATTTCGAGCCCCGGACCGTGGAGGCCATGCTCATCACGGCCGCCGACGCCCTCAGCGCGGCGCGCCCCGGCGCCCGCCGCGAGATGCTGGAGACCTACGTCAAGCGCCTGGAGAAGCTGGAGGAGATCGCCGGCAGCTACAAGGGCGTGCAGAAGAGCTACGCCATGCAGGCCGGCCGTGAGATCCGCATCCTCGTGGACGCCGGCTCCGTGAACGACGACCAGGCCTACTGGATCGCCAAGGATGTCTCCCGTCGCATCGAATCCGAGATGCAGTACCCCGGCCAGATCAAGGTCACGGTCATGCGGGAGCTGAGGGCCGTCGAAATCGCCCGGTAGGCCATGCGCACCGTCATTCTGCTCGTCCTCAGCAATGTGTTTATGACCTTCGCCTGGTACGGGCACCTGAAGCAGCACCGCGACACCCCGCTCTGGATCGCNNTTCAGCCTGCCGCAGCTGAAGGTGATCCAGGAGGTGGTGACCCTGCTGGTCTTCGCCGTGTTCACCGTGGCCTGGATGCGGGAGCGCCTGCACCTCAACCACCTGTGGGCGGGGCTCTGCCTGGTGGGTGCGGTGTTCTTCACTTTCAGGAAGTAGGGCCGCTCAGGGCTGCATGTGGATGATGCCGCGGCGCAGGGCCACCATGGCGGCCTCGGTGCGGTCCTTCACCTGGAGCTTGCGGAGCAGGTTGTTCACGTGGATCTTCACCGTGGGCTCCGCCAGGCCCAGCTCGTCGGCGATCTCGCGGTTGCGCTGGCCCTCGGCCAGGAGCCGAAGCACGTCCAGCTCGCGTGGCGTGAGGCGCTCGGACTCCATGGCCTCCACCAGCCGCGCCGCAGCGGCGGGCGGCAGGTAGCGGTTCCCCGCGGCGACGGCCCGGACGGCTTCGATGAGCGTGGCCCGCCGCATGTTCTTCAGCAGGTAGCCCCGGGCTCCGGCCTCCAGGGCCCGCTGGATGTCCGCATCGCCATCGAAGGTCGTCAGCACCAGGACCCGGGCGTCCGGATCCTCCCGCCGGATGGCGGCGATGGCCTCGACGCCGGGCTGGCCCGGCAACTGGAGGTCCATGATGGTGACCGTGGGCCGCAGGGTCCGCCAGGCGGTGACGGCCTCCAGGCCATCGCCCGCTTCGCCGACCACCTCGATGTCGGGCTCGCTCTGGTGGAGGATGGCGACGAGGCCGTCCCGCACCACGGGATGGTCGTCCACGATGAGCAGCCGGATGGGAGCCGATGGGACCGTGGTCATGGGCGCCACCTCCTTTGGGGCAGGGTGATGGTGATGCGGGTGCCGAGGCCCGGACCGCTGTCGATGTCGATGTGGCCCCGGAGTTGCCGCAGGGTCTCACGAATGCTGCGGAGGCCGTAGCCCGAGGCCCCCTTGGAAGGGTCGAACCCCTGCCCATCGTCCTCGATCCGCAGCCGCACCTGGCGGCTTCCATGCTGGATCGTCACCCGGACCCAGCGGGCCTTGCCGTGGCGGAGGGCATTGGTGAGGGCCTCCTGGGCCATGCGCAGCAGCTCCTCCTCTGTCCGGGGCCCCAGGGGCCTGGGCGTACCCGACTGGGCCAGTTCCACCTGGATGCCCGTGCCCGCCAGCAGACGATCCGACAGGATGCGGAGGGAGTCCAGCAGGTCGGCGCCTTCCGGTTTGCGGGGGCTGAGGGCCATGACGGACCGCCGGGCCTCCTGGAGGCTGGCGGCCGCCAGCTCGCGGGCATGGCCGAGCCGCGTCAGCACGGGCTCGGGGTCCCCTTCCATGCGCATCAGCCGGGCCTCCGCAGCCTCCAGCTGGAGCAGCACGCCCGTGAATCCCTGGGCCAGGTGGTCGTGGATCTCCCGGGCCATGCGGTTGCGCTCGTCGAGCACCGCCGAACGGGCCTCCACCTGCTGAAGGCGGAGGCGCAGCAGCCACCAGACGAAGAGCCCCGCGGCGGCGGCACACAGGGCCCAGAACAGGGGGCGCTGGTGGAAGGAGGGCTGGACCGTGATGGGAAGGGACAGCTCCTGCGGCGGACGGTCCTCTCCGGGCCGCCAGGCCTGGAGCAGGAAGCGGCGCGTGCCGGGCGGCAGGCTGGAATACACCGCGAACCGCCGGTCCCCCACCTCATTCCAGCCGGGATCGATGCCTTCCAGGCGGTACCGGAACCGCACCTTCCCGGCGTCCGTGAGGCTGATGGCCGTGTAGTGGATCTCCAGCCGGTGGTTGCCCGGCGGCAGCGTCAAAAGGCCCTGCGTGGGAAGGGTGGCTTCGTCGTTCAGCACTTTCGCCAGCTGCAGGCGGAAGGGTGGCGGGGGCGGCGGCTGGGCACGGGGGTCCAGGCGGGCCAGGCCCCGGCTGGTGGGGATCCAGAGGTCTCCCTCGCGGGTGAGCCAGGCGGCGGGTTGGGCTCCCCGGTGGGTCTCCCGGGCCGGGAGGCCGTCCGAGTGATCGAAGGAGGCGAGGAGGGCGGGGCCGGAAGGCGGGAGTCCCTGCAGCAGGGCGGACCGGGGCGCACGATGCACGCCCTGGCTGGTGCTGAACCAGAGCCGCTGGTCCGTGTCCTCCAGAATGGCGTGGATGCCCATGTTCAGGAGCCCCTGGGGGCTGGAGAACCCCTGGAAGGCCCCCTTCCGGAAGAGGCGCAGGCCATCGGTGGTGCCGATCCAGAGACTCCCCGTGGCGTCCAGGTGGAGGGCCTGGGCACCGGCGGATCCCAATCCCTGGGCGGAGCCCAGCCAGCGCAGGCCCCCGGCATCAAGGACCCCCAGGCCCAAGGTGGTGCTGGCCAGGTAGAAGGGCGAATCCCCGCCCCCGGCCATGGCGACCACCCCTCTGGCCAGGGGGAAGAGCTGGGGTTCCCCGCCGCCGGGAGGCAGCTTCACGAGGCCCTGGCGGGCCAAGGCCACCCAGAGGTGCCCCGCCGGATCTTCGTAGAGGGAGACGATCCCATCGGCTGGCGGGCCTCCCGGCCAGGGGACGCGCTCAAGCCGGCCCTGGTCCAGGAGGAACAAGCCGCCGCCGCGGGTGCCGATCCAGAGGCCTCCGGCACGGCGGGGCCAAAGGGCTGATGGGGGACCCGGGCCGAGGACCCCGCCCAGCGGCACCCGCTCGACGCGGCCCTCCCGGATCTGGCCGAGGGACTGGTCGCCGGTGAGGCACCACACCGTGCCGGCCGCATCCTGGCAGACCATCCGGGCCGGGGCTTCGGGCTCTGGGCCTGCGGTGGAAATGGGCTGGAAGGGGACCGCGATGGAGGCCCTGAGGCCCCGGTCCTCGCTGCCGATCCAGAGGGTCCCCGCACGGTCTTCGAGCAGGCAGAGCACGGTCCAGCGGGTCTTCGGTCCGCCGGGCGCGGCTTCCAGCCGCCCATCCCGGGTCCGCTGGAAGAGGCCCGCCTGCTCGGTTCCGATCCAGAGGTCCCCGTTCCGGGCGGCATGAAGGGCCGTGATGGGTTTGGCTGGAAGGGTGCGGCCCCAGGCCGGGGGCTCCAGGCGGCCCTCCACGAGGCTCAGCAGGCCCTGGTCCCGGGAGCCGACCCACACCGTGCCCGAGGGGTCCACCGCCAGGGCCGTGAGGTCTCCGGCGGACAAGGCCGCCAGGTCCAGGCGCTGGTTCTGGAGGCGCCAGAGGCCCGAACCCGCGGTGCCGATCCAAAGGGCGCCATCGGGGCCCTCGGCCAGGGCCCGGATCCGGAAGGGCCGGGCCTCCTCTGGAAACACAGGCTTGAAGCGGTCCCCTTCCAGGCGCAGCAGGGGGCCTTCGGCCGGGGCGGCCCACAGGATGCCCCGCCGGTCTTCCAGCAGCCGCAGGATGGGACTGTCGGGAAGGCCCTCGGCGGGGCCGAGGGCGCTGAGGACCCCCTGCTTCAGCCGGAAGAGGCCGGGCTGGGAGGTGCCGATCCAAAGGCTGGCATCGGGAGTCGCCGCCAGGCATTGCACATCATGATGGGCGAAGGCGGGCGCCTCGGTCCTGGAGAAGCGCTCGAACCGGGCCCCGTCGAAGCCCATCAGGCCATCCTGGGTGCCGATCCACAGGACCCCATCCCGCCCCTCGATCAGGGCCGTGGCCGTATCGTGCTGGAGACCCGCTTCGCTGCGCCAGACCCGCTGGATCCGGGCCTGCGGCTTCGGAGAGGCGGGCCCCAGGGCCGTAAGCGGGCCGGAAAGGGCGGCGCACAGGCACGCGACGGTGGCCGCACACCATCCAACCCCTCCCCGGCGGGGGCGGTGGGAACCTGCGCAAATCGGGATCATGGAAGGAGCAGGTTAGGCCATCCACGGCCCCGCAGCAATGGGAAACCCCTGGGGAAGGCTGTTTAAATGCTGGAAATACTAAAAATGAACATCAAAACCCGAGGCCGGACCAGGACAGGCCCTGGCCGGAACCCGGGGGGAGCGCCCCGAAGCTCCCACTATCCCGGGAGGCCAGCATCTCGGACATGATGGCCAGCAGGCGCGGCAGCTCGAAGGGCTTGGGCAGGAGGCGCACCCGGGGGACCTTGGCCAGGGCCGCTTCCATGGTTTCCAGCCCCTGGCCGCTGATGAGGATGAAGGGCACATCCGAGCCGGTGGCCCGGATCCGCTGAAGCAGTTCGAAGCCCGTGCAATCGGGCATGCGGTGGTCGCTCAGCACCAGATCGAAGGTGCCGGCCTGCCAGGCCTTCCAGGCGACGCCGCCATCGGGCGCGGCCGTGACCTGGGCCATGGCCAGGGTCAGGGTGTCGGCCAGCATGTCGCGCAGCAGGGCCTCGTCCTCCACCACCAGGATCCGGCGGCCGGCCAGGCTGGTCCGCCCCCCAGGGGTGCTGGACCGGACATGGGCGCTGGGGGCCTCCTCCCGGCGGGCGGGAAGGTGCACGAGGAACCGGGCGCCGCCGCCGGGGACGTTCTCGGCCTGGATCTGCCCCTGATGGGCTTTGACGATGCCGAAGACCATGGCCAGCCCCAGTCCCGTGCCCTTGCCGAGGTCCTTCGTGGTGACGAAGGGTTCGAAGATGTGCGGCAGGAGGTCCTCGGGAATGCCCGTGCCCGAATCCTGGACCTCCAGGCAGACCTGCCCGGCGCCGTCCAGGAAGGTGCGCAGGCTGAGGCTGCCCCCGGCGGGCATGGCGTCCCGGGCGTTCACGGCGAGGTTCATGAGGACCTGCTCCAGCTGCACCGCGTCCCCGGCGACCGGCGGCAGGTCCGGCGCCAGGGACAGCGCCAGGCGGATGCGGCCGCCCAGGAGGCGGTCCAGGATGTCGGCGGTCTCGCCCACCACCTCGTTCAGGTCCAGGGACTTCAGCTCCGGGCGGGATTGGCGGCTGAAGGCCAGGAGGGCCTTGGTGGTCTGGGCGCAGCGCTTGGTGGCCTCCTCCGCCCGGAGGATCCGGTTCAGGACCGGGTGGCCCTCGGGCAGCAGTTCACGGCTGAGGTGCAGCTGGCCCAGGATGGCGGCCAGCTGGTTGTTGACATCGTGGGCGATGCCGCCCGCCAGGGTGCCCACGGTTTCCATGCGCTGGCTGTGTTCCAGCTGGCGCTGGAGCTGGGCCTGGTCCGCCAGGCTTTGGCTGGCGCGGCGCAGGGCCCGGTCGAGGGTCCGGATCTCCTGGATGTCGGAGCTGGCTTCCGGCGGCATCTCGCCCTGGCCCAGACCTTCGGCCATGGCGCTCAATTCCGCGATGGGTTCCACCACCCGCCGGGCGATGTGCAGGATGCGCCAGGCCGCCAGGGCCAGGCAGAGCAGGGCGAGGCCCAGCATGCTGCCCACGCGGAAGCGGGTGGGCCCGAGGAGATCCGATTCCGGCACGGAGAGGAGCAGCTTCCAGTGGAGGCCCGGCAGGCCGGAGAAGGTCCGGGACAGGCCGATGACCGTTTGCCCTCCCGAGGTCATGCGCCGGGGGAGGCCCTGGGCCGCGTCGTCCTCCATCCGGCTGGCTTGAGATCCGAGGAGGTCCGTGCCCTTTTGCTTCAGGAAGGCCCGGCGGCGGCCTTCAGGCGTCTCGAAGGCTGGATCCCGGGGAAGGACCAGGGCCCGGCCCTGGGCATCCACCACCAGGCAACGGCTGCGGGAGGTGGGCTGGGCGGTCCAGACCTGGGCCGTGAGGTCGTCCAGGAGGAAATCCAGGGCGGCGACGCCCCGCAGGCCCGTGGTGTCGCGCACCGGCAGGGTGTAGGTGATGCCTGGATCCTGGGTGGTGTAGAAGGCGTAGGGTTCCGTCCAGGTGGGAGCCGGGGCCGCGGCGCCAGCCAGGTACCAGGGACGGGTCCGGGGATCGTAGGCCATGGGCGTCCAGGGTTCGTTGGACAGCACCTGTCCGTTCTGGTCCAGCCGCCGCCAGCGGATCCGTGCGCCGGGTCCCGGCGCCTCCAGCTCCCGGAGGGACCAGGCCCCGCCGAAGCGGAGGAACAGCAGGGAGTGGCCATCCGCCCTGGCGAGGTTGAGGCTCGTGATGCTGCGCTGGGCCGCGAGCAGGGGCGTGACCAGCTGGGCGGCCCGCTCCGGCCGCGTGGGCTCCAGCACGCCCTCCAGCCACCAGCTCTGGACCACCTGGCCCAGGGATTGGGAGGCCTCCAGGTCGCTGCGCAGGGCCTCGTCCAGGTGGCGCAGGGCGGCCTGGGCCCGGGCCCCGGCCTGGCGCTCCAGGGCCTGCTGCTGGCTCCACCAGGAGAGGCCCAGCAGCAGCGCGGAGATGCCGGCGAGCAGGATCAGGAGATCCCTCAGCAGAAGCCGGCGGATGGGGAGCATGGGGCAGGGATCTCCTCGAGTGTTATCCCACCTTGTCGGAATCACGACGCCAGAAGGTGACCCTGGTGAAAGTTCATAGCGCCGCCCGCAGGGCCGCGAAGGCCTCGGGCAGGCCTGCGGGGTTGGTGCCGCCCCCCTGGGCCAGGTCCTTCTTCCCGCCGCCGCGGCCATTCAGGGCCGGCAACATGGCCTTGAAGAGAGCGCCGGCATCGCAGGGGAGATCCGGGGAGACGGACACCAGGGCCGCCACCTTGTCCTCGGCGGCCTTGGAGGCGAGCACGATGACGGCGCTGCGGTGCCGGGTGCGGATCTGGTCCATGAGCTCCCGCAGGGCGTTGCCTTCCAGCCCTTCCACCGAGGCTGTGACCAGGGTGAGGCCCTTGATCTGCTCCACCTGTTCGGCGCTGCCGCCACCGCTGGCGGCCTTGAGCTTGGCCTCCTTCAGATCGCGTTCCAGGTGGGCGATGCGCTGATCCTTGGCCGTGAGCAGTTCTGGCAGGGCCTCCCGGGCGGCATTGGCCTGCCGGGAGAGGCCCTGGATCATGGCCTCGTCGGCCTGGAGCAGCTCCAGCGCCATCTCGCCGGCCACGGCCTCGATGCGGCGGACGCCCGCGGCGACGGCGCTCTCGGAGACCACCTTCACCACGCCGATCTCGCCGGTGTTCGCCACATGGGTGCCGCCGCAGAGCTCGGTGGAGAAGCCGGGCACCTGCACCACGCGCACCACGTCGCCGTACTTCTCGCCGAAGAGCGCCATGGCGCCCGAGGCCAGGGCCTCGTCGATCTCCATCTCCTTCACGCGGGTGCTCGCGGATTTCAGGGCCTGGCGCGAGGCCAGCCGCTCGATCTCCATGATCTGGGCGGGCTCCAGGGGCGCGAAATGGGTGAAGTCGAAGCGGAGGCGGTTCGCGTCCACCACGCTGCCCGCCTGCTTCACATGGGTCCCCAGCACCTCGCGGAGGGCCGCGTGCAGCAGGTGGGTGGCGGTGTGGTGGGCCTGGATGCGGCGGCGGCGGATGGGGTGCACCAGCGCGTTGACGGCCATGTTCTCCACCAGGGTGCCCGTGACCACGGCCTTGTGGAGGTGCCGCTTCTGGGCGGGGGCCGTGCAGTCCAGCACCTCGGCGTGGCCGCCCTCAAAGCGGAGCTGGCCCGTGTCGCCCACCTGGCCGCCGGACTGGGCGTAGAAGGGCGTGCGGTCCAGCAGGACGTAGCCCTCGCCGGTGAGCTGCTTGACACGGCGGTGGCCCGCATCGAAGAGGGCCACCACGTGGGCCTGCCCTTCGAGGTGGTCGTAGCCCGTGAAGCGCGTGGGCGGCAGGTCCGCCAGCACGGCCAGGTCGCCCGCCAGACGGAGGTCGTGGGCCTTCATGGCGGCGCGGGCGCGGGTGCGCTGGGCGTTGAGCTCCTGCTGGAAGCCGGCGAGGTCGGCCTTGATGTCCCGCTCGCGGCACCAGTCCTCCACGAGGTCCACGGGGAAGCCGTAGGTGTCGTAGAGCCGGAAGATGTCCGATCCGGCCAGGGCCCCGCCGGAGACATCGCTGGACTCCAGGATCTTGAGGCCCGCGGACAGGGTCTGGCTGAACTGCTGCTCTTCGCGGTGGAGGGATTTCTGGATGCGCCCCATCTCGGCCAGCAGCTCGGGGTACTGATCGCCCATGGCCTGGAAGACCGCCGGGGCGAGATCAGCGAAGAAGAGCCCCTCGATGCCGAGCTTGCGGCCGAAGCGCAGCGCGCGGCGGATGATCTTGCGCAGCACGTAGCCCCGGCCCTCGTTGCTGGGCACCACACCGTCGAAGCACATGAAGGTGGCGGCGCGGATGTGGTCCGCGATGACCTGGGAGGCCGTGCGGTTCGCGTGGTCCTGCCGGTCCTCGGGGTTGACCCTGGCGGCCTTCCAGATGGCTTCGAAGATGGGGGCGAAGAGGTCGATCTCGTAGTTGGTGTCCACGCCCTGGAGGATGCTGGNNCCCGTGTCGCCCATCTGCCAGAAGTTGTCCTTCTTGCCGAAGCGCATGATGCGGTCGGGCCGGGCGCCCGCGGCCTTCCACAGCTCCTCGGCCTCGGTGTCGGCGGGCACGCCGTCCGCGCCCTCGAAGACCGTGATCCAGAGGCGCGAGGGGTCCAGGCCCAGGCAGCCCTGGTCCACGGGTCCCGTGAGGAACTCCCAGGCGAAGCGGATGGCGTCGGCCTTGAAGTAGTCGCCGAAGCTGAAGTTGCCGAGCATCTCGAAGAAGGTGTGGTGGCGGGCCGTGAAGCCCACCATGTCCAGGTCGTTGTGCTTGCCCCCGGCGCGCAGGCACTTCTGGCTGGTGGTGGCCCGGCTGTAGTCGCGGTTCTCCTTGCCCAGGAACACGTCCTTGAACTGGATCATCCCCGAGTTCGTCCACATCACCGTGGGATCGTCCGCGGGCCCGATGACCGCGCTGGAAGCCACCCGGCGGTGCCCCTGGCGCTCGAAGTACTGCAGGAATCGCTGGCGGAGTTCAGAGGTTTTCATGAGGGATCCAGATCTTTGGAATGAAGTCATCATCGGGCTCCCAAAAACGGGCAAAGCCCGTTTTTGGGAGTAGGGCTCAATGGCGGAAATGGCGCATCCCGGTGAAGAAGAGCCACACGCCGAGCTTCTGGGCGGCGGCGATGACTTCGTTGTCGCGGAGGCTGCCGCCGGGTTCCACGAAGGCGGTGACGCCGTGGCTGGCGGCCAGCTCGAGGCCGTCCGCGAAGGGGAAGAAGGCATCGCTGCCCAGCACGGCGCCGCGGGCGCGGCTGCCGGCCTTGCGGCAGGCGATCTCCACGGAGTCCACCCGGCTCATCTGGCCCGCGCCGATGCCCACGGTGGCGCCGTCCTTCACCAGCACGATGGCGTTGGACTTCACGGCCTTGGCCACCCGCTGGGCCAGCACGAGATCCTCGGTCCGGGGCTTGGGGCCGGGGCCGCTGGCCTTCACCTCCCATTCCTCGAAGGGCGCGAAGGCATCGTCGGCGCGCTGCACCAGGTAGCCGCCGCCGATGGAGCGGGTGTCCAGGCCCTCGGCGCTCTGGGGCCAGTGGTCCGGAGTCTGGAGGATCCGCAGCTGCTTCTTGGCGGCGAAGACCTCCAGGGCCTCGCCCGTGAAGGCCGGGGCCAGGATGACCTCCCAGAAGTTCTGGGCCATGACCCGGGCCACTTCGACCCCGACGGGCCGGTTGAAGGCCACGATGCCGCCGAAGGCGCTGACGGGATCCCCGGCCTGGGCCCGCACGAAGGCCTCCAGCGCATGGGGCCCCTGCCCCACGCCGCAGGGGTTGTTGTGCTTGACGATGACGCAGGCCGGGGCCGGGAACTGCCAGACCAGGCGGGCGCAGGCATCGGCGTCCAGCAGGTTGTTGAAGCTCAACTCCTTGCCCTGATGCTGCTGGCAGGCGGCCATGCCCTCGGTCCGGCGGCCGGGCTCCACATAGAAGGCCGCGGGCTGGTGGGGGTTCTCGCCATACCGCAGGCCCTGCTTCTGGACCAGGTTGACGCACAGGTGGTGGGGGAGGTCCGCGGATTTGCCCGGAGCCAGCTCCCGTTCCATCCAGCCCGAAATGGCGGTGTCGTAGGCTGCGGTGCGGCGGAAGGCCTCCAGGGCGCAGCGGCGGCGGTCCTCCAGGCTCCAGGAACCGGCCTTGAGCTTGTCGAGGAAAGGGCCGTACTGGTCCGGGTCCGTCAGCACGGTGACGGAGGCGTGGTTCTTGGAGGCGCTGCGGATCATGCTGGGGCCGCCGATGTCGATCTGCTCGATGGCCTCGGCGGCGGTGACGCCCTCCCGGGCGATGGTGGCTTCGAAGGGGTAGAGGTTGATCACCACCAGGTCGATGGGTTCGATGCCCTGGATCTTGGCNNACCTCCATGGCTTCCAGCTTGGCCTCCTGGAGGGTCCGGAGGGTCCCGCCCGTGGCCAGCAGCCGCCAGCCCTGGGCCAGCAGGCCTTCGGCCAGGGGAAGGAGTCCCGTCTTGTCGTACACCGAGATCAATGCCGTTGGCATGCCCGCCCCCTGAACCCTTGATTTTTCCACGCCCAGGCGGCTTTCGGAAGGGAAGGATGTCCAGGTTTGGGTTATGCCGCCTCCTGCCGAAAAGCCGGTAGCGGGAGGCTTCCATGGATGTCCAGGTCGAAGTCCGGTTCACGGTCCAGCACACCCTGGAGCAGCTGAAGGCGGCATTCGTCAAGCGGGGCCACATCCCCGACTGGCGCACCCCTGAGGGCGGCGGCGCCCCGGACCTGTTCTTCGAGACCAAGGTGGTGAGCCTCACGCTGTCTTCGGAAAAGGACCGCCAGGCCTGGTTCGTGTTCTCCCTGGAGGCCACCGGGGAGCTCCGGAAACAGGTCTCCATCCCGAATGTGATCCCTGCCACAGAGAACCTGGACATCCCGGATCTGGAGGATTTCCTGGACTTCTGCCGCCGCTGCATGGTCGGGGCCGTTGGAAGGGGCTGAGGCGTCCACCTTTACCTCCAGGGCCCCAAGCCCCATTCTGGAAAGCCTGGAGTGGGCCCATGCCGACGATCAAGATCAACGATGTTGAACTGAGCGTGACCCCCGGCACGCTGGTGCTGGACGCCTGCCGCACGGTGGGCATCGACATCCCCCACTACTGCTACCACCCGGCGCTCACGCCCGTGGCCACCTGCCGCATGTGCCTGGTGGAGATCAAGGGCCAGCCCAAGCTCGCCACCAGCTGCACCACCACGGTGCCGCCCGCGCCCAAGGACAACCCCGAGGCCGTGGTGATGGAGGTCTTCACCAACACGCCCGCCGTGGCCGACGCCCGCGCGGGGGTGATGGAATTCCTGCTCATCAACCANNCGCTGCATCCACTGCACCCGCTGCGTGCGCTTCACCCGCGAGATCAGCGGCGGCGGCGAGCTCATCGTGGCCCAGCGCGGGTCGAACCTGGAAGTCACCACCTACACGGGCAAGACCCTGGACCAGAACCCCTTTGCGGGCAACGTGGTGGACCTCTGTCCCGTGGGCGCCCTCACCAGCCGCGACTTCCGGTTCCGCAAGCGGGTCTGGTACCTCAAGAGCGCCCCTTCCATCAGCCGCCACTCGGCCCTGGGCAACCCCATCTGGATCGATCACGAGGGCAACCAGGTCCACCGCCTCCGGCCCCGGCCCCTGGAGGGCAAGGAGACCACGCTCTTCATCAGCGACGTGGAACGCCAGGCCTACGCCCAGTTCAACCGCCCGGGCCAGGCTCCCCTCCCCAGCCTGAAGGGCGCTCCTGCGACCTTCGAGGCCATCCGTGACGCCTTCCAGGCGGCGGGTCCCGTGGCCGTCATCGGCCAGGGCACCTTCGGCTGCGACACCGCCCAGCGGCTGGGTGAGCTGGCCGCTTCCGCCGACCTGCGCTACGGCAGCGGTGACAGGACCATCCCCGTGGTGCTGCCCAAGTACCAGACCAGCGCCGATGGCATCCTGAACCGCCGGGGCTTCACGGAGCGGAGCTTCCGCTTCGGCGTCCTGGAGGAGCTGCTGGCCAAGGTCCAGAAGGGCGAGGTCAAGGCCGTGGCGCTGCTGCACGACGCCGCCTTCACCAGCGAAAAGGAATCCGAGCTGCTGGGGCAGATCCTCAAGGCCGCGGCCTTCAGCCTGGCCTTCGAGGTGGAGCCTTCCGCCCTGGGTCGTGCCGCCACGGCCTGGCTGCCCATCACGACCTTCGCCGAGGAAAGCGATTTCATCATCAATCATGACGGCGATCTCCGCCGCTACCAGAAGGCCCTGCAGGCGCCCAAGGGCGTGCGCCCCGTTCCCGCCTGGGTGAAGGACCTGGCCGCCGTTCCCGCCGCCGTCTGAGCCGGTCGGATTTCCAAAAGAGAACGGGCGCCGGAGGGCGCCCGTTCTCTTTTGACTGGGACGGAAGCCGGCCCTACTTCTTCGCCACCTTGGCATCCTCGACGAGGACGGCGTAGGTGTAGCCGGAACCGAAATCCTTGTCCGTGCGCAGCACGCCCTTGATGGTGATGGTGTCGCCCTTGGCGGCGGCGTCCTGGGTGGTGACGGTGAGGTCGTGGGTGCCGGCCTTCGCATCGCCGCTGCCATCCTGCAGGTGGATCCAGTTCTTGCCCATGATGCCCGGGCTGTACTTCACCACCGTGCCGCGCACGCTGACGCTCTTGCCGGCGAGGCCGCTCTTCTGACTCCAGACTTCGGCCACGGTGCGGGCGTCCGCCCCGGTGGCCTTCTCGACCTTGCCGACGGGCACGGGTGCGGCGCCGGGCTGGCCGTGGGGGTTGGGGGCCAGGGCCGGGGCCGCCCCGCCCGCTGGGGCGGCTCCGCCCGCCGGGGCCAGGTTGCCGAAGTAGACCTCGGCGAAGGTCCGCTTCAGGGTCTTGGATTCGAAATCCTTCATGATCATGGCCCCGACCACGGTGACCTCGGCGCCCTTCTCGACCTTGGCCTCCGGCACGGCGGCCCAGACTTCGCCCTGGGCGGTCTTGAGGCGGAGGTAGCAGTAGGGGGAGGCGTCGATGCGCTCGAGGACCTTGCCGCTGACGGAGAGGCCGGCGCCGGGGGCTTCGGCCGGGTTGGCAGCGGCGCCCTGGACCGGCGCGGCGACCACGGGGGCCTGGGATTTGTTGGAATTGCAGCCGGTGGCGACTGCGGCGAGGAGAAGCATGGACAGGGTGCCGCGCATGGGTCGAACTCCTTGTGGGAACCGGGATCGGGCCCCGGAATCCAGAAGCTTAAGCCGAAATCCCTATGACGGGCGACACGGGCAGGTCACGCCTGGCTTTTTTCGCGGGCGGGGTCGTCCCAGAAGGGGTAGAAGCAGTACCACTGGCTGGGATGCTGGCGGATGAGGGCCTCCAGGTCGGCCACATAGGCCCGCATGCCCTGCTCGATGGCCGCCATCCGCTCGCCGCGGCCGCCCAGGACCCGGATGGGGGCGCTGAAGCGGGCATGGAAGCGCCGGTCCTCGTCCGTGTAGAAGAAGCTGGTGACGATGGGGGCGCCGGTCATGGCCGCCAGCTCCCAGGGGCCCCTGGGGAAGGGCACCTCCCGGCCGAAGAAGGGCATGGGCACGCCGTTCAGGCTGAAGTCCCGGTCCCCCTGCATGCCCACCAGGCGCCCCTCCCGCAGGAGCTTCACCAGGGGCAGGGTGGAGAACCCGATGCCATCCACGGGGATGCCCACCACCCCGCCCTGGGCGCGCAGGCCCTCGCGCAGGCGCTCCACGGCCTCGAAGCGGTCGGGCTTGTAGACCGCGTGGACCTTCAGGTTCCTGGCCTTCAGCAGCAGCCCGCCCAGTTCGTAGTTGCCGGCGTGGGCCGTGAGCAGGATGACGCCCCGGCCCCCGGCCATGGCCGCGTCCATGTGCTCCAGCCCCTCGATGCTCGCGAACTGCGCCAGGGCCTCTTCCGGGGGCCGCTGTCCATAGAAGAAGAAGTCCACCCAGGCCCGCGCATGCTGGCGCACCATGTCCCGCGCCACGCGGTCCACCCGCGGATGCGAGGGGCGCAACCCCAGCACCTGCGCCGTGTTGCCGAGGATGGCCTCCAGGTACCTGGGCCGGAGTTCCATGAAGGCGTTGGCGATCTGGTCGGCGATCGCGTGGCCCCGCTCCCGCCGGGCGAAGGACCGGGCGGCAAAGTGGAACAGGGGAAACAGGGTGCCGAAGACGGCCCCGTAGACGAGGCCCAGGAGCCTCGATTCGCTTTGCATGCGGTCCTGCATGGGCTCAGGCTAGCAGGAGCCGCTCCGGCACCGGCAGCTCGATGAAGAAGGCCGTGCCCCGGCCCGGCTCGCTCTCCACCCGGATGGCGCCGCGGTTCTGGAGGACGAGGTCGCGGACCGTGGCGAGGCCCAGCCCCGTGCCCTTGGCCTTCGTGGTGAAGAAGGGTTCGAACACCTGGGCCATGTGCTCGGGCGGGATGCCGGGGCCGTCATCGCGGACCTCCACCCGGACGGTCTCGGCGTGCCCTTCGGCCCGGATGAGGAGGGCGCCTCCGGGCGCCATGGCATCCCGCGCGTTGGACACCAGGTTCTGGAAGATCTGGTCGAGGGCCTGGGGATCGGCGAACACGTGGAGGTCCGCGGCAATCTGGAGCTCCAGCTGCTGCTGGGGCCGCAGCAGGGCCTGCAGCAGGCTGCCGTGGTCATGCATCCAGGCCGTGAAATCGAAGGCGGAGGAACAGGTCTCCTGCATGCGGCTGGAGGCGAGGATGCGCCGGGTCATGGCCGAGGCCTGCTCCGAGGCCTCCCCCAGCACGCCCAGGTGCTTCTTCTGCGCCGGGGTGCAGTCCTCCTCCAGCAGGTCCACGCGGAGGCGGATGATGCCGAGCAGGTTGTTCAGGTCGTGGGCCAGCCCCGCCGCCAGGCCTGCCATGATGCGCATGCGCAGGCCGCTCATGGCTTCGCGGTGGTGGTCCTCCAGCTTCCGGGTGCGCTCCTCGACCCGGAGCTCCAGATCGTGGGAGAGGCGCTCGAGGTCCAGGATCAGCAGGCCGTGCCGGAGCATCAGGACGCTCAGCAGGCCCAGGCTGAGCCCCAGCAGGGCCCGCTGGGGTTCGGTGTGGGGGCGGAGGAGGTGGAAGGCCGCCAGGAACAGCACCCCCAGGGACACCCCCGAAGGCAGGAGGGCCCGCAGGGGCGAGGGCGCCTTCCCGGGCGGCGGCAGGTCCGCCTGTGAAGCCGGACTGAGGGCCGCCAGGGCGAGCAGGAGGTTCGCCAGCTGGTGGAGCACCTCGACGCCGTGCCCCAGATACCCCCCGTAGTAATGGCCCGTGACCCGCAGCAGGGCCCCCAGGACGCTGTGGACCAGCAGCGCCACCAGGGCGCCTTTCACGAAGCGCTTGGCCCGGGCCTGCTCCGGCAGCCTCAGGCGCGTCTCCTGCAGGAGCCACAGGGTCAGGAGGCCCAGGGCCACGCTGATCTGCACCAGGTAGATGATCATCCTGCCCCGGGAAAGGCTGCCCACGCCCTCCATGGGGCCCATGGCCACCCAGGCGGCGGTGAACATGGCCAGGGCGATGGCCACCCCGTCGAGGATCGTGCGCGTGCGGTCCCGGGGCATGCGGGTCTGCTGGGGCCAGCGCAGGAAGCCGGCGCCCAGGGCCAGCAGGCCCAGGATCGAGATGGCGGGACCCGTGAGCGAGGCGAAGGGGAAGGGGAGGGTGGTGGGGAGGTAGTGCAGGCCGCCCAGCGCGGCGCCGAGGCCCAGGAGGCCGAAGGCGGCGGGCCCCTCGCGGCGGGCCCGGAGCCAGGCCAGCCCCGCGGCCCAGAACGCCAGGACCACCACCCCCAGGTAGTCCAGGTGCCTCACCAGGGCATGGCTGTCGTAGAAGAACGGCAGGACGGCGTTCCCCGCCAGCAGCAGGACCAGACCCGCGATCACGGTCCGGTGCGGCCGTGCGGGCGCGGCGGGGGACGCGGATGGGTCGGGGGGCTCAGGCATCTGTTGAGTGTCCACGGGCCCCTCGAAGGGTGCAATCCCTGCCTGCTTCGTCTCCGTCACAAAGGCGCCGCGTCCGGGTCAGCGCCACACGTTCTGGTTCGGGTTGCGGTCATCCATCTCCAGCCACAGCCGCTGGAGGCTCTGAAGGCGCTCGGGGTAGTCGAGGCCCAGGCGGTCCAGGGTGGCCTCGTCCTCGGCATCGAGGGCCGTGGGATCTTCCAGGGCTTCCGGCGGGAACTCGGGAAAGACGCGGGCCAGCAGGGCGCGGTCGAAGCCCCGGACGCTGAGNNCGGGCGGCGGTGGTGGTCTGCTTCCCCGTGCCGAACCGGGTGAGGCCGCCGGTCTTCAGGGCCATCTCGGGGTGGAGGGCGTTCACCAGCGTGCTCTTGCCCACGCCGCTGTGGCCCACCAGCACCACGACCTTGCCCTGCAGGAAGCCGCGCAGGGGGTCGAGGCCCTCGCCCTCCAGGGCCGAGGTCTCGTGGATGGCCACGCCCTGCTCCCGCAGGGGGTCCAGCTCCGGCAGGGTGTCCTTCTTCGAGGCCCGGTCCCGCTTGGTGATGAGCACGCGGAAGGTGAGCCCCGCGTCCAGCGCCAGCACCTGGGCCCGTTCCAGGAGGCCGGGCCGCAGGGGCGGATCCACCACCGCCGCGCAGATCCAGAGCTCGTCGGCATTGGCGCAGATGAGCTGCCAGGGCTCCCGGTCATCGCTGCCGCCCCGCTTGAGCAGGCTCTTCCGGGGCATCACCGCCACCACCTGGGCCTCGGGGGAACCCCCCTCGCCCCGCGGGAAGAGGGTCGCGGGGAACCTGGGATCATCCGGCTCCACGGGGACGGCCGAGTAGCGCACGCGGTCGCCGCAGACCAGGCGCACGCCCTTGAGCTTGCCGCCCAGGGTGGCCCGCATCATGGTGCGATCCGCCAGCTCCAGATCCACCCACTGGCTGTGGCGCTGGATGAGGGTGGCTTCGGGCAGGTGCATCCAGGGCGCGGGATCCGGCAGGCGCAGGAGGGATTCGGGATCGTGGGATTCGATGCCGGTCTCCAGCCGCTCGGCGTGGCGCTGGCGCCGCTTGCTGTCCGCCGCCCGCTCGCTGGAGTAGGCCTCCCGGTGGTCCAGGTCCTGGGCCTCCCGGCTCTGGCCGAGNNAGGCCCGGCCCGCGAACTCGCCGGTTTCGGTGCTGACCTTCACCTTCTCGCCTTCCTTGATGAAGAGGGGCACCTTGATCTCGATGCCGGTCTCCAGCTTGGCGGGCTTGGTGACGTTGCCGCTGGCCGTGTCGCCGCGGGCGCCGGGCTCCGTGTAGGTGACGGCCAGCTCCACCTGGCTGGGCATCTGGAGGCCGATGGGGTTGCCGTTGAACTTCTGGATCTGCACGATGAGGCCCTCGGTCAGGTAGTCCAGGGCGTCGCCCATGAGGCTTTCGCCCAGGGTGTGCGTCTCGTAGGTCTCCTGGTCCATGAAGTGGGACCCGTCGCCGTCGCTGTAGAGGTAGCTGGCGGGGGCCAGGACGAGGTCCGGCTCCTTGAACTTGTCCCCGGCCTTGAAGGTCTTGTCGAAGACGGCGCGGGTGAGGAGGTTGCGCATCTTGATGCGGACCAGGGTCTGGCCGCCCCGCGCCGTGGGCGTGGAAATCTCCACATCCAGGCAGTGAAAAGGCGTCTCTTCGAGTTCGAAGAACATCTTGCGCTTGATTTCGATGGCTTCGAGCAGGGCGGCCATGGGGACTCCAGAATGTCGAATCCTCCATTCTAGCCCGTCTTCGGAAGGGGATCCCGTGGTTAGAATTTCAGTTCCATGGCGGATCCCAGAACCATCGGCAGGTACCAGGTCGTACGCCCCATCGGGCAGGGTGGCATGGGGACGGTGTACCTGGCGGAGGATCCCCTGCTCAAGCGGCGGGTGGCCATCAAGGTGGTGCGCGTCACCGGCGCCGCGCGGCACCAGGCCACGCTGCGGTTCCGCCGCGAGGCCGAGATCAGCGCCCAGCTCAACCACCCGAACCTGGTGACCGTCTTCGACGTGGGCGTGGAGGAGAACCTGGGGCCCTTCCTGGCCATGGAGTACGTGGAGGGCAAGAGTCTCGCCCGGCACATCAAGGACCGGGACCTGGACACGGAAACCAGCACCCGGGTGCTCATCCAGGCCATGCGGGCCCTCCGGGCCGCCCACCGCCGGGCCATCGTCCACCGCGACGTGAAGCCCGACAACATCCTGCTCAGCGAGGAGGGCCGGGCCAAGCTCATGGATTTCGGCATCGCCCGCACCATGGGCCACATAAGCCTGGGCTCCGAGCGGCCCCTGGCCCTTGAGCCCCTGGCGGGCGACGAGCAGGCCGTGGCGCAGACCCTGGCCCTCCGCCTGACCTCCACCGGGGACTTCCTGGGCTCCCCGGCCTACGCGCCGCCCGAGGTGTTGCGGGGCAGCGAGGGCACCCCGGCCTCGGACCGCTACAGCTTCGCGGCCACGGCCTTCGAGCTGCTCACGGGGAAGCTGCCCCATCCGGGTGGCGGGCTCACCGAGATCATCCTCCACATCCTCCAGGAGCCCGTGGCCCTGCCCGCGGATCTGCCCCCCCGCATGGGCGGGGTGTTCCAGCGGGCCCTGGCCCCCGATCCTGAAGACCGGTACACCACCCTGCCCGAGTTCATGGAAGAGCTCATCGACACGCTGCCGGGTCCCGCCAGCATGCGCGCCCGGCTCTTCGCCCTCCTGGGCCAGGACGAGGACGGCGGCGGCAGCGTCTCGGCGGTGCGGTACCGCCAGGCCGCCCCCGGGCCCGAGACCTCCGGCGCCACCAGCACCACCATCCGGGCCACGGGCGCCACCAAGATCACCCTGGCGGAGGACCCGGTGGAAACCTACCTCTCCTCCACCCGGCGGGCCTCGCAGTACCAGCGCCACTCCGCCGACACCGGCACCGACTGGACCCAGGTCCTGAAGTGGGTGATCGTGGCCTTCGTGGTGCTCCAGGTGTTCTGGTGGCTGGCGCCNNGAGCCGTTCCAGCAGGCGTGGACCAGGATGGCCGGCCAGAGGCTGCCGGTCTGCCGCACCGCCAGGGCCATGGCAAGGCCCAGGGTGCTGAGGGTGGGCAGGCCCGCGGGCTGCAGGTGGATGGCCCCGAAGAGCAGGGCCGACGCCAGCAGGGCCGCGGTCACGCGGCCCCGGCGGGCCAGCACCGGGAACAGGAAGCCCCGGAACAGCAGCTCCTCGAAGAAGGGCGCCAGCCCCGCCACCACGGCGAACATCAGCAGGCTGGGGGCCCATCCGGACAGGCCCCGCAGCAGCTCCTGCAGATCCCGCTGGGGGCTCTGGTCGGGCTTCAGCACCAGGCTCGTGGCCAGGGCCACGGCCATGACCAGCAGCACCGCCAGGGCCAGGAAGGCCACGCCCCAGCCCAGGTTCCGCGGGGCGGGCCCCGGCGCCACCCGGGCCCACAGCTCCCGGAACGTCAATCCCTCGGCCCAGCAGATCAGGCGCGCGCCGATGCCCGCATGGAGGAGGGTGCCCAGGGGCACCGCCGCCCAGCGCAGGGTGGGCCAGGGCGACAGCAGCAGCAGGGCCAGGTTGCCCGCCGCGAAGAAGGCCATGAACCAGCCGAGGAAGACCAGGGCCGCCGCCCGGCCCGACAGACCCCACTGGGGCAGGGGCCGCACCGGCGGCTGGGCGCGCGTGATCCAGAGGTAGATCCCCACCCCCAGGCCGCCGGCCGCGAAGGCCATCACCACCAGCCCCAGGCCCCCCAGCCCCAGCAGGCGGGACAGCAGGGCCGACCGGGCCTGGGCCCGCAGGGCCGCCGCGGCTTCGAGGCCGCCCTGGCGGTCCAGGAGCCGGGCCTCCAGCAGGGCCGCCCCGTAGGCGTTCCCCAGCCGCTTCCGCACCTCGTCGCGGGCGGCCGCGTCGGGCATCGGACCCTGGCCGTAGGCCGCCAGGAAGGCTTGCCGGAACCGCTCGCCGCCGGGGCCGGGGGGAAGGCTGGCGCCGGCGAGGGCCTGGGCCTCCGCGGGATCGCCCAGCTCCGCCATGAGCACCGCCAGCAGGGCGAGGTCCCAGGGATCCTTCAGCTGGGCCCGGGCCTTGGCCCATTCGCGGGGGGTGACCTGGGTGCGGGCCAGCAGGCGCGGGCCCGCCAGGGTCGCCTCCAGGATCTGGCCCTGGAGGGTGGCGCGGGTGGAGGGCCGGTGGACGGAACCCCGGCGGGCCTGGAGCGTGAGGCCCGCCGCCAGCAGGGCGATGAGCGCCAGCAGGGCGATGAGGGGATCCGCCCAGCGGCGGTCCGGGTGCCAGGGGCTCGGGGGGATGGAATCCATGAACCCAGGCTACGCGAAGGGCGGCCGCCCGGTCTTGCGGTACCGGCGCGCCGCCACCCACTGGTAGCCGCGGTCCAGCAGCCGGGGCAGGCCCGGCAGGGCCAGCAGGGGGGCCAGCCAGCGCCAGCCCGGCAGCCGCCGGGCGATGGGCCGCAGCAGGTCCGCCCCCGCCCAGACCTGCCGCGTGGCCAGGTCCAGGCCGTGGATCTCCTTCTCCAGGGGCCGCCCCGCCAGCTCCGGGGCCAGGGCCAGCAGGTTGGGATCCCGCAGGGGCAGGGCCAGCAGCAGGCCCCGCTTGTCCCGCCGGGCCAGCCAGAGGGTCGCGCGGTTGCAGAGGGAGCACTCGGCGTCGTAGGCGAGGAGAAGGGGCGCAGGCATCGGCCGAATCATGCCACGGGTGGGGCCGCCGGTTCCGGTATGTTGATGGTTCCGGAGGCCCCATGCCCTTTTCCCATCCCATCGAGGTGCGGTTCAGCGATCTGGACGCCATGGGCCACGTCAACAACGCCGTGGTGGTGAGCTTCATGGAGCAGGGCCGCTTCCAGTGGTGGCGGGCCTTCCTGGGGGGGCGCAAGTTCCAGGAGGAGGGCTTCCTCATCGCCCGGGTGGAGGTGGACTACCGCATGCCCATCCTGCTGGGCGACGACGTGCGCGTGGAGCTGCACTGCACCAAGGTGGGCACCAGCTCCTTCGAGCTGACCTACCGGCTCACCAAGGGCCTGGGCGGCGAGCTGTTCGCCGAGGGCAGGACCGTCCAGGTCATGCTGGATTTCGCCACCAACCGCCCCAGGCCCCTGGCCCCCGCCACCCGCGAGTGGCTGGAAGCCCAGGGCTGATTCGATGTTCCTGGGTACCGCCGCCTGGACCGAGGGCCCCGTGGAGCGCCGGGCCCTGGTGGCGCGGCTGGCCTCGGGGCGCATCGCCGACCTGACCCGCCTGGAGGCCATCCGCCTGCGGAAGCTGGGTGAGGGCGACCCCGACCGCCTGGCGGAAGCCCTGGTGCCCTCCAGCCTGCGGCGCCTGCTGGAAGGCGGGCCCCGGGCCCTGGCGCGGGCGCGGCAGACCGTGGCCTACGCCGAGAAGTGGGATCGCCGCGGCACCCTGCCCGACGCCCTGGCCCCCGAGGCCGCCGTTCCCCTGCCCTGCCTGCCCCGCCCCGCGGCCCTGAGCGCCTGGGATGGGCGCAGCCTGGACCGCTTCAGCCTGCGGGGCCCCGGCGCCGAGCTGACAGAACCGCCCCCCCCCGGCCTGGCCGCCCTGGGCCTGGCGGGCGGGGGCGTCGCCGGGTTCTGCCTGGCCCTGGAGGCCGCCGGCGGCGCCATCCTGGGGGCCTGGATGGTGGACGCCTGGCCCGAGGGCAGCCTGGAGCTGCGGGTAGGGCCGACCCGCCGCAGCGCCCCCCTCAAGGCCTGGGAGGGCCTGGAGCTGCCCGCCCTGCGCCCCGGCGAGGCCCTGCTGCTGCCCCCGCCCCGCCTGAAGCCCCTGCCCGAATGGCAGCCCGGCGCCGACCTCCGCCTCAGCGCCCCCTTCGA
>DPRT01000147.1 GCA_003538615.1 Holophagaceae bacterium | reverse complement strand
TGGGATGTGCAGAGCCCGCTGTTGGGCCGCTTCAATGTCTACAACCTGCTGGCGGCCCTGGCGGCCTGTGCCGAGGCCGGCTTCGATCTGGACCGGCTGGTGCCGGCGGCGCAGAAGGTCAGCGGCGCCCCGGGCCGTCTGGAGCGGGTGGACTGCGGCCAGCCCTTCGGCGTGATGGTGGACTACGCCCACACGCCGGACGCCCTGGAGAAGCTGCTGACCGAAGGCCGCCGCCTGCTGCCGCCGGGCGGCCGCCTGCACGTGCTCTTCGGCTGCGGAGGCGACCGCGACCGCGCCAAGCGCCCCCTCATGGCCGCCGCCGTGGCCGCCGGGGCGGACGTGCTCTGGCACACCAGCGACAATCCGCGCACGGAGGATCCCGAACGCATCCTGGACGATGCCGCCCCGGGCGTCCCGGAAGCCCTCCGCGCCGATGCGGTCCGCTACCACCGGAACGCCGATCGCGGGGAATCCGTGCGCCAGGCCCTGGCGGACTGCCGTCCCGGCGACCTGCTGCTGCTGGCAGGGAAGGGCCATGAGCCCTACCAGGAGATCCACGGCGTGAAGCATCCCTACAGCGACCGCGCCGCCGTGGAAGCGGCGCTCGGGACCTCCCGGTGACGCGCCTCCGACCGGTCACGGGACCGGATGACCCGGCCATCCTCGAGGCGGCGGCCATCCTCGCCTTGGGGGGCCTGGTGGCCTTTCCCACGGAGACCGTGTACGGACTGGGCGCGGACGGTCTCAATCCCGAGGCCGTGGCGCGGATCTATGCCGCCAAGGGGCGCCCCGCCACCAATCCGGTGATCCTGCACGTGGCCGACGCGGCTGCCGCCCGGGAACTCGTTTCCCACTGGTCCGCCGAGGCCACGGCCCTGGCCGCGCGCTTCTGGCCCGGGCCCCTGACCCTGGTGCTGCCGGCTTCGGCGGCGGTGCCTTCCATCGTCCGGGCGGGCGGCCCCTCCGTGGCCCTGCGCTGCCCGGCCCACCCCGTGGCCCTGGCCCTGATCCGGGCCGCGGGGCGGCCCCTGGCCGCGCCCAGCGCCAACCGCAGCCAGCACCTGTCACCGACGCTGGCCCAGCATGTGGCCTCCAGCCTGGGTGAGGCGGTGGACCTGATCCTCGACGGCGGGCCCACGGAAGCGGGCCTCGAGTCCACCATCCTGGACCTGACGGGGGAGCGGCCCCGCATCCTGCGCCCCGGTCCCGTCGGACCCGCCGAGCTGGCGGCCCTGGTGGGGCCCGTGGACCGGTGGGAGGGGGCCGTCCGGGCCGGCGCAGTGCAGGCCGCGCCGGGCATGGGGGAGCGCCACTACGCGCCCCGGGCGCGGCTGGACCTGGTGGCACCGGGAACGGGACTGCGGGAGGCCTCCGGCGCCGTGGCCTATGTGGGCCTCGGAACCCTTCCAGAGTTGCCCGGCGGCGTCCGCGGGATCCTGCTGCCCCTGGATGCGGACGCGGTGGGGACGCGCCTCTTCGCCCTGCTGCACGAGCTGGACGATGCGGGATTCGACCGCATCATCATGGAGTTGCCGCCGGAAGACGATGCCTGGCTGGCCGTGCGGGACCGCCTGCGGCGGGCTTCGGCGAAGGAGATGCCGTGAGCCTCTGGTCCCTGTCCGAGGCCGCCGCCCAGGTGGGCGGCGAGGTCCTGGGCGATGGCGGCATCGTGCCGCCCAGCCTGTCCATGGATACCCGGACCCTCCAGCCCGGCGCCTGTTTCGTGGCCCTCCGGGCGGAGCGGGACGGCCATGCGTTTGCCGCCCAGGCCGTGGAGCGCGGCGCCGCAGCCCTGCTGGTGGATCATCCCCTGGACATGGATTGTCCACAGCTGGTGGTGCCCGATACCCTGGCGGCCCTCCAGCGCTGGGGCCAGGCCCGGCTGGCGGCGGTGCGACCCAAGGCCGTCTTCGGCGTCACGGGCAGCGTGGGCAAGACCAGCACCAAGGAACTGCTGGCGGCGGCCCTGGGCGCCTGGAAGACCCCCGGCAACCGCAACAACACGTTGGGGATGCCCGAGGCCCTGGCCGCCCTGCCGGAAGGGCTGGGCGCCGCGGTGCTGGAGATGGGCATGAGCACGCCGGGGGAGATCCGGCGCCTGACGGAGATCGCGCCCCTGGACTTCGGCCTCATCACGCTGGTGGGCACGGCCCACGCGGAGAACTTCGCCAAGGGGCAGGAGGGCATCGCCGAAGCCAAGGGCGAGCTGGTGGCGGGCATGGTCCGGGGTGGCGTCTGGGCCCACCTGGCCTCGGACACCTGGTGCCGCTGGATCGCCGAGCAGCCCTGGGCCCGGCATGCCAAGGCCCTGCCCGTGGGTGAGGGACAGGCCTATGGCTGGGAGGCCGCCCAGTCCCTGGGCGCGGCGGGGGAGAGCTTCCGCATGCGGACGCCCAGGGGCGCCTTCCCGGTGCGGATCCAGCTCCCGGGCGAGCACCAGGTGCGCAATGCGGCCCTGGCCGCGGCCATCGCCATCCATGCTGGATTCGATCCGCAGCGGGTGGCCGCGGGGCTGGGCGCCGTGGCGCCCGAAGCCGGCCGGGGGCGGCTCCACGCCATGGCCGGAGGCGGCTGCCTGCTGGACGAGACCTACAATGCCAGCCCCGATTCCATCCTGGCCTGCGCCCGGGCCCTGCTGCAGCTGCCCGGCGGCGAGGCCGTGGCGGTGCTGGGCTCCATGCGGGAGCTGGGTCGGGAGGCTTCCCGGATCCACCACGAGACCGGCGCGGCCCTGAAGGCGCTGGGCGTGGCGCAGCTCTGGGCTTTCGGGGAATTCGCCGGGGATTACGCCGATGGCTTCGGCCTGCGGGCCGTGCCCTTCCCGGACTTCGAGGCCCTGCGCGACGATGCCGCGGGACTCTCCGCAATCCCCGCGGGAGCCCGTATCCTGGTGAAGGGCAGCCGGTACTGGCGCGCGGAGCGCGTGGCGGACTGGCTTCTCACCCACTGACTTTCAAACTCCAGACCCCGGACTTCCCATGCTGCCCTGGCTTCTCTATCCCTTCCGCGACGTGGTGCCCGGTTTCTCGGTGTTCCGCTATGTGACCTTCCGCACGGCCATGGCGGCGGCCACGGCCATGATCCTGAGCCTGCTGCTGGGCCCCTGGCTGATCCGCACGCTGACGGCCCTGAAGATGGGCCAGCACATCCGCGGCGCCGGGCCGGAACATCATCAGAAGAAGGCGGGCACGCCGACCATGGGCGGGCTCCTCATCCTGACGGTGATCACGGTCTCCACGCTGCTGTGGTGCGATCTCAAGAGCGGCGCCATCTGGGTGGCCCTGATGGCCCTGCTGGGTTTCGGCACTGTCGGCGCTTTCGATGATGCGCAGAAGCTGCTCAAGAAGCAGAACCTGGGCCTCACGAGCTGGCAGAAGATGGCCCTGCTGACGGCCATCTCGCTGCTGGTGGCCTGGCTCATCCTGCATTTCGGCCTGCGCGGCAGCGCCACCAGCCAGCTTTCCGTGCCCTTCTTCAAGAAATTCCAGCCCGATGTCGGCATGCTGCTCATCCCCTGGATCTGGCTGGTGATGGTCGGGACCAGCAACGCTGTGAACCTCACGGATGGCCTGGACGGGCTGGCCACCGGCGGCACGCTCATCGTGTCCATCACCTACGCCATCCTGGCCTACGCGGTGGGCCACGCGAAGATCGCGAGCTACCTGGCGGTGCCCTTCGTGCCCGGCGGCGCGGAGCTGTCCGTGTTCATGGGTGCCATGGCAGGGGCCTGCCTGGGCTTCCTCTGGTTCAACGCCCACCCGGCGGAAGTCTTCATGGGCGACACGGGCTCCCTGGGCCTGGGCGGGGCGCTGGGTACCGTGGCCGTCATCATCAAGCAGGAAGTGCTGCTGGTGATCGCGGGCGGGCTCTTCGTGGTGGAGGCGGTGAGCGTCATCCTGCAGGTGGGCAGCTTCAAGCTGCGCGGCGGCAAGCGCATCTTCCGCATGGCGCCCTTCCACCACCACCTGGAACTGGGTGGGCTCCAGGAGACGAAGGTGGTGATCCGCATGTGGATCACGGCCATCGTCTGCTCGATCCTGGCCCTCAGCTCTCTGAAGCTTCGATAGGCCTGATGGGTTTGGGGCGGGTCGGCCAGGGCTGGCCCAGGATGTAGCCCTGGCCCCAGGGCACGTCCGCGTCCATGACCGCCTCCAGTTCCTCGAGGGTCTCGATGCCTTCGGCGATGAAACCGATGCGCATGTGCTGGGCGAAGTGGGAGAGGGCGTTGAGCAGGGCGGCCTGGTAGGGGCGCCGGTGGACCTGCTCCACGAGGCTGCGGTCGGCCTTGATGAAATCCGGGGCCAGCCGCGCCATGTGGGTGAGGCTCGCCACGCCCGCGCCCAGATCATCCACGGCCACGCGCAACCCGAGGTTGCGCAGCTGCTTGGCGTAGGACTGGAGCGCTTCGAGATCATGCACGCCCTGGGATTCGGTGAACTCCATGACGACGTACTCGGTGGGGAAGGGCAGATCCGCGATCCAGCGGGGCAGGCAGTTCCAGAAGCCCGGCGCCTCCAGGCTCACGGGTTCGAGGTTCACGAAATGCAGGATGCCGCCGGTTCCCCGCTGGGCCAGGACCTTGAAGGTGGCCTCCAGGAAGCGGAGGTCCAGGGTGAGCCGGTCCCGGAGGGCCAGGGCAGGATCCTGGAGGATCGGGCCCACGGGATGGGCCATCCCCGCCGCATCCAGGTGCCGGGTCAGGTATTCCTGCGCCATCAGGCGGTTGTCCCGCAGGCGGTACATGGGCTGCACATGAGGCAGGATGGTGCCTTCACCGCTCAGCAGGCTTTCCAGGGTGCCCTTGGGCATGGAGACTCCGCATCGTTCAAGGGTTCCGGGCCCAGTGTAGCGTGGGGTGCCTCCGCATGCAGGATGTGCTGGCCCGGGTTACGCTGGATTTGGGGGGCGATATGCGCACCGTGGTCATGGGAGCGGGACGTTCGGGGCTGGCGGCGGCCCGGTTCCTGGCGGCGCAGGGACAGCCGGTGGTGCTGACGGACAGCCGTCCCGATCCCGGAGCCGAGCTGGAGCTGGATCTGGCGAAGGCGGGCATCCCCGGCGTCTGGGGCAGCCATCCTCTCGCCTTGCTGGAAGGTTGTGGCGAGCTCGTCCTCAGCCCCGGCATTCCCCGCACGGCCCCTTTTGTGGCGGAAGCCCTGTCCCGGGGCATCCCCGCCATCGGCGAAGTGGAGCTGGCCCATCGGATCCTGCGGGGCCGCGGGGATGGCAGCCGGGTGCTGGCGGTGACCGGCACCAACGGCAAGAGCACCACCACGGATCTGGTGGCCCATCTGCTGCGGGTTTCCGGCCTCCCCGCCGCTGCCTGCGGCAACCTGGGCACGCCCGTCATCGAGGCCGTGGCCACCGGTGTTCCCGCCACGGTGTACGTCGTGGAGCTGAGCAGCTACCAGCTGGAGTCCGTGGTGGGTTTCCATGCAGAAGGCGCCGCCTTCCTGAACCTCACGCCGGACCACCTGGCCCGCCACGGCACGCTCGAGGCCTACCGCCGGGCCAAGCTGCGCGTGTTCGAGCGGCAGGACGCGGTGGACCTCCGCGTGGTGCCGGCGGCCCATCCCGAATGGTGGCAGGACGCCCCGGGCGCCGGACGGGACGCCCGCTTCGGGTGGACACCCTGCGAAGCCTGGTGCGATGGCGA
>DPRT01000088.1 GCA_003538615.1 Holophagaceae bacterium | reverse complement strand
CTTCATGGTCCCGTAGCTCAGCTGGATAGAGCGACGCCCTCCTAAGGCGTAGGTCGTGCGTTCGAATCGCATCGGGGCCACCAATCTGGATGAGAGGAGGCTCTGATCATCCGGCTGCCTGCGCCTCTCCGCGCTCAGCGGATGGGGGCGTAGGCCAGGCCGCCGCCGGGGGCGAGGAAGGCGGCTTCGTGGTCCAGGAGGCCCACCAGGCGGTGGCCTTCGGCCAGGGGGGTCGGCAGCCACTCCAGGGCCCCATTCAGGAGGTCGAAACGGGCCAGCACGAGGCCTTTGGATTCCGGCGCGCCGCAGGACTTGACCTGGCTTGGGGTGAAGACGCCGAAGATCACGTCCTTGCCGGCCCAGGAGAGCAGGGGGCCCCGGCCCACCCGTCCCAGTGTGGCGCGGCCCGGGATGGTGTCCTGACAGGTGAAGAAGGTCTGGCCCGGGTCCTTGGGTCCCTTGACGGGATCGAGCACCGTGAAGGCCAGGCTTGCCCCCTCGGCCACATAGATCGTTCCATCCATGCCCAGGGCCATGCGGTTGAGGGGCACCAGCAGGGGTTGGGCTGAGGCCTCCTTCAGCTGGTCGCGGTCGCCGTAGGACCAGACCACGGCGCCGGTGCGGAGGTCCCGCTTCTCCAGGCAGGGCTTGGCGGTGCGGTAGAGGATGAGGATGCCCTCCCGGCCCACGGCCATGTCCTCGACCGGCGCGGGGAGCGCCAGGGCGTTCTCGATCTGGCCGTCCTTGCTGAAGACCACCAGGCGGCCATCGCAGACCATCCAGGTGCGGCTGTACGAATCGATCACCCAGCGCTCGGGCAGGGCCTCGGTGACGGCGGCTTCCGGGGCCTCCTTGACCGCGGGTGCGGAGGTGGCGGGCTGGAGCCGCTGACGGCGCGGGGTGCCGTATAGCAGGGCGCCGGCAGCGTCGTAGTCGGAGGTGGCTCGAGGGGGGGTGGCAGCCGCGGGCTTGGGCGCCGGGCTGGGTTTGCGGACCTCGGGAAGGGCCACGGGCAGCGTCGCCAGCAGGCCGCTCCCCTTCATCCAGGTGCGGAGGGACCGGGCGGCCGGATCGAAGAAAACCAGGGATCCATCCACCTCCTGGAAGGCCCAGCCCCCCGCTGTGCGGCCGGGATCCCAGCCCTGGCCGTGCAGGGGAGCGGAGCTGTCGAGGGTGAAGACCGCGAGGAGGGTCAGAAGGCGCCATTTCATACATCACCTGCCTATATTTTATTATGCGCATTCAGGACTTCGCCAGAACCCTTCATGCTGTGACTGGGAGCACGATTTATTCCAATGACATCTGTGTCCATTGAGTTGCCGCCGAGGGGGGGCAGGACCCCGGCGTTCTTGCGATGATGGAGCCATCCCGAGGTGGCCGTGATCCGATCGCAGTTGAAGGACGAAGTCTTCATGAACATGGCGCTGGAGCTCAGCCGCCTGGGGACCTGCTGCCGCCTCCAGGTGGGGGCTGTGCTGCTGCGGATCGATGGCGGCATCGCGGCGGCGGGCTTCAACGGGGCGCTCCCGGGCATGGCGCACTGCACGCCGGAGACCTGCAGGCCGGGCCAGCGCTGCCTGCATACCAGCCATGCAGAAGAGAACGCCCTGGGTTTCTGCGATGGCCCCGTGGCCACGGCCTATGTCACCCACGAGCCCTGTCTCATCTGCTGCCGGGCCCTCGTGCGCCGGGGCGTGCGGCGGGTGGTGTTCCGCCACCCTTACAGCAGCATCGCGGAGCAGGAGCGCGCGGAGCGCCAGCACATCCTGGAACACTTCGGCGTGCGCTGGGAACAGCACGGCGAGGCTTGAAGTCGGGGAGGGGGGGCGCATACTGCGGAGCGCCCTTCCTCTTGGAGACAAGCCGGTGACTGGAACCCTCATCCGCCTGCGGGTGAACGGCCGCGATGTCGAGTCGGTCCCGGGGACCATGTTGCTGGAGGCCTGCCGCCAGAACGGCATCGAGATCCCCACCCTTTGTTCGGATCCACGGCTGAAGCCAGCCTCCAGCTGCCGCCTGTGCGAGGTCGAGGTGGCGGGCCGGGAGCGTCCCCCCTGCGCCTGCGCCACGCCCGTGGAGGAGGGCATGGTGGTGGAAACCCACACGCCCGCCCTGGAGGCCTTCCGCCGCACGATGCTGGAACGCCTGGCCGCGGGGATTCCCGCGGAGGACCCGGCCCGGCTGGCGGGCAAGCCCTTCCGCAGGCTGCTGGAGGCCTACGGCGTGGAGCCAACGGGCGCGCGCCAGCCGGAAGCGAAACATCCGGACCATCCGTACCTGGACGTGGACCTGTCCTGGTGCGTGGCCTGCGGCCGCTGCGTGCGCATCTGCAGCGAGGTGCAGGGGCAGGACATCTGGACCTTCACCGGACGCGGAGCCTCGCTGGGACTGGCGCCGCAGCTGTCATCGGGGCTGCGGGACAGCGACTGCGTGAGTTGCGGGGCCTGCGCCGACACCTGCCCCACAGGCGCCATCGAAGATGTCTCCCGGCGGTTGGCGGGCCTTCCCGATCACTGGGTGCGCACCACCTGCCCCTACTGCGGCACCGGCTGCGAAATGGATGTGGGCGTCAAGGACGGCCGCATCACGGAAGCGAGACCTGTCCTGGGCGCCCCGGTGAGCCGCGGCCACCTCTGTGTGAAGGGCCGCTATGGCTGGGGGTTCAATGACGCGCCTGACCGCATCACGGAACCCATGATCCGGCGGAACGGCGTATGGGAAGCCGCCACTTGGGACGAGGCGCTGGATGCGGCGGCCTCGGCGTTCCGGCGGGCCCGCGACGAGGGAGGCCCCGGCGCCGTGGGCGTGCTGGCCTCCAGCCGTTCCACCAACGAGGAGAACTACCTGACGCAGAAGTTCGCGCGCCTTGCGTTGGGCACCCACAACGTGGACTGCTGCGCCCGGGTCTGCCACGCGCCGAGCGCGGCGGGCCTCGGCCAGGCCTTCGGCACGGGCGCGGCCACCAACAGCTACGACGACATCGAACGGGCTGCGCTGTTCCTGGTGGCGGGCGCCAATCCCACGGAGAACCATCCCATCGTGGGAACCCGCATCCGCCAGCGGGTTCGGGCGGGCGTGCCGCTCATCGTGATCGATCCCCGGCGGACGGAGCTGGCGGAGCTGGCCACGGTCCACCTGGCCCTGCGGCCCGGCACGAACCTGCCCCTGCTCCAGGCCATGGCGAACCTGATCCTGGCCGAGGGCCTCGCCGATGTGGCCTTCCTCGCGGCCCGCACCGAGGGGCTGGAGGCCTACGCCACCTCGCTGCGCGAATGGACGCCGGAACGGGCGGGCGCCCTCTGCGGGATCGAGCCGGAGGCCATCCGCACCGCGGCGCGGCTCTACGCCACTGCGGGGCCCGCCATGATCTTCCACGGCCTGGGGGTCACCGAGCACCGCCAGGGGACGGACGGCGTGGCGGCCCTGGCCCATCTNNCAGATGGGGTGCGAACCATCCCGGCTCACGGGCTACCAGAAACTGGTCCAGGCCCGGGACACCCATGCGCGGGTCTGGGGCGCGGCGCTGCCCGAAGGGCCGGGCCTCAACGCCCTGGAGATGATCGATGCCGCGGGCGAGGGGAACCTGAAGGCCCTGCTGGTGATCGGCTACGATCCCCTGCTGAGCCACCCCGACGCCCGGGAGACGGCGCAGAACCTGAACGGGCTCGATGCCCTCATCGTGGTGGACCTCTTCCTCACGGAAACCGCGAAGGCCTTCGGTACGGTCTTCCTGCCCGCCGCCAGCCCCTTCGAGAAGGAGGGCACCTTCATGAACGGCGAGCGGCGCGTCCAGCGGGTTCGCCAGGTGGTGCCGCCGAAGGGGGGGAGCCGTACGGACATGGCCATCCTCGCCGCCCTGGCGGAACGGCTGGGCACGGGCCCGCATTTCCGCCAGCCGGATGCGGCGGCGGTGTGGGACGAGGCGTGCCGGGTCTGGCCCGCCATCGCGGGCATCAGCCACGCCCGCCTGGACCGGGACGGGGGCCTCCAGTGGCCCTGTCCCACGGAGGACCACCCCGGCACCGCCGTGCTGCACAGGGATGGTTTCGCCGCGGGCCGGGCGGTCTTCCGGCCCCTGACCTGGACGCCCAGCGCCGAAAGGACTGACGGCGAATACCCCTTCCTGCTGAACACCGGTCGCAGCCTCTTTCACTTCAACGCCGCCACCATGACGGGGCGCACCCGGAACCGCGATCTGCGGCCGGACGACGAGCTGGAGCTCCATCCGGACGACGCGGCGGCGTTGGGAATCACGGCGGGGGTGCGGGTGCACGTGCAGAGCCGCCACGGGTCCTTCACCCTCCGCGCCCGCCTCACGGACCGGGTGCGGCGGGGCGAACCCTTCGCCACGTTCCACGCCGTGGCCGCTTTCGTGAACCAGGCCACAGGCCCGGGCCGGGATGCGGTCACGGGCACCCCGGAATACAAGGTCACGGCGGTGAACCTCCGCATCGCGGCCCCTGCGGAGGTCCGATAGTCTGGGGCATGCTCAGCCATGCGACCTGCCCTGATCCCCGTCCCTTCCGCGGGAACCGCTTCCTCCAGAGCCTGTGCGGCCTCTATGCCCTCGTCTGGATGGTGACGGCCATCCGGCCGCTCTATCCGGGTGACTGGCTCATGGAGAACCTCCTGGTGGTCCTGGCGGTCGGGGGCCTGGCCTGGACCCACCGCCGCTTCCCGCTGTCGGACCTGAGCTACCTGCTGATCGCGCTGTTCCTGGCCCTGCATGCGGTGGGGGCCCACTACACCTACTCCAACGTGCCCCTGGGTTTCTGGATGAAGGCCCAGTGGGGGCTGGCGCGGAACCCCTTCGACCGCATCGTCCATTTCAGCTTCGGCCTGCTGCTGGCGTACCCCGTGCGGGAGGTGTTCATGCGGGTGGCCCATACCCGGGGGTTCTGGAACTACTACCTGCCCCTGGACGTGGTGCTGGCGGCCTCCGCCGTCTACGAGATCATCGAGAGCACCACGGCCCGCCTCAGCGCGCCGGAGCTGGGGGATGCCTTTCTGGGCACCCAGGGGGACATCTGGGATGCCCAGAAGGACATGACTGCCGCGGCGGCCGGGGCCCTGCTCACGATGCTGGTCGTGGCCCTGGCGCGGCGGGTGAACCGGATGCCGGAACCCCAGGGCTGAGTTCAGATCCCGCCGTGTTCCCAGGAGGGCACGGGGCCTGGATCCAGGGCCACCTCGGTGCCGTCATCCAGCAGCAGCATGGGCGGATCGCCTGCGCGTACGTCCACGATGGTGCGGCCCAGGAGCCGCTCGCGGCGGTCCCGGTGCCAGGGGATGCCCACGGGATAGGTGCGGCGGTAGGCATCCAGGGGGCCTTCGAGCTGATGGCAGAGATGGTGGAGGGCTGCTTCGAAGGCGGATTCGAAACCCTTGGGCGGTTCGGGATCCAGGCCTGCGGCCGTGAGGAAGGCCCTGGCCGGGGGGAGGGTTTCGGAACCGCCGGGCACCCAGCGCCGCTGGCCCGGCCCGGCGGGGGCGGGCCCATCCAGGGCCACGGCCCGGTCCCGGTGGATGCCCAGCCAGAGGGAGACCCGCCCACAGGGCCCGGAGCCCTCGAAATCCAGGGGCAGCTGGGCGTCATCGTGGAACACCACGGCGCGGAGGGGCAGCCATTCAAAGGTCTCGGCCACCTTGGCGCCCACGGGGCCGAGGCCATCGCGGCGGAGCCCGGAGACGGCCTCGGCGAAGACCTGCCGCAGGCCGGCCAGGCTCAGGACGCCTTCGGGAAGGCCCTGGGTATCCAGATCAAGGGGCGGCTCATGCCAGTCCGCAGCCAGGGCGGGGAGCACCTGCTGGAAGAGGATCAGGGCCGGATCCCAGTCCCAGTGATGGGCCGGCTCGTAGCCCAGCTCCCGGCAGAGATCGAACCAGGCCCGGTCCGGCGCCGGGGCCCCGGGCAGAAAGATCGAACGGCCATCGAGGAAGATCTCGCAACCCGGCTGGGCCGCGGGGGTCTGCCGCCGGCTCAGCCCCAGTTCATGGCGCCCCAGGGTGGCCAGCGTGGTTTCGCGGTACGGGTGGTCCTCCCGCCGCAGCACTTTCAGCGGCGCTCCGAGGATCCACGCGTCCAGAGACATGCCACCTCCCAGGTAGGCCAACCTGGGGCGGCGGGGGGGTGCCGTCAATCCCCGAAAGGGATTTGGGGATCTAAAACCCGATCGGCCCTCAATCCACCCGGCGCAGATCGGTGCCGGGATAGTAATGCGACAGGATCTGCTGGAAGGTGGCCCCTTCGAGGGCCATGCCGTAGGCCCCGGTCTGGCACATGCCCACCCCGTGGCCCCAGCCCCGGCCAAAGAACACCCAGCGGCGCTTGGCGCCCTGGCCCAGGGTGATCCAGCGGAAGACATTGTCCTTGAGCCCCAGCAGGCCCCGGATGTGCATGCCCCGGACCCGGTGCGGCGCGCCCTGGCTATCCACCAGGACGAGATCCAGCACACGGCCTGCCTCGTTGTACTGGGCCCTGAGCTCGCGGATGCCGGCCACCCTGATGCGCTTGCGCACCAGGGCCAGCAGATCGGCCTCCGCGTATTCCACCCGCCAGTGGGCGGTGGGATTGTAGCGGTCCCAGGCGGCGCCATCGGGATCCAGCCGGCGCACCAGCACCGCGGCGGAGCCGTCCTCGGCGGGGATCCACTTCAGCCGGTCACCCACCTGGATGGGGGCCTTGGGCAGCAGGCGGAGGCTGCCGTCCGGGGCCTCTTCTGCCAGCAGCAGCTTCGGCGTGAGGGGCAGCGGCTCGGGGCCGCCCCGCTTCCGGCGCACCTGCCGGTCCATCAGAAGGCTGCCTTCGCCCGGCACGAGGGGGTCGAGGTCATTCCACATGCGCCCCAGGGCCGAAAGAGCCTGGCGGAGCGTGAGCGGTTCCCGGGCGGCCCAGAGGGCCGGAGGAACGATGCCCCGCCGGGTGAGGAAGGCCGCCAGCAGACGGTCACCCGGGGGCAGGCCGGGGGGCAGGAAGTAGGCGGCATCCTGGGGCCGCTCCTGGCCTTCCACCACCTGATGGAAACCCAGGGCGCGGGCCAGGGCGAGAGTCAAGCCGCCTTCCCNNTCCCAGGTGAGCCAGGGCTGCTGGGCCTCGGAGGTGACGGGCACGCCTGAGGCGAAGGGCAGCGTGAGCGGGTTGGCCGGATAGCAGGGCGCGGCCTTCAGATACGGGGCGTCGCCGCCGAAGACATGGGCCACATCCACCGTATGGCCGCCGCAGTTCGCCATGAACAGGGCGAGGATGGGTTTGCCGCCATGGGTGGCGAAGAGGCCTTCCGTCTCCTGGATGGCCCGGTCCGTGAGGGCCTGCTCTCCGTCGCGGCCGCCGTAGACCTGGTCGGCCACCGTATCGCCCATGTCGAAGCCGTCCGCCGCGCGCTTGCCGCGGTTGGCCACCGCATAGGTGCGGGCCGCCACGGCCTGGGCCTTCAGGGCTTCCAGGCTGGGGAACTCCCAGGCGCCCATCTCCTTGGGCACCACGCCGCGCAGGTAGGTCTCCAGATCCAGCGTGTTCACCACCGTCAGACGGCCCTGGGCGTTGGGGAAGATCTCGACCTTGCCGCGGTAGCGGCCCTTGCCCTGGAGGACGGTCAGCTCGCCCGCGGGCTTCAGCCACAGGCCGTCCTGGGGCAGGGCCCGGCGTTCGTAGCGGTCCGTGATGGCATAGAGGGCCCGGCCCTTGCGGGGGGCGGCCCCCCGGGATTCGGAGGCCACCCACAGCTCGTCGAAGCCCAGGTCCTGGAGCTTCTGAAGCACCGGCTCCGCCTCCTGGGCCGCGGCGAAGTGGCCTGTCAGCACGCGCCAGGTCTCGGCGTCCGGGACCTTCACCCGGTCCGGGGCCTCGCCCAGCGCCTTCAGGCGCTTCATGAGGGCGGCGGCCTCGGCGGCCGTGTGGGGCCGGCCCACCTGGACGCGGTACTCGCTGGTGGGATCGGACACGCCGCGGCTGTCCCACCAGATGCGCAGCTTCTCGTCCGGCGCCAGCTTCAGCAGGGGCCTGCCCGCGCGATCGCAGACCTGGCCGCCGCCCTCCAGCGACACGATCCATTCCGTGGCCTGGGTGTCGAGGCCGATCCTCAGCGGGGGCTGGGCGGCGTGAAGCACCGCGCAGAGGGTCAGGACGAGGGCGGGGACCAGGCGGCGGATCATGGCACCAGTCTAGTCCAACCCCGGCTATTGCTGGACGGCACCGCGTAGGAAGGACTCGGGGAGCTTGACCCCGCTACGTGCCAGATTGGCCTTGTTCACGAACACGATGAGCCGTCCGCCGACGCGCTCGAAGGCCAGTGCGCCACCTTCGGCGAACAGGCTGCGTTTTGTGCAGACCACCAGCTTTCCTTCCTGTGCGAAGGCGTGTGCCTGGGAAGCCGAGAAGGCCCAGGCCACGTTTGCCTTGGCATCCACGGAAACCCCCCGGTTCTTCAACTGGATGGCCATGTCCATCTCGCGACAGGCCACGCGACCTTCGGATCCGGCGGAAGCGGCGACGATCAGCAGGTAGTTGGCGACTTGATCCATGCCCATATCCTGGGCCTGGACCGGCAAGGCCGCGACGATGCAGACGCCGAGAGCTCGCAGAAGGGCGGGGAGGTGGAGAGGACGTGGAAGGGACGGGGACATGGATGCTCCTCACATCCATTACGGAGCCTGAAACGGGGCAGGTCCTGTTACATCCCGGCAACAATTCAGCGACGGCGACGGTGGCTGTGGACTCAGGGCCGCCCCTTGGCCCAGCTGCCGAGGGCCTGCCAGCGCCGCCCCCGCAATTTCTCCACGCCCAGCAACTCGCCGGAAGGCCCGCGCCGGTGGATCAGCAGGGCCAGGCAGGCCCGGTCTGAAGGCCGGTAGAAGAGGGCCGGCCCCGTGTAGCCCAGGTGGAACCACCAGCCCGAGGGCAGTCCCGGGTCCGGATCGAGGGGCGGTGCGGCGTCCGGCTCGGAATCTGTGGTGTCCTCCAGGACATGCAGGAAGGAGCCACGAGGAATTTTTGACAGCAGTTGTCCAAAATACCCACTCCCGGCGGGGAGGATCTGGAGACCCAGGCCCCAGAGGGTTCCGTTCGTCCCGGCGGCGGTTTCCACGGCCATGCGTTCCGGCCAGTCTGATGCCACCCAGCCGGAAAGCACGGCGTGGAGCTGGGATGCGGTGGCGCCGAACCCCGCGTGACCGCACATGCCTGCCCGCGCGTTGGCATCGTGAGGGAGGTGGCGATGCCGGGGCGGCACCGGTGCCTCCGCGGCCAGGAGCCAGGCAGCGGCATCCGGGCCATCCGGGACTTCGACAGGCGCCTCCCTCCAGGGCGCCGGGCTGAGGCCGGAGGCCGCACCGAGCTTGGCGAAGGGGACTCCGGTCTCCGCCTCCAGCAGGTCCGCCAGCAGGTGGTAGTTCAGGTCCGAGTAGGTGGCCAATCCCGGCGTGGCCGGGCGGAGCAGGGGGTGATCCGGGACGGGGCGGCGAAGCTGGACCGCCAACGGTTCGCCCGTGAAGGGGCGCCAGGGGGGCAGGCCCGAGCTGTGCGACAGCAGCTGGCGCACCGTCAGGGGCGTCTCCCGCTCATGGAAACCCAGGGCCCAGCGCCGGTCCGCGTCGAGATCCAGGAAGGCGAGCGCCAGGGGCGCCGTCACCAGGGGTTTGGCGAGGGAGGCGAGGTCGTAGAAGGCGTTCACGCCCTGCTGATTTCCGCGAGGCTCTTCGCCACGGCCTTCTGCACCTGGTCGGCCACGTGCATGGCCTCCTGCCCTTCTTCCCAGGTGACGCCCTCGGTGCCTCGGCCCAGGCAGGCGGCGTGGAAGGCCTCGATCTCCAGGCGCAGGGGTTCGCCTTCCTCGATGCTGGCGGTCTCGGGCTGGACCTCGGGGCCCTCGGGGCCCATGACCAGGCGCAGCAGCTCCAGCTTCTGGGCGGCGAAATCGAGGCTGGCGTATTCCTTGTCGCCGAAGGCGCGGAGGGTCCGCTCCTTCTTGCGGGCCACGCGGCTGGCGGTGACCGTGGCGAAGGCGCCGCCCTCGAACTTCAGGCGGGCGTTCACCAGATCGGCGTAGGGCGTCAGCACGGGCACACCCACGGCCTCCACGTCGATCACGGGGCGCCCCACCAGGGCGCGCAGCAGGTCCAGGTCGTGGATCATCACGTCCATGACCACGTCGACTTCGAGGCTGCGGGCGGGGAAGGGGGAGACGCGCACGGCCTCGAGGAAGCGGGGTTTGAAGCCGCGCTCCCGCAGGGCCGTCACCGCGGGATTGAAGCGCTCCAGGTGGCCCACCTGGGCCACGATCCCGGGGTTGGCGGCCCGGGCGGCGGCCAGGGCCTTGAGCAGGGCCGCGCCCTCCTCAAGGGAGGCGGCCAGGGGCTTTTCCATCAACACGTGCTTGCCGCCCGCCAGGGCCTGGATGCCGAGGGCATGGTGGAAGCCGGTGGGGGCGGCGATCTGCACGGCGTCCACTTCGGCGAGGACCTGGTCCAGCGAGGCGGCCCAGGGCGCGCCGAACTTGGCGGCGATCTCGGGGCCGCGGACGGGATCGGGATCCACCACGGCGGCCAGGATGGCGTCCGGCGCGGAGGCAGCGATCCTCGCGTGATGCTGCCCCAGGTGCCCCACTCCGACAACGGCGACGCGCAGCTTGGACATGACATCCTCCCAACCAATCCATTGAGCCTAGCAGGGCTGCTACCCTGGATTCCTTCTCCAGGGGCGACCATGAACTTGAAGCTCGAAGCTGTGAACCTTCTCCGCTGGCTGCACTTCGTGGCCCTGGCCGTGGGCGGCGGCGCCGCCGTGGTGGCCCTGCTGCTGTCGGGCTTCGAGGAGGGCCGCGAGGACATCCGCGGCCTTGCCGCCACCATCTGGTCCAAGGTGGTGGCCTGGTCCTTCCGGCTGGCGCTCATCGTGGGCATCGCCCTGCTGGTGACCATGATGCAGGGGGGCCAGAACCCCCTGAAGGCCGGCTCCTACTTCCACATCAAGCTGCTGCTGGTGCTCATCCTCGTGGGCCTCTCCGAGATGACCCCCAAGGCCCTGGCCGTGGGCAAGCGGGGCTCGGCCCTCATGGCCCTGGTGCTGTTCCTGGCCTCCAGCTTCACCGTCTACAACAAGGGGCTGTTCGGCGCCCGCCCCAAGGCCGGTCCGGAAATGCCGGTGACGGCGGAAACCACGTTCCAGGCCCGCTGACCCATGCGGATCCTGCTGCTGGCCCTGGCGGGGACGGGACTCCTCGCCGGGTGGCCCCAGACCACGCCTGAGCGCACCCAGCTCCGGCGCACCTCCACCGTGGCCGAAGTGCGGGCCTTCATGGAGGCCCTGCGCAAGCAGGCGCCGGGCCTGGAGCCCTACCAGCCGCAGGGCGCGCCCCGCGCCACGGAGACAGGCAAGCCCCTGCTGGCCTGGCGCCTGAAGGGGACGGGGCCGGATCCGCTGCGGGTCTACGTGAACGCCAACATCCATGCCGGGGAAGTGGAAGGCAAGGAGGCCATCCAGCAGATCCTGCGGGAACTGCTTCAAGGCAGGCATCCGGGCCTGCGGCGGAACCTGGACCTGGTGGTCATGCCCGCCTACAACGCCGACGGTACGGACGCCCTGGACCCCGCCATCCGGCCCTGGCAGCCCAATCCCACGGAAAGTGGCGTCGGGCGGCGCGAGAACGCCCTGGGCTTGGACCTGAACCGCGACTTCATGCGGGCCGCCGCGCCCAATACCCGGTGGCTGCTGGCCATGCTGGGCGACTTCGATCCCGCCGCGGTGCTGGACCTGCACACCACCAACGGGAGCACCCACGGCTTCCACCTGACGCACGGGCCCGCCTGCACCCTGGGGGCGGACGAGCACCTGCTGGCCTACAACCGGCAGATGCTGGTGGCGGTGCGCGAACAGCTGAAGGCCGAGGGCATGCCCACCTACGACTACGGCAACTTCGTGCCCTACCGGCCCACGCCGGAAAAGCCGCCCACGGCCTGGGAGACCTACGACGCCCACCCCCGGCTGCTCACGAACTATCCGGCCCTGCGCAACCGCCTGGCGGTGCTGTCGGAAAGCTACGTCTACCGCAGCTGGCCCGACCGCATCTCCGATACCCGCCGCTTCGTGCTGGCCTGCCTGGAGTGGATGGCCGCCCACCGCGCCGAGGTTCGCGGTGAGATCCAGGCGGCCCAGGCCCGCTGGTCCGAGGCCTGGAAGAAGGAATCCGTGTCCCTTCCCCTCTCAGCGAAGCTGAAGGAAGTCGAACGCGCCGCGTTCGACTGGGTGGATCCCATCCGTGACGGGCAGGGCCGCCTGACGGGCGAGAAGGGCCGCACGCGCCTGGAACTGCCCAGTTTCGTGGGTTTCGAAGGCCAGGATTTCGTGACGGCCCCGGCGGGTTATCTGGTGGATCCGGCCTTTGCGCCTGCCGTGCTGCCGTTGCTCCAGGCCCATGGCCTGAAGGTCCTGAAGGGCAGCGCGAGGCCACGGGACCTGGCCCTCCTGCATTTCCACGAATCCAGCCGCAAGCTGTCCGCCTCGGCCTACCAGGGTGTGTTCACGCTGGAACTGCAAGGCGCCTGGAGGGCCGAACCCGCTCCGAAGAAGCTGCAGATGCCCTGGGGGCCTGCGGACCTGGACGGGGCCCTCTACGTCCCCCTGGACCAGCCCCTGGGCCGCCTGGCCTTCTACCTGCTGGACCCCCGCAGCACCGACAGCCTGGCCTTCTGGGGCCTCTTCCACAGCGCTCTCGTCCGCGGCAACGGCATGTGGGGCGAGCCGCCAAGGTTCCCCATCCTGGCCGTGGGGCGTGGCGATGCGGCGGCTGTGACCAGCACTCCCATGCCTGCGCCGAAGGCGCAGGAATAACTCGGGGCGCCGAAGGGCGCCCCGAGCATGTCGAACACTACAGGTGGAACCTCAGTCCTCAGGCTCCTCGTAGTCGCCGTTGTGCC
>DPRT01000086.1 GCA_003538615.1 Holophagaceae bacterium | reverse complement strand
TTCGATACCTTTCTTGTGATTCCAGGTGTCACTGGTTCGGATGAGCCGCGGCAAATAGCCGTTTTTTTCTAATTTCTGACCTTATTTGTCCTCGTCAAATCACCGTTCCGATCCTAGGATTCCCCCAACACCCGGAGTCCGCTTGCCGAACGACCATCCAAAGGGCCTGGACCTCAAGGGCTTCCTGCTCAGGATTGACCGTCTCGACGCCATCAGCCGGCTTCAGCAGGCCGAGGCGCGGATCCGGGCGCTGGAGGGGCGGCTGGAGGAGCTGAGCCTGCTGGATCCCGTCACCGGGCTCGCCAACCACCGCCACTTCGCCGACCGGCTGGCCCAGGCCCTGCGGCTGGCCCAGCGGCACGGCCATGTGCTCAGCGTCCTCTTCCTGGACCTGGACCGCTTCAAGCGCGTCAACGATCTGCTGGGCCACCAGGGCGGCGACGAGCTGCTGCGGCTGGTGGGGCAGCGGCTCCAGGGCGCCCTCCGCCAGGGCGACACCCTGGCCTGCATGGGCGGAGGCCGCTTCATGGCCCTGCTCCCGGAGATCAAGGACGTCATGGCGGCGGCCCGGGTGGGGCAGAAGCTGCTGGAGGCGCTCCAGCCGCCCTTCCGCGCCGGGGCGCGGGAGCTGGANNCTGCAGATGTACTACCAGCCCCAGTTCTTCATGGACGGCCGCCTGGCGGGAGCCGAGGCGCTCATGCGCTGGAACCACCCCCTCCTGGGCGCGGTGCCCCCCACGAAGTTCATCCCCCTGGCCGAAGAGAGCCGCCTCATCCTCCCCATCGGCGAGTGGGCCCTTCGCGAAGCCTGCGGGCAGATGGCCCGGTGGCAGGCCCTCAGCCCCGCCCCCCTGCTGCTGGCCGTNNCTGGCCGACACGGGCCTGGCGCCCGGCTGCCTGGAGCTGGAGCTCACCGAAAGCCTCGTCATGCGCCAGGACCACGAAGACCTGGCCCCGCTCCACCGCCTGCGCGAGATCGGGGCCCGCATCGCCATCGACGACTTCGGCACGGGCTACAGCTCCCTGGGCTACCTCCAGCGCCTGCCCATCACCACCCTGAAGCTGGACCAGTCCTTCACCGCCGCNNGGGCAGCGGGACATGCTGGAGCTCCTGGGCTGCGATTGCCTGCAGGGCTTCCTCCTGGGCCGCCCCCTCCCCGCCGATGCCTTCGAGGCCCTGCTGGAGTTCATGTCCACCAAGCAGTTCCTCAAGAAGGGGGGACGGACTGAGGAGGTCCGGGTGGCCCGGACGGCCCCGGCGGGCCGGAGCCGCGGGTCCAGGTAGGGCCCCCCTGGGGGTTGTTACCCGCAAAATGTGATCCCGACCCGACAGAGGAACGGAACAATGAACCATCCCCTGTCCCTCCGGATCAGCGTGGACCCGGATCCGGGCCCCTGAAACGGGCGCACGCTCCATGGCGCCCGCCGGATTTCCACCCTCCGAGGCTCCCATGCTGCGCCGCACCATCGACGTCGACGAACGCCTGCCCCTGCTGCAGACCGTGCCGCTGAGCCTCCAGCACCTCTTCGCCATGTTCGGCGCGACGGTGCTGGTGCCCTTCCTCTTCAAGGTGAATCCCGCCACCTGCCTGCTCATGAACGGCGTGGGCACGCTGATCTACCTCTTCGTGGCCAAGGGCCGCATCCCCGCCTACCTGGGCTCGAGCTTCGCCTTCCTCTCGCCGGTCTTCGCCGTCCTGGCCGCAGGCCTGAGCTACTCCGCCGCCCAGGGCGGTTTCATCGTCTTCGGCCTCATCTTCATCCTGCTGTCGCAGGTGGTGCGCGTCGCGGGCACCCGCTGGATCGACATCATCTTCCCCCCGGCCGCCATGGGCGCCATCGTGGCCATCATCGGCCTGGAACTGGCCCCCGTGGCCACCAACATGGCGGGCCTCACGGCCGGTCCCGCGGTGCTGGGGATGCCCCTGCGCCTGGCGCTGGTGGTCTCGCTCTCCACCCTGGCCGTGACCATCCTGGCGTCCATCCTGCTGCGCGGCTTCCTGGCCGTGATCCCGGTCCTGCTGGGCGTCGTCGCGGGCTACCTGATCGCCCTGGGGCTCGGCGTGGTGGATTTCCAGGCGGTGCGCCTGGCGCCCTGGTTCCAGGTGCCCACCCTCTACGCGCCCACCTACAACCTGCAGGCCATCCTCATCATCCTGCCCGCCTCGCTGGTGGTGCTGGCCGAGCACGTGGGGCACCTGGTGGTGACCGGCAACATCGTGGGCAAGGACCTCATGAAGGAGCCCGGGCTGCACCGCTCCCTCCTGGGCGACGGCCTCTCCAACGTGCTCTCCGGCCTCGTGGGCGCCACGCCCAACACCACCTACGGCGAGAACATCGGCGTCATGGCCATCACCAAGGTCTACAGCGTGTGGGTCATCGGCGGCACGGCCTGCATCGCCATCCTCGTGTCCTTCTCCGGCAAGCTCGCGGCCCTCATCCAGAGCATCCCCGTCCCCGTCATGGGCGGCGTCTGCATCCTGCTCTTCGGCGTCATCGCCGCCGCGGGCATCCGCATGCTCATTGAGAAGAAGGTGGACTACACCCAGTCCCGCAACCTGATCCTCACCTCCGTCGTCCTCATCAGCGGCATCAGCGGCGCCGCCGTGAAGCTGGGCACCGTGGAACTCAAGGGCATGGCGCTCGGCACGGTGGTGGCCATCGTCCTCAGCCTGCTGTTCTGGGGCCTGGACCGCCTGGGCCTCAGCAACGACACCAGCACCCAATCCTGATTGCCGACCACCTATTTCCTTTCTTCCGGGAGCGCCGCATGGAACGGTTTTTCAAACTGAAGGCGAGGGGCACCACGGTGGCCACGGAGGTGCTCGCGGGCACCACCACCTTCATCTCGATGGCCTACGTGATCTCGCTGATCCCCAACGCCTTCCTCAAGGTGGCGGGCATCGAGCCCGGCGTGGGCTTCACGGCCTTCGTGGTCTGCGCCATCCTCTCCACCCTCATCGGCGCCTTCTACGCGAACCTGCCCATCGCCTTCGCCTCGGGCATCGGCCTCTCGGCCTTCTTCGCCTTCACGGTCTGCGCCCCGGCCAACCAGGGCGGCATGGGCTACACCATCCAGGTGGCCCTCACGGCCCTGCTGCTGGAGGGCCTCGTCTTCATCGCCCTCAGCGCCATGAAGACCCGCGAAGCCTTCATGGACGCCATCCCCTTCTCCCTGAAGAAGGGCATCTCGGTGGGCATCGGCCTCTTCATCGCCATCATCGGCTTCGTGGATTCCGGCGTGACGCAGGTGGGCCTGAAGTTCGACGCCGACACGATCTTCCCCATCCTCAAGAACGACCCCTCGGCCATCTTCGGCCTGCATGACGTGAACAACCTCTTCATCGCGAAGTTCTGGGACCACGGCCACCTCACCCCCGCCTTCTGGTCCGTGGTGGGCCTCTTCCTCATCGCCGTGCTGGTGGCCAGGCGCGTGAAGGGCGCCATCCTCCTGGGCATCCTGGCCATCACCCTGGTGGGCCTGCTGCCCGTGAGCTGGGGCGGGGGCTTCACCCACCTGCCCAAGGGCGCCATCTTCCAGCTCCCCAGCTGGCCCACCATGTTCCAGTACGACTGGAGCTGGACCAAGTCCCTCAGCGGCATGCTGAACATCTTCATCATCCTGTTCACCCTGCTCTTCGTGGACATGTTCGACACCATCGGCACCCTCATGGGCATCGGCGCCCAGGGCAAGATGCTGGACAAGGAGGGCCGCTTCCCGGGGGCATCGAAGGCCTTCATGGCCGACGCCGTGGGCACCACCTTCGCGTCCATGTTCGGCACCACGGCCGTCACCGCCTACATCGAAAGCGCGTCGGGCGTGGCCGAGGGCGGCCGCACGGGCCTCACGGCCCTGGTGGTCGCGGGCTGGCTGGCCCTGGCCCTCTTCCTGTCGCCCCTCTTCCTGATGGTGCCCCTGCAGGCCACGGCTCCGGCGCTGATGATGATCGGCTTCTTCATGCTGTCGGAGATCAAGGAGATCCGCTTCGACGACATCACCGAATCCATCCCCGCCTACCTGGCCGTGGTGGTCATGCCCTTCACCTTCTCCATCGTCAACGGCATCGCCCTCGGCATGATCGCCTACACCGTGCTGAAGGCCGCCACGGGGCGCTTCAAGGAGATCAACTCCATCATCCTCGTGCTGTCCGTGATCTTCCTCTTCAAGCTCCTCTTCTTGTCCGCCTAGAACCCCCCACCACGGAGAACCCATGTCCAAGTTCGCCCTCGCCCTCGTGGCCCTCGCGGCTCTGCCCGCCGCCGCCGCCGACTGGAGCGACACCTTCCTCGGCTACCGCTATGGCACCCAGTTCCGCGAGCCCGGCCTCGACGGGACCATGAAGAAGAACATCCTGCAGCTGGGCCACGCCAGCGGCTGGGCCTACGGCTCGAACTTCTTCAACGCGGACATGCTCATGTCCGACCGGAACGATCCCACCGCCAGCGGCAACAGCGGCGCCAACGAAGTCTACGTGGTCTACCGCGGCTCCCTGAGCCTGGGCAAGCTCCACAAGAAGGACCTTGGCTTCGGCCCCGTGCGCGACATCTCCCTCACCGCCGGCTTCGACTTCAACGCCAAGGACAACGCCTTCGCCTCCAAGAAGCGCTTCCTCGTGCTGGGCCCCACCTTCCACTTCGCCGTGGCCAAGGGCTTCTGGGACCTGAGCCTCTTCGCCTGCCATGAGCAGAACTACAACGGCATCGTGGGCCGGTCCGTGGACTTCAAGACCACCTGGGAGCTCTCCACCGCCTGGGGCATCCCGGTCCAGATGGGCCCCGTGAACGCCGAGTTCAAGGGCTACGCCAACTACGTGGGCGCCAAGGGCAAGGACGGCTTCGGCGCCGAGACCAAGCCCGAGACCCTGGCCAACCTGGCCCTGATGTTCGACGTCACCCCGGTCTTCGGCGGCAAGGGCAAGGTCTACGCGGGCGTGGGCTTCGAGTACTGGAACAACAAATTCGGCGGCGCCAACCACGACGGCCCCGCCCCCCTCACCAACAAGCGCGTCACCGCCCCCATGGCGCAGCTCCAGATCCACTTCTGAGCCGACCCGCTAGACTATCCCCTGCGCGCCCATAGCTCAGGTGGATAGAGCAGCAGCCTTCTAAGCTGCAGGTCGCTGGTTCGAGTCCAGCGTGAAGTGGGTCGGCGCCCATCCGTGGTGCGCCCAGCTGGACTCGAACCAGATCGCCCGCAGGGCCTTCAGATGCTCTGCCATGGCCCGGTCCGATTCGTCGATGTGCCGGTCGAGCCAGGCCCCCAGGGAGGCCACCGCCTCCAGGCCCATGGGCTGACCCTTCGTCCGCCGGTACTGGAGATCCCGCACCCGGAGGACCACCTCCTGGTGCTGATTCGCGTGGGCGATGCGGTCGGGGAGCCCCGCCTCCTTCATGAGCGTCTCTTCGGTCTGGCAGTGTTTGATGAGGTGCCGGGCCAGGGCGGCCAGCGCCTCATCCAACAGCTTTCCGCCCCGGTCGGCCTCGATGGTGGCGGCCAGCCCGGATAGCGCCTCGAAAAGCTCCCGGTGCTGCTGGTCGATGGACGCCAAGCCG
>DPRT01000038.1 GCA_003538615.1 Holophagaceae bacterium | reverse complement strand
CGGATTTCCGCCCGGCGTTTTGCTGTGGGACCGGGTCAGCGGCTCACTTGCCCTTGTATTCCTTCAGCCAGGCCAGATCGACCTCGGCAGCCTTTTTCTTGGCCTTGACATCCATGAGGAACTTGCCGCGCTCGGACAGGTCGCCGCCCTTCTTGGCGATGCCCACATGGCAGGCCTTGCAATCCTTGACGTCGGCGAAGCCGAGTTCCTTGGACTTCTTCACCCAGGGCATCTTGGCCTGGGCAGGGACGGCGAGGATCAAGGCCGCAGCGGCGATGAGGGTGGCGATGCGCATGGTGCCTCCGGNNAGGGCATCGCAGATTTCTCCCACGGTGGCCTCGGCCTTCACCGCCGCAAGGATGTGCGGCATCAGGTTTTCCGTGCCCCTGGCCGCGGCGGTCAGGTCCGCCAGGCGGCCGGCGGCGGCTCCATGGTCGCGTTCCGCCCGGACGGCCGCCACCTGGTGGCGGCGGGCCTCGCCCAGGGCCTCATCCACCCGGAGNNTCTCCACGGCCTTCTGGTAGGCGTAGGCCGCGTTCTGGATCTCGCGCTGGGGGAAGCCCTTCTCGATGGCGCTGACCATGCCCCCCAGGTCGTCCACCTTGGCCAGGAGCGCGGCGGCGCGGGTTTCCAGTTCGTCCGTCAGGGACTCCACGAAGTAGCTGCCGGCGAAGGGGTCCACCACGTCCGCCACCCGCGATTCATGGGCCAGGATCTGCTGCGTCCGGAGCGCGATCATGGCGCTCTGCTCCGTGGGCANNACGATGTTGTTGTCCGGCTGCTGGGCCGTGAGCGTGCTGCCCGCGGTCTGCGTGTGGAAACGCAACATCTGGCTTTTTGCATCGTCTGTCTTGAAACGTTCCTTCATGATCCGGGCCCAGAGGCGCCGGGCCGCGCGGAACTTCGCCACTTCCTCGAAGAACTGGTTGTGGGCGTTGAAGAAGAAACTGAGGCGGGGTGCGAAGGCCTCCAGCTTCAGGCCCGCCTCCAGGGCCGCCTGCACGTAGGCGATGCCATCGCCCAGGGTGAACGCGATCTCCTGGGCCGCCGTGCAGCCCGCCTCGCGGATGTGGTAGCCCGAAATGGAGATGGTGTTCCAGTTCGGAACCTGCTCCGCGCAGAAGGCGAAGATGTCCGTGATGAGGCGCAGGCTCTGACGCGGCGGGAAGATGTAGGTGCCACGGGCCATGTACTCCTTGAGGATGTCGTTCTGGATGGTGCCGCTCACTTTGTCCCAGCTGACGCCCTGCTCCTCCGCAACGGCGAGATACAGCGCCAGCAGCACGCCGGCCGGGGCGTTGATGGTCATGCTGGTGCTCACCTTGTCCAGGGGGATGTCGCGGAACAGGGTGCGCATGTCGTGGATGGAGCTGATGCTTACGCCCACCTTGCCCACTTCGCCCAGGGCCATGGGATGGTCGGGATCCATGCCGATCTGCGTGGGCAGGTCGAAGGCCACCGAGAGGCCCGTGGTGCCCTGCGCCAGCAGGTAGCGGTACCGCGCGTTGCTTTCTTCCGCCGTGGCGAAGCCCGCGTACTGGCGCATGGTCCAGAGGCGCCCGCGGTAGCCCGTAGGCTGCACGTGCCTCGTGAAGGGGAATTTTCCGGGCGCGCCCAGGTCCCGCAGGGGATCGTGCCCGGCTAGGTCCGCGGGCGTATAGCTGTTCTTCAGTGGAATGCCCGAGCTGGTCTCGAAGGCCCGCTCCCGCAGCTTCTCCGGGTCTTCCTTCACCGCGAGCTGCGCGCGCACCTGGTCCAGGAATTCCCTCTGGTACATGAAGCCTCCGAGGAATCCACCTTATCGCCCGCCCATGGGGGGACGCTACACTGGCTCTTCCCCATCCCGAGAGTTGCCCATGCCCCTGCCGCCCCCGCCGCCGCCTTCCATCCAAATCCTCGCCGGTGCCGACCTCTGGACCGCCCAGGGCCCCCAGTCCGGCCAGGCCCTGGCCATCCGGAAAGGCAAGATCGTGGCCGTGGGGCCTGTCGAGGCTGTGGCCAAGGCCCACCCCAAGGCCCAGCGCATCGACCTGCCTGGCGGCACGCTCCTGCCCGGCCTCATCGAGGGCCATGCCCACGTGGGCGGCCTGGGCGCCCTCAGCCGCAAGGTGGACCTCACCGGCCTGGCGGACCTCCACAGCGCCCAGGCGCGCCTCCGGACCTGGTCCGCCGCCCATCCCCAGGGCTGGCTGCTGGGGCGCGGGTGGGACCAGAACCACTGGCCCGACAAGCAGTTCCCGAAGGCCGTCGACCTGGATGCCCTCACGGGCTCCCGGCCCGCCTTCCTCCAGCGCGTGGATGGCCATGCGGCCTGGGTGAACAGCGCGGCCCTGGCCATGGCGGGCATCGGCCCCAAGACCCCGGATCCCGCAGGGGGCCGCATCCTCAGGGACGCGACGGGACGGCCCACGGGCATCCTCCTGGATGCGGCCGTGGACCTGGTCGAGAAGCTCATCCCCGAGCCCAGCTCTGCCGAGCTGGAGGCGCGGCTGAAGGCCGGCCTCACGGCCCTGCGCGCAAACGGGTTCACCGCCGTGGCGGACATGGGCGTGGGCGCGCGGGAGCTGGCAGCCTATCGCCGCATGGCTGCCGCGGGGACGCTGCCCATCCGTGTCTTCGCCTACCTCAACCACGATCACCGGCTCATGCTCCGGGAACTGAAGCAGGGCCGGGCCAGGAACCTGTCCTTCTTCCAGGTGCAGGGCGTGAAATTCTACCTGGACGGCGCCCTGGGGAGCCGCGGCGCCCGCCTGCTCGCCCCCTACGCCGACGAGCCTTCCACCCAGGGCCTCTGGGTCACGGATCCCATCAAGGTTGGCATGGACGCCTCCATCACCCTGCGGGCCGGCTATCAGCCCGCCATCCATGCCATCGGCGATGCCGCCAACCGTGTCGCCCTCGAACTGCTGGCCAAAGCCCTGAAGAGGGGCCGGGGCCCCCTGCCCCCCCGTATCGAGCACGCCCAGATCGTCACCGCCGAGGATGCCGCCCGCTTCGGAAAGCTCAGGGTGGTCGCCAGCGTCCAGCCCGTCCACTGCACCTCGGACCACAGCTGGACGCCCGCGCGGCTCGGCCCCGAGCGTGTGGATGAGGCCTTCCCCTGGCGCAGCTTCGCCAGCGGCGGCGCCCTGCTGGCCTTCGGCAGCGACGCCCCCGTGGAGGATCCCAATCCCTACATTTCCATCGCCGCGGCCGAAACGCGCCAGGATCCCGCGGGCAACCCGCCCGGCGGCTTCCTGCCCCAGCACCGCCTCACCCGGCTGGAGGCCGTCCGGGCCTACACATCCGGCAACGCCGAAGCCCTGGGGCGCGCCAAGGATCTCGGCGCGCTCCAGAAGGGCGCCGTGGCCGACCTGTTGTGGGTGCAGGCCCCCCTTGGGGAGATCAGCCCCGAGGCCCTGCGGAAGCTCAGGCCGGGACGGTTGTGGGTGAACGGAGTGGAAGTGCCCCTGGCACACTAGCCCCATGGACCTCCGCCCCGCCGCCCCCCTCCTCGCCCCCTCGCTGCTCTCCGCCGATTTCGCGCGCCTGGGCGAGGAACTGCAGATGATCGGGGCCGCCGGCGCCCAGGTGGTGCACGTGGANNCCCCTGGACTGCCACCTGATGATCGTGGAACCCCTGCGCTACGCCGCGGATTTCGTGAAGGCCGGCGCCGACTGGGTGAGCATCCACCAGGAGGCCGATCCCCACCTGCACCGCACCCTGGACGCCATCCGCAAGGCCGGCGGCAAGGCGGGCGTGGTGCTGAACCCCGGCACGCCCGTCGAGACCCTGGTGGACCTGGTCGGCGACTTCGATTTCGTGCTGCTCATGAGCGTGAATCCCGGCTTCGGAGGGCAGAGCTTCATCCCCCGCGTGCTGGACAAGGTGAAGCGGCTGGATGCCCTGCGCGCCGAGCGCGGTGCGCCCTTCTTCATCCAGGTGGACGGCGGCGTGGGCCTGAAGAACGCCGCGGACCTCATCCGCGCCGGTGCCGACTGCCTGGTGGCCGGGAACGCCGTGTTCAAGGCCCCGGATCCGAAGCTTGCCGTCGCGGCCCTGCTGGGCGAGATGGC
>DPRT01000010.1 GCA_003538615.1 Holophagaceae bacterium | reverse complement strand
CCGAAGGCGTACCAGCGCAGGGGCATGGACACGGTGCCGAAGATGCCTTCGAGGATGGCCTTCATGGCGCTGGCCTGGGGCGCGGGGATGGAGCTGCCCAGGGCCATGGTGCCGTCCAGGTTCACCTGCTTGGCCATGAGCCACATGGCGATGCCCGTGAAGAGGGCCGCCACGAAAGTGCCCGCGAACTTCCAGGCGATCTGCCGGGCGGGCGTGGCGCCGATCCAGTGGCCGATCTTCAGGTCGGTGGCGAAGGCGCCGGAGGCCGCCAGGGCGGTGCACACGATGCCGCCCACCATCATGGTGAGGAACATGCCGTAGCCGCCGGTGAAGTTCAGCTTCAGCATCAGCACGCCGGTGATGACGAGGGTCAGCATGGTCATGCCGCTGATGGGGTTGGTGCCGATGGTGGCGATGGCGCGGGCCGCCACGGGGGCGAAGAAGAAGGAGATGACCATGACCACGATCGTGGCCGTGAGGGCGGGCATCAGGGCCTGCTTGATGCCGAGCCCGAAGCTGAGGAAGGCCATGGTGCCCACCATGGCGGTGACGAGGCCCACGGCGATCATGGAGCCCGCCAGGCTGCGCTCCGTGCGGGTGGCCTTGGGGGACTCGGCGGCGGCGTCACGGTTCATCAGCGCCTTCATGTTGCTGATGATGCTGCGGATCATGTTCGGCATGGACGCGGCCACACCCATGATGCCCGCGCCTGCGATGGCACCCACGCCCACGATGCGGATGTAGGAGAAGAAGACCTGCTCGGGCGTCATGTCGGCGATGAGCTTGGTGCCCGGGGCCACGATCAGGGGCACGTACTGGCCGATGGCGTGGAAGAGGGGCACCAGCACGAACATGCTGAAGAAGGAGCCGGCGGCGATGACGGCGGAGTACTTCAGGCCGATGATGTAGCCGATGCCCAGCGTGGCGGCGCTGTTCAGGAAGTTGAAGGACATGAACTTGTCGCGCAGGGCCCGGCCCACCCAGACGTGCTCCAGGCGCAGGTATTCGCCCATGCCGCGGAAGATGGAGGTGATGCCGTCGTAGGCGGCGCCGATGCCCGCGGCCACGGCCAGTTCCTTGGCCTGGTTGCCGGCCTTCTCGCCCGTCACCAGGATCTCGGCGGTGGCGGTGGCTTCGGGCCAGGGGAAGATGCCGTGGTTCTCGACCATGAAGTGGTGGCGCAGGGGGACCAGGAACAGGATGCCGATGCAGCCGCCCAGGAAGCTCACCAGCACCACCTGCCACAGCGTCGGCGTGGGCACGCCGCTGCCGGGCGTCTGGGCCAGGATGTAGAGGGCGGGGATGGTGAAGGCCGCGCCGCTCACCACATGGCTGCTGTTGGCGCCGATGGACTGGACGATGACGTTTTCCAGGATGGTGTTCTTGCGGGGGAAGAAGCGGCTGAGCCCCACGGCCAGGATGGCGATGGGGATGGCGGCCTCGATGCCCTGGCCCAGCTTCAGGGCCAGGTAGGCGGCGGCCATGCTGAAGATGGCGCAGAAGATGAGGCCCATGGTGATGGCGCGGGGGGTGGTCTCGGGCATGCCGTCCTGGGGCACCAGGGGGATGTAGCTCTCACCGGGCGCCAGCGGCCGCCGCGCGTTCGCGGGCAGCCCCTTGATCTCCTGGGGTTCGGATCCGTGGGACATCTCTGGCTCCTAGGCGGGATAGGCTTCGAGGACGGACGCCACCACGCGGCGCGACAGGCCGTGGTAGCCGGGGCTGGCGGCGGCGAAGATCTCCCGGGCCAGGGCCCGGGTGCGNNCAGCACCTCGCGGATGCGGGGGAAGGCGGGCTCGTAATCGGCGGCGGCGGCCAGGGTGAGCCACTCCACCAGGATCTCGTGGTTGCCGCGGCCCATGAGCTGGAAGTGCTCGTCCAGCCAGGCGCAGTCGGCCTGGCTGAGCTGGCGCGGCAGCTTCTGGAGGTAGACCTGCAGTTCGGCGGGCTTCCAGGTGGCCATCTGGTGGGCGCTGGGCCGTCCGCCCTCCGCCCAGCTTTCGGCCAGCACGGTGAGGGTATCCAGCTGCACGCTGCGGAATTCCGGGGCGCTGGCGGGTAGGCCCGGCTGGTCCAGGTAGGCGGCGGCGCCCACGGCCTCCAGGGCGCCCGGCAGCTTGGTTTCCGCGAAGGCGCAGAACTGCTCGGTGGTGATGGAGGTGAAGCGGAAGGCATCCATGTAATCCCGGATGAACCGGAGGAACCGCTCCTCGCCCGCTTCGCGCTCCAGGGCCGCCACCAGCCGGGCGCCCTTCTCGTAGGGGATGCTGGAGAAGGCGTCGTCGGGATCGATGCCCGCCAGGTGCATGCGCAGGACGGTGAGATGGGGTTCACCCTTGAAGCGCGCCAGGCTGTCCTCCAGGGCCTTCTGGCCCATGGCCCAGCCGAGGGCCGCGGCGTCATCGCCGTGGAGGATGCGGAGGATGCGCCGCTCGGCCCACACCGTGAAGCCCTCGTTCAGCCAGAAGTGCTCCATGCTGGCATTGGTGACCAGGTTGCCGGTCCAGCTGTGGGCCAGCTCGTGGGCCACCACGTCCACCAGGCTGCGGTCCCCCGCCAGCAGGGTGGGCGTGAGGAAGGTCATGCGCGGGTTCTCCATGCCGCCGTAGGGGAAGGAGGGCGGCAGCACCAGCATGTCGTAGCGGTCCCAGGGGTAGGGTCCGAAGAGGCCCTCGGCCTTGAGGATCATGTCCTCCACGCCGGCGAACTCCCAGGCGGCCGCTTCCACCAGTTCCGGCTCGGCCCACACGCGGGCGCGGGGGCTCAGGTCGCGGGCTTCCAGGCGCCCCACGGCCAGGGCCAGCAGGTAGGGGGGAATGGGCTGGGGCATGGTGAAGCGGAAGGTGTGGCGGCCATCGGCGGTGGCCTCGTCCCCGGCGGGGCCTGCGGACATCACGGCGGTGAGGCCCCCGGGCACGGTCACTTCCGCCTGGTAGGCGATGCGGGCGATGGGCGTGTCCTGGCAAGGGACCATGGTGCGGGCGTGGATCTGCTGGCACTGGCTGAAGAGGTAGGGCGCCACCTTGCCCTCGGTCTGCTCGGCGTCCAGCCACTGGAGGGCCATGGCGTCCGCGCCCGTCCGGTAGGTGATGGCCACTTCCTGCGTGCCTGCGGGCACCTGGAGGCGCAGCCGTTGGCCCAGGATGGCGTCGGTCTCCCCAAGCTCCCAGGGGATGGGGCCGTGGCCCGGCACCTGGACGGTGTGGATCTCCAGCCCCTTGGTATCCAGGTCCAGGATTCCGGAGACGGCGCTGCCGAATTCCAGCACCACTTCGCCATCGATCCGTTTGGCGGTGAAATCCACCCCCAGCTTCAGCCGCAGGCGCCGGGCCTTGGGCTGGGCGGCATCGTAGTAGGAATGCGGATCCGGGTGACGCATGAAGACCTCGGGGAACCCGCCATCATCCCACAGGGCCTGCAACGGCAGGTATCACAAGTAGGAAGGCCCCGCAGCGCGGGGCCTTCCTACTGAAAACCGCAGGTTTTCAGCCCTGGGACTACTCTTCGTCCAGCGCCAACCCCTCGACCTTCTTCACCTTGATCACGTCGCCGTGGTCCTTGACGATGCAGCGCAGCCAGTCTTCGGGGGCCTTGGGGTGGGTGACTTCGCCCCGTTCGTTGCGCACGTTGCCATCCAGGTACTTCCAGATGAGGAACTCGCCCAGCTTCTTCCAGCGGCCCATGAGCTGCTCGGTCTCCTTCGCGGCGACCTGGGTGAGGTAGTCCCGGGCGGCGCCGGGGTTCTGCCGGTAGAGCTCCAGGGCGGTGCGGTCCACCTCGGCCTGGTCGGCGGCGTAGCGGCCCTCGAACTCGCGCTGCACCTTCTGGACATCCACGATCATGTCGCTCCAGCGGGTGTAGGTGTAGTTCGTCACGAAGTTGAAGGTCCAGAAGGCGCTGTCCCAGTTGAACTCGTTGAAGTTCCCGGTGCCGATGGCGAAGGCCTTGGGCGGCTCCTTGATGCCGCAGGAGATGGGCACGTAGACCGTGGTGTAGGTGTCATCCACGCCGAACCAGAGCACGCCGCCCACGGGATCGGGCAGCCAGGACCGGCTCTGGCTCACGAAGGAGAAGCCGGTCTGCTGGGTGCTGATGGCGCGCTCGTGGACATAGGCCTGGCCGTCCACCTGGAAGCCCATGGGGCGCCACCGGTAGGGCAGCTTGTAGGGGCCGGCGCCCACATCCTTGGTCATGTCGAATTCGGTGCCCTGGTAGTGGTCGCGCATGAGCTCCATGGCGTCGCGCACGTCCAGCTTCTGGTCGGGCTTGACGAAGAGCGGCATGGGCTTGGCGCCCTTCTCGGCCTTCACGAAGTCCATGGGGATCTTCTGGCTCTTGGCGGCGCGGTTGAAGATGCTCCACACCCGGGC
>DPRT01000071.1 GCA_003538615.1 Holophagaceae bacterium | reverse complement strand
TCAGATCTCCAGGTACGTGTGCAGCTTCCGCTCTTCCGTGAGCAGGGCGCGCAGGGCTTCGGCGGCATCGCCCTTGGCAGTGGGCTTCCGCTTGGTCTGGGGGCCCGCGATCAGCACATCAGGGTCGTAGTGGACGCTGCGGAGGACATGGTCCACGGTATCGCCCTTCACGATGTGCTGAATCTTGAAGGTGTCGTCCTCGTGGACCATGATGTGCGCCTCGTTGGGCGCGCCGAAGAGGTTGTGCCGCATGCCCAGGATGTCCTGGTAGGCGCCGGTGAGGAAGAAAGCCACGTAGTAGGATTCGCCGCCCCGGGGCTCGTGGAAGGGGATCTCGTCGCGCACGTCCTTCAGGTCGATGAACTTCTCCATCTTCCCGTCGCTGTCGCAGGTGATGTCGCACAGCGTCGCCGAAAGGCCGGGCTTCTCCTTCAGGCGGTGGATGGGCATGACGGGGAAGAGCTGCTCGATGGCCCAGTGGTCGGGCATGGACTGGAAGATGCTGAAATTGGCGATGAGCTTGTCCGCCAGGCTCTTGTTGAGATCCTGGAACTCCTCCGGCACGTACTTGAGGCTCTTGCTGCCGAGGATGCGCGACAGCTTCCGGCAGACCTCCCAGAACAACGTCTCACCCTTGCTGCGGTCCTCCAGGCCCAGATAGCCCAGGTTGAAGAGGGTGAGCAGCTCGTCCTTCTGGGTGATGGCGTCATGGTACATCTCGGCGAAGTTCTTGATGGAGATGTTGTCGCGGGTGTAGGCCAGCTCTTTGAGGATCTGGGGCTCGTTGCCGGTGAGGGCCACGGTGTATTTCGTGTGGGTGGTGTCGATGAGGCCGATGATGTCCACGACCACGACCTCGTGGTAGGCCACGATGGCGCGCCCCGATTCGCTGAGGAGGTCCGGCATGGGCACCTGCTCCTGGGCGCAGATGTCCTTGGTGGTGTAGACCACGTCGGCGGCGTACTCGGAGATGGTGTAGTTCATGGAGCTGCTGAAGGTGGTCTTGGAGCCGTCATAGTCCACGCCGAGGCCGCCGCCCACGTTGAGGTAGCGGATGGGCACGCCCAGCTTGCGGAGCTTGGCGTAGATGCGGGTGGCCTCCTTCATGGCCGACTTGATCTTGCGGATGTCCGTGATCTGGCTGCCGATGTGGAAGTGCAGCTCGATGACGCTGTCCAGCAGGTCGCGCTTCTCCAGCACCTCGATGGCGTCCAGGATCTCGCGCGTGGTGAGGCCGAACTTCGCATGATCGCCGGCGCTGGTCTCCCACTTGCCGGACCCCTGCGCATTGAGTTTGGCCCTCAGGCCGATGAGGGGCTCGACCTTGAGCTCCTTGGCCACCTTGAGGATCAGCGGCAGCTCGGTCATCTTCTCCACGGTGATGACGACCTTGCGCCCGGCCTTGCGGGCCAGCAGGGCCATGCGGATGAAGGACTCGTCCTTGTAGCCGTTGCAGAGCACCAGGGCCTCGGGGTGCAGGTCGAGGCTGAGGGCGATCATCAGCTCAGGCTTGGAGCCGGCCTCCAGGCCGTAGTGGTACTTGTTCCCGGCGCGGATGATCTCCTCGACCACCTCCTTGGTCTGGTTGGTCTTCACGGGGTAGACGCCCTGGTAGCCGCCCTCGTAGCCGAACTCGATGATGGCGTGGCGGAAGGCCTCGTTGACCTCGATGACCCGGTGGGCCAGCACCTGCGGAAAGCGCAGATTCACCGGAGTGCGGATGCCCTTCTTCTTCAGGTGCTGGACGATCTCGTAGACATCGCAGCTGAGCGAATCATCCTTGGTGGGCGTGATTTCCAGATGGCCCTTGGCGTTGATGCCGAAGTAGCCGTTGCCCCACTCGCGGATGCCGTACAGGCTCGCGGCGTCCTGGACCGTCCAGTGCTTCATGGGCATCCGAGGGGCCTCCTAATGATCGAGAAAAAAGGGGGGCGGCCACCTTTGGCCGGAAGTTCGTTTATATGGGCAAAAGCCAAACACTTCCAATGAAAAATCACGGACCGAGGATCCGGGTCAGGGTGGCGCGCCAGTGGCGGTCCCTCACGCGCCTCAGGGCGGTCCGCCGGGTGAGCTTCCGCCACTGGGCCGCGCCCCGGGGCAGATCCTCTGCGCGACGGACGTGCAGGGGGCTGGGGCCGCCCCACAGGGCCGGGTCGCCCCAGACCGGCGCCCGGTTCCAGGGGCAGGCCTCCTGGCAGGCGTCGCAGCCCGCGGCCCAGCGGCTGTCCGCCAGGGCGGCGGCGACATCCGGTGGCGGCTCGGCCTCGGTTTCGATGGTGTAGGTGGTGAGGCAGCGGGCCGGGTCCAGGCGGAAGGGCTCCAGGGCGGCCGAGGGACAGGCCTCCAGACAGGCCGTGCAGCTTCCGCACTGCTGGACGCCGAACGGTTCGTCCGGAGGCAGGTCCAGGGAGAGCAGAAGCANNCGTTCCAGCAGGGGGGCCGTGTCCACGCAGACCCGGCCCTCCAGACCGGGCCACCGGGCCTGGGCCGCCTCCAGCAGCCGGGCCAGCCGGGGCTTGAGGATCATGTGGTAGTCGGGTCCCCAGAGGTACCGGCTCAGCTTGAGGCTGCCGGGAACCGCCCCGGGCANNGCGACCTGCCTCTGCCGTGAAGGGGCCGCAGGGGGCGAATCCCGCGGCGGCGAAGCCGGCGGAAAGGGCCTCGGAGCGAAGCCAGGCCTTGAACGCCAATGGATCCAGGTGTTCAACTGGCATTTGAAGGCCGCCTCCCATGGATATCCTCACCCTCGAACTGCTCGATGTCACGGTCTTCCAGGCGCTTCTGGAACTGCGGTCCCAGATGGCCGAACACCCGGGCGAAGCCCTGCGGGTCCGCGGCGAGGACGAGATGCTGCGGATCAACGTGGCGGGATTCCTCGAAAAACAGGGGCGCCCGGCGCGGCTCATCCAGCAGGGCAGCCAGTGGGAATTGCAGGTGCCGCCTGTGCCCAGCGCCGCGCCCGGGCGGGTTCCGCCGGTCGTCGCCCCGCCCCGGCCCCGGCCTGTGCTCCTGCTCCGCAGCGCCTTCGCCCCCGGGGACCGCGCCCTGGGCCGGCGCCTGCTGCTGGAGACCCTGCCCCATCTGGAACCTGGCACCCCCTGGCTTTGCCTGGCCCACCAGGCCATCGAACTGCTGGAGGATCCCCTGGCGGTGGCGGCCCTGGAGGGGCTGTTGAACCGGGGCATCCCCGTCCGGGTCTCGGCGGCGAGCCTCGCCCACCTGGGCCTGGGCCCCCTGGGCTTTGCGCCTGTTCCCGACACCGAGTGGCAGAAGCTCCTGGCGCAGGGTGGCGTGAACGTGCTGTAGGCTGGAGTCGGAGCGGCACGCCTGCCATGAACCTACCCAACTTCCTATCGCTTGCACGGATCCTCATGGTCCCGGTCCTGGTCGTGGTGCTCATGACCAAGGTGACGAACCACGAGGTCATCGGCGTCGTGGTCTTCTGGGTGGCCTCCATCACGGATGCCCTGGACGGCTATCTGGCCCGCCGCTGGAAGCAGGTGACGACCCTGGGCAAACTGCTGGATCCCCTGGCGGACAAGCTGCTGGTGGCCGGGGCCCTGATTTCCCTGGTGGAACTGAACCTGGCCCCCGCCTGGATGACCTTCATCATCCTTTCCCGGGAATTCGCCGTGACCGGCCTCCGGGGCATCGCCAGTGAAGAGGGGCTGACCATTCCGGCCGGCACCGTCGGCAAGTGGAAGATGGGCTTCCAGGTGGCGGCCATCTCCTGCCTCATCCTCGGCCCGAGGCTCGACTACTGGCTCTACGAGTGGACCCGGAGGGACATTTTCCACTTCTTCATCCAGCTCAACCGTCCCTACAGCTTCTTCTGGGGCATGGGGGTGCTGCTGCTGTGGGGCGCCGTGATCCTCGCGATCTGGAGCGCGATCTCGTACTTCCACGGGTTCTGGAAGGTGGTGGGGCCGAGCATCCTGTCGGAGGGCGGCCGCCTCACCGGTCACAGGGATTCTGAATGATCCGCAAGTATCTGTTCGCAGGCGTGTTCACGCTGCTTCCCCTGGTGGTGACCGTCTGGATCCTCAAGGGCATCTTCACGGCGCTGGTGGGCATCTTCCGGGACCCCCTGACGTGGCTGGCCCACCTGGTCCGGGTGCCGGATCCGCCGACCTGGGCGCTCGCGCTGTTTTCCGCGCTGGCCACGGTGCTGCTGCTGCTGCTGGTGGGAGCCCTGGTGGGCAATTTCGTGGGCCGCCAGCTGTTGGACTGGCTTGACGAATTGATGCTGCAGGTCCCCGTGGTGAAGACCATCTACGGCGCCACCCGGCAGCTCATGGGGGCCATCCAGTCGGGGCAGGGGGGCAGCTTCAAAGAGGTGGTGCTCGTGGAATGGCCCCACTCCGGGTCCTACACGCTGGGCTTCGTGGCCAGCCGCGACTGCTCCTGGGCGGTTCCCGGGGGCGAGGGCATGCTGGCCGTCTACGTTCCGACCTCCCCCAACCCCACCTCCGGCTACGTGATCATGATCGACGCCGCCAAGGTGAAAGCCGTGGACCTCAGCGCGGACCAGGCGCTGACCTGGGCCGTCAGCGGCGGCGTGGTGGTCCCGCCCCGCACGGGCACGGGCTCCTTCCGGATGCCGGAGCGGCCGTGACCGCCCTCCAGGACCGCCGCATCCTGGTCACGGGTGCCGGAAGCGGCATCGGCCGCACCTCGGCGCGGCTCTTCAAAGACCGCGGGGCAGAGCTGATCCTGGCGGGACGGCGGCTTGCGGCGCTCCAGGAGACGCTGCCGGACGCGGTCCACGTGGTGCTGGACCATTCGGACGAGGCGGCCGTGGCGGCTTTCGCCAGGGATTGTCCGGAGCTGGATGGCATGTTCCTGAACGCGGGGGAGCTCCGGCTGGGTTCCGTGGCCTCCACCCCGGTTTCGGATTTCGACCGGGTGATCGCGGCGAACCTCCGCGGTCCCTGGCTCATGGCCCACCACCTGGGGGCCCGCTTGAAGNNCGAGCGCGGACCCCGAGGGGGATCTGGCCCGGCTGGCAGGCGTGAATCCGCTGGGACGGCTGGGCTCGGAATCGGAGGTGGCGGCCCTGGCGGCCCACCTGCTGAGTGGTGAGAGCGGATGGACGACGGGGGCCGTTATTCCGATTGATGGTGGTGCCGACGCCGTCTACTAGGCCCGCTGGTCAGGTGATGCTCAGCGGTGCGGGGCCCCGCTCGGGAGGCTGCCGGTGCAGCCTCCGCTCGCGACCCGCATCCGCTTCGCGATGGTGGTGCCGACGCCGTCTACTGAGGTCCGGGGATCACTCCACGAAATCCAGGTCCCGTCCGTGGGTCTCCGGCAGGCCCCACAGGGCGCCGAAGGCCAGGGCGAAGCAGGCGAGTCCCACGATCCAGGCCGAGCCCACCATGCCCAGGGAGGGCTTGAAGTACAGGAAGCTGCCGGTGATGAGGGGGACCGCCCCGCGCACGAAATTGGGCACAGTGGTGGCCACCGTGGAACGGAGGTTGGTGCCGAACTGCTCCGCCGCCACCGTCACGAACACCGCCCAGTAGCCCGTGGCCAGGCCGAGATAGCCCGCCAGCAGGTAGAAGATCGCCGGCGTCATGCCCCGGGCCGTCAGGTAGACCGCGACCCCCGCCAGGGCCCCGGCGGCGAACCAGCCCACCACCTTCTTCCGGGTATGCAGGGCCTGGCTGAGGAAGCCGCTCAGCACGCTGCCGAGGGTGATCCCCGTGTAGCAGAAGGCCACCGCCGTGCCCGCGCTCACGGGGCCGGTCACCTTCAGCACCGGGGCGAACTCCGGGGAGAAGGTGATGAGGATGCCCACCACGTACCAGGTGGGCAGTCCGATGAGGATGCAGCGGACGTAGCGGCCCAGGCGGCCCCAGTCCGTGAAGAGGGC
>DPRT01000150.1:2383-27083 GCA_003538615.1 Holophagaceae bacterium | reverse complement strand
TCACTCCTTGACGAAGTCCTTCCACAGCATCGATGGCTGGATGCCGGAGTTCCGCTGGTACTTGCCGGATTCGTAGCTGTCGTACTCGCCGTCGATGGTGTGGTAGAAGATCTGGCAGATGCCCACGCCGGCGTAGATGCGGACCGGCTGGATGCAGCTGATCTCCAGGGTCCAGAACCCGCAGAAGCCGATATCGCCGAAGCCCGCGGTGACGTGGACGAAGAGCCCCAGGCGCCCCACGCTGCTGCGGCCCTCCAGCATGGGCACCATGCCGTGGGTCTCGGTGTATTCCAGCGTGCGTCCCAGGTAGAGGGTTCCGGGCTTCAGGAGCAGGCCCTCGGCGGGGATCTTCAGGAACGCGATGCCATTGGGCTTCGCCATGTCGAGTTCCGGCTCGGTGTAGACAGCCAGATCCTCGGCCAGGCGCAGGTTGTAGCTGTTGGGATTCAGCTGGGCCTCATCCCAGGGGTCGATGCGGAGGCGGCCCTGGGCCCGGGCTTCGAGGATCTGCTTGCCGGTGAGGATCACCGTCAGCGGTCCACTTTCAGCACTTCGGTCTTCGCCAGCATGTCGCTGAGGCTGATGCGCTCGTCGCCCTTGACGGCCAGGACGATGAGGTTAAGGGCAAAGAAGTTGCCCAGCTGGCGCAGGATGGCGGGCCCCAGGTCGATGCGTCCCTGGGGGTTCCCTTCCGGCACCACCCGCAGCTTCATGAGCTTCTTGCCGATGCTGGCGCCGTACTTCGACACGCACCAGGGGACGAAGAGGAAGACGTAGGCCAGCTGGGTGAGGAAGTTGAGCGGCAGCAGGATGCAGCCCAGGAAGGGGATGACAGACAGGATCATGAAGGCGATGGAGATGATGATGGCGGGCACCACATCGATGAGGACCGCCAGCAGGCGCGTGACCAGATCCCCCCGCTCACCCGTGGACACGGCGTCATCGGGGATGGAAGGCAGAAGGGAGCCGAGGAAGGACTGCTCGGCGGGCTGGGCGGGGGCGGTGCGCTTCGGGGCCATGGGCGGCGCCACGGGGGGGATCGGCGGGGTGGCGGTGGCCGGGGCGATGGGGATGGGCCCCGTGGAGACCGCATCGGGGGCTTCGGCCTTGGGCTTTCCCGTGTGGATGGCGGCCAGTTCGGAGGCGGACATGCGCACGGTGCCGAGGGGGGGCTGGTTGGCCTCCTCGCGGCTCACGGCCACGGTGGCGCCGACCTCGGACAGAGGATCCTGGAAGGTGAGCTGCACCTGGCCGAGGGTGATACGGTCGCCGTTCCGCAGGGGGGAGGCCTGCACCCGGTTGCCGTTCACCAGCACGCCGTTGCTGCTCTGGAGGTCCTGGATCTCGCAGCCGCCGCCTACCTTGCGGAGCACGCAATGGTGGCGGCTGATGCTGGGGTCCGGAAGGCGCAGCGTGTTGTCCAGCTCGCGCCCCATGTGGACTTCGTTATCCACGATCTCGAACTCGCGGACCCCCGCGCTTTCGTGCACCAGCAGCTTGGCCATGGAAACCCTCGGGGATGGTGGGATGGCGGGAAGTGTAGCGCATCCCAGCCCCATTGGGGGATTGAACCCAGATCCCGGTTCTTTCTTGACGGCCTGCCGTGGACCCGCCAATCTTCCCCGGAGATCGCGAAGGTGAAGGCATGGTGCTTTTCAATGCGGCCACCAAGGAACTCACGGCCAAGATCGTCTACTACGGCCCGGGTCTTTGTGGCAAGACGACCAATCTCCAGCACGTCTACGACACCCTGCCTGGAGAAGGCCGGGGCAAGATGCTGTCCCTGGCCACCCAGACCGACCGCACCCTCTTCTTCGATTTCCTCCCCATCGACCTCGGCACCATCCGGGGCATGAAGACCCGGGTCCAGCTCTANNCCCAATGCCCTGCCCGTGGCGACCCTGGACAAGGAGATCAACCTCTACCATGCACCCACCTTCGAGGCCTGCGCCATGCGGGGCGAAGGCGTCCGGGAGACCCTCACGGGCGTGGCCAAGCTGGTGCTGAAGAGCCTGGCCGAGAAATACGGCGGTGGCGTGGTGGAAGAGCCCGCCGTGCTGATGGGCGGAACGCCGGCTGCGCGGCGGCCCCAGGCGGAGGAATCCACCAGGCCCCTGGAGGTGGAAGAGCTGTCCGCCGGGGAGCTGCTGGAGGAGATCGATGAGATCCCCGTGGATTCCCGCCCGGCCTCCCCCGCCCCCGCCGCCGCCCACATGCCCCACAGCAGCGTGGTCGAAGTGCCGGTGGTGCTGGACCGCAGCCTCTTCAACGGGGAGAACCCGGTGGAGATCAAGCTGAAGCTGTACATCAAGTAGAGCGAAAAACGCCATGCGTTTTTCGTATACGCGCAGGCGGAGCCTGCGCGCTTGGGGCACACTGGGAGTTTGATTCGAGGCCCCTCCATGTCCCGCCAGATCGTCACCCGCTTCGCCCCGTCTCCCACTGGCATGCTCCACATCGGCGGGGTGCGCACGGCGCTGTTCTGCTGGCTCTTCGCCCGGAAGCATGGCGGCCGGTTCATCCTGCGCATCGAGGACACGGACCTCTCCCGCAGCACCGACGACAACATCCGCATCATCGAGGAGGGCATGGCCTGGTGCGGCCTCGATTGGGATGAGGGCCCCGTCGCGGGCGATCCCAGCCAGTGGAAGGGCCCCCACGGCCCCTACCGGCAGATGCAGCGCATGGACCTCTACCGCGCCAAGATCCAGGAGCTGCTGGACAAGGGCCTGGCCTACCGCTGCCGCTGCGACCGGGAGACTCTGGACGAGCGGCGCAAGGCCGTGGAAGCCGCGGGCAAGGTCTTCCAGTACAACCGCGGCCTGGATGCGGGGAAGGGCTGCGCAGACGCGGCCCACGATGGCAGCCAGCCCGCCGCCATCCGCTTCCGCATGCCTGTGGGCGGCGACATCGTGGTGCCCGACCTCATCAAGGGCGACACCCGCTTCCCCGCCGACAGCCTGGATGACTGGATCATCGCCCGCACCGGCGAGGGGCCCGGCGAGATCGGCGTGCCCACCTACAACTTCTGCGTGGTGGTGGACGATACCCACATGGAGGTCACCCATGTCATCCGGGGCGACGACCACCTGAACAACACCCCCAAGCAGATCCCCCTCTTCGCCGCTTTCGGCTATGACCTGCCGGCCTTCGCCCACGTGCCCATGATCCTGGGGGCCGATGGGGCCAAGCTCAGCAAGCGCCACGGCGCCACCAGCATCACCGAGTACCAGGCCATGGGCCTGCTGCCCTCCGCCGTGCGCCTCGCGCTGGCCCGCCTCTCCTGGACGCCCAAGATCGACGGCAAGGCGGTGGAGAGCGCCGAGGAGGAGCTGCTCACGGACGCCCAGATGATCCAGCTCTTCGACCTGGCGGACTGCCAGAAGAGCGCGGCCCGCTTCGACATGGACAAGCTCCAGTGGCTGAACCAGAAGCTGATCCAGCGCGCTTCCTGGGAAGAGCTGGAGCCACATCTCAGGCCCTTCGTGCCTGAGATGTGGGACGAAAAGCCTGCGGCCTGGAGGGCGCAGGCCATCCAGTGCACGCAAAAGGGCAAGTCGCTCACTGACATGGCCGAAGCCTTGCGCTTCGCCTTCGAGCGGCCCGCCGGATTCGACGAGAAGGCCGTGGAGAAGTTCATGACGCCGGTGGCCAAAGTGGCCCTCGGTGAGCTCTGCGCCCTCACGGACTACAGCCACGAGGGCCTGGAGGCCGGCTTCAACGCCATTCTCGAAAGGCACGGCCTCAAGACCAAGGACCTGGCCCAGGCCCTGCGCGTGGCCCTGTGCGGCAAGCCCGTCAGCCCCGGGATCTTCGATACGCTCATGCTCGTGGGCCGCGAGGAAGTGGTGGCCCGGCTCCAGCGGTGGGTCTGATGGATCTGGACGAGTTCACCCACATCACCCTCGCGGTGCTGGAGGACCAGGGCGCTGCCGCCTATGCGCCCACCATCATCTCCGGGGAGACCGTGCAGGTGGTCCAGGGCATCCCCGAGGGCATGGACCACCGGGAAGCCATCCAGGAGACCGCCCTCCGCCTGGGCCTCGGCCAGGCCGAGTTCTACTTCGGCGTGCGCTCCGGCCCCGGCGAGATCACCACGGGCTTCCACAGCCCCGCGGGCAGCCAGTTTCAGCGCATCTCCGAGATGCGCCAGGGCTTCGTGGTCTCCACCCTGGAGGCCTGCCCCTGGTGGACTCTGGGGGAGGGACGGGACCAGTAACGGTTTTTTCGTTCCAGGGAGTCTCCATGAGCCGCCATCCCCAGCTCGCCATCCTCGGTTTCGGCACCATGGGCCAGGCCATCAGCGCCGGGCTGGTGGAAGCCACGGGCTATCCCGCGGAGCGCATCCATGCCGCCACCCGCCATCCCGCCGCGGGCTGCGCCCGGGCCCAGGCCCTGGGCATGGCGCTGTCGAGCGAGGTGGACGCCGCCGCGCGGGCGGCGGAGGTGGTGCTGCTCTGCGTGAAGCCCAAGGAGCTCAGGGGGCTGCTGGCCGGGCTGACCGCCTCGGGGGCCCTGGACCACCGGCCCCTGGTGGTGTCCATCGCCGCGGGCACGACCCTGGATTTCCTGGCTGCCCACACGCCGGAGGGCACGCCCCTGGTGCGGGCCATGCCCAACACCCCCTGCGCCATCCGCCGGGGCATGACCGTGCTGGCGGCGGGGCAGGGGGTCACCGAGGCCCAGCTGGCCCAGGCCCGGGCCCTGTTCGAACCCCTGGGGCGGGTCATGGACCTGGACGAGAAACACATGGATGCCGTCACGGGCCTCAGCGCCAGCGGCCCGGCCTTCATGTTCGTGATCCTCGAGTCCCTGGCCGAAGGCGGCGTCCAGTGCGGTCTCCCCAGGGCCGTGGCCCTGGAACTGGCGGCCCAGATGACCCTGGGGGCGGCGTCCATGGTGCTGGAGACGGGCCGGCACCCCGCCGCCCTCAAGGATGAGGTCACCACCCCCGCCGGCTGCACCATCGCCGGACTGCTGGCGCTGGAGGACGGCCGCATCCGCTCCGTCGTGGCCCGCGGCATCGAGCGAGCCACCCAGGTGGCGGCGGGGTTGGGGTNNAGCCTCCACTTCATCGAGGAGATCGTCGAGGCGGACCGCGCCTCGGGCAAGCACGGGGGGCGGGTGCTCACGCGGTTCCCGCCGGAGCCCAACGGCTACCTCCACATCGGCCACGCCAAGAGCATCTGCCTGAACTTCGGCCTGGCGAAGGCCTACGGCGGCGCCACCAACCTGCGCTTCGACGATACGAATCCCGTCAAAGAGGACGTCGAGTACGTGGATTCCATCCGCGAGGACGTCCAGTGGCTGGGCTTCCAGTGGAAGGGCGAGCACTACGCCTCGGACTATTTCCCCTTCCTCTACGACTACGCGGAATACCTGATCCAGCAGGGCAAGGCCTACGTCTGCGACCTGACCGAAGCGGAGATCCGCGAGTACCGCGGCAACTTCCATGTCCCCGGGAAGAACAGTCCGTACCGGGACCGCAGCCCCGAGGAGAACCTGGACCTCTTCCGCCGGATGAAGGCCGGTGAGTTCCCGGACGGGTCCAAGGTGCTGCGCGCGAAGATCGATATGGCGAGCGGCAACATGAACATGCGCGACCCGCTCATGTACCGCATCCGCCGGGCCCACCACCACCGCACAGGCGACGCCTGGTGCATCTATCCCATGTACGATTACGCCCACGGCGTGTCGGACGCCATCGAGACCATCACCCACTCCATCTGCACGCTGGAATTCTCGGATCACCGGCCGCTCTACGAGTGGTTCCTCGAGCAGGATGTGGAGGGCCGGTTCTTCCAGCGCCCTCTCCCGCGGCAGATCGAGTTCGCCCGCCTGAACCTCACCTACACTGTGATGAGCAAGCGCCGCCTCCTCCAGCTGGTGCAGGATGGCGTGGTCCGCGGCTGGGACGATCCCCGCATGCCCACCATCTGCGGCCTGCGGCGCCGGGGCTGCACCCCCGAGGCCGTGCGGGCTTTCGCCGAGCGGGTGGGCGTGGCCAAGCGCGACATGGTGGCCGATGTGGGCCTGCTGGAGTTCTGCATCCGGGAGGACCTGGAGAAGCGGGCCCCCCGCCGCATGGCCGTGCTGCGCCCCCTCAAGGTGGTCATCACCAACATGGCGGAGGAGGAGGCTTTCGAGGTGGAGGTGGCCAACCATCCGGATGACCCCGCTATGGGGACGCGGAAGGTGCCCTTCACCCGGGAACTGTTCATCGATCAGGACGACTTCCGCGAGGAGTCTCCCAAGAAGTGGTTCCGCCTGGCGCCTGGGGCCGAAGTGCGCCTTCGGGGGGCCTGCCTGGTCACCTGCAAGGAGGTGGTCAAGGACGCCTCCGGGGCCGTGGTGGAACTGCGTTGCGAGTGGGACCCCGCCAGCCGGGGCGGCAACGCGCCCGATGGCCGCAAGGTGAAGGGCACCCTCCACTGGGTGAGCGCCGCCCATGCGGTGAAGGCTGAAGTGCGGCTCTACGAGGCCCTCTTCACCCAGGAGGACCCCATGGACGTGGCCGAGGGCCAGGACTGGAAAACCCTCCTGAATCCTGGAAGCCTGGAGACGCTGGCCGAGGCCCGCCTCGAACCCAGCCTGGCCCTGGCCCAGCCCGGCGAGCGGTTCCAGTTCGAGCGGACGGGCTATTTCGCCGCGGATCCCGACAGCCAGCCGGGCCGGCCCGTGTTCAACCGGACGGTGGGGCTGAAGGACAGCTGGGCGAAGATCGAGGCCAGGGTGGGCTGAATCCCGGGCGGCATGACCGCGCTGGAGCCAAGGCTTTTCTATACCCGGGCGCGTGAGCGTCCGAGCCTGGGCTGTGACCCAGGTCGCATCGGCGCCTGAATGGTTCTTTCCCTCCATGTCGGGAACGCCGCGGCTCTGATAGGCTCGATGGGTTGGGCCTCCCCGAGGGTGGCCCTGCCGGGAAGCCGCCCATGGACAAGCTCGCGAGCCTGCTGCACACCTCCCCCGCCGTCGCCTGGATGGCGGTGAAGATCCTGATCGTGTTCGGCGGCGTCATGTCGCTGGCCGCCGTCTGGACCTGGGTGGAGCGACGAGGTTCGGCCATGATCCAGGACCGCATCGGGCCCAACCGGGCCGCCCTCTTCGGNNGCCAACAAGCGGCTCTTCTGGCTGGCGCCCTTCCTCGCCTTCGTGCCGGCCCTCATGGGCTTCGCCGTGATCCCCTTCGGCCGGAGCTTCACGAGCGGCGGCCACACCTACCACCTGGCCCTGCTGGATCCCGGCAACGGCATGGGCATGCTGTATCCCCTGGCCATCGGGGGCATGGCGGTCTACGGCGTGCTGGTGGCGGCCTGGTCCAGCAACAACAAGTGGTCGATCCTCGGCGGCATGCGGGCCTCTGCGGCCATGGTGAGCTACGAGATCGGCATGAGCCTCGCGGTGATCACCATCTTCATGACCACGGGCGGCTACGACCCCTCCGAGATCATCACGGCCCAGAGCCACCTTCCCTGGGCCTGGAACATCGTCCGCCAGCCCCTGGGCTTCATCGTCTTCTTCACCTGCATGTTCGCCGAGACGAACCGCCTGCCCTTCGACTTCGCCGAAGGCGAGAGCGAGATCGTGGCGGGCTTCAACACGGAATACGGGAGCATGAAGTTCAGCCTCCTGGCCCTGGCGGAGTACTCGCACCTGATGACGGCCTCGGCCCTCATCGCCACGATGTACTTCGGCGGCTGGCAGGTGCCCTTCGTACGGGAGCCCGGCGTGCTGCTGTCCGTGGCCGCCTTCCTCGGGAAGATGCTGTTCTTCGCCTGGGTCTTCGTGTGGATCCGCTGGACCCTGCCGCGCTTCCGCTACGACCAGTTGATGCACCTCGGCTGGAAGGTGATGCTGCCGATTTCCATGGCCAACCTGGTCTTCCACGCCTGGCGCATGAGCCAGGGACACTGAGGAGTTCGCAATGGGTGTCCTGGTCAAGAAGGTCGAGCTGAGCTGGCTGGACCGCACCTATGTGTGGCCGGTGATGAAGGGCATGGGCATCACGTTCCAGCACTTCCTCAAGCAGCTCTTCACGCCTACGGCGAAGCGCTACACCATCCAGTATCCGGAGATGAAGAAGGAGATGCCCGAGGGCTACCGGGGCCTCCACGAGCTGAAGCGCTTCGAGGACGGGGCCATCAAGTGCGTGGCCTGCTTCATGTGCCAGGAGGCCTGCCCGGCCCGCTGCATCAGCATCGAGGCCGAGGAATTCAGCGACCTGAACATCACCCAGGGCTTCGAGGAGAAGCGTCCGGCCAAGTTCAAGATCGACATGCTCCGCTGCATCTACTGCGGCATGTGCGAGGAGGCCTGCCCCAAGGACGCCATCTGGCTCCGCAAGGACTATGAAGTGGCCGCCTACGACCGGCTCTCCATGCAGTACGGCAAGTGGGACCTGATGAACACCTACACCGACGCCGACGGCAAGGACCGCATCACCCAGGACCCCACCCCCTCCGTGCCGCGCCGCACGATCGCGTTGTAAGGGAGCGGCCATGTTCATCACCTTTGCCCTCATCACCCTCCTGGGCGCCCTGGGGATGCTGCTGCAGAAGAACGTCGTCGTGGCGGGCCTCTGCATGGTGGCCACCTTCTTCGGCGTGGCCGGCCTCTTCGTGCTGCTGGCCAATCCCGTGGCCGCCGCCCTCCAGATCATCGTCTACAGCGGCGCCATCATGGTGCTGGTGCTCTTCGTGATCATGATGCTGAACAGCCACCAGGAGGAGGAGGCCGTGGCCTCCCGCCCCGTCCAGCGCTGGCTGTCCCTGGCCCTGCTGGCGGCCCTCGTCTTCGGCGCCGTGAAGCTCGTGCTGTCTTCGGGCGGCCTGAAGGCGCTGGCGGAAAGGGGTGCCGCGATGCCCCAGGCCATGACCCTTCAGAAGGCGGGCACGGCTCTCTTCGCCGACCACCTGCTGGGCTTCGAGGTGGCGGGCCTCCTGCTGCTGGCGGCCATGATCGGCGCCGTGGCGCTGACTAAGAGGAACCTGTGATGAGCGGCATGGACGCGATCCTCCACGGCGGCCTCCAGGGGTACCTGGTGGTGGCCCTTCTCTTGTTCGCCCTGGGCCTGGCCACGGTGCTGCTGCGCCGGACCCTCCTCCTCCAGTTCATGGGCGTGGAACTGATGCTCAACGCCGCCAACGTGGCCCTGCTGGCCTTCGCGCGCTTCCGCGGCGGAGACGCCCAGGCCACGGTGTTCTACCTCTTCATTATCGCCGTGGCCGCCTGCGAAGCCGCCATCGGCCTGGCGCTGGTCATCGGCCTCTTCCGGCATCGGGACACCACCGATTCGGACCGGGCCGCGAGCCTGAAGCAGTGAGGATGCGATGAACAAGTACTACTGGCTCATTCCGATCCTCCCCCTGCTGGGCGCAGCCTTCAACGGCCTGCTGGGCAAGCGCGCGGGCAAGGGCGCCGTCACCTTCGTGGGCCTGGGCGTGGTCCTGGGTTCCCTCCTGCTGGCGGTCTCCGCGTTCCTGGCCATGAAGGCCACCCCGGACCACCGGCTCATCCTGAATTACGGCGAATGGATGGCCACGGGCGCCCTCAGCGTGCCCTTCGGCCTGGTCATCGACCCCCTCAGCGGCACCATGATGCTCGTCATCACGGGCATCGGCTTCCTCATCCACCTCTANNTCGAGCCTGGCGCTGATGTTCGTGGGCTGGGAGGGCGTGGGCCTCTGCTCCTACCTGCTCATCGGCTACTACTTCGAAACGGACTTCGCGCCCCAGGCCGGCCTCAAGGCCTTCCTCTTCAACCGCGTGGGCGACCTGGGCGTGTCCATCGGCATGCTGGTGCTCTTCGCGGCCTTCGGCACCCTGACGGTCGCCGACATCCTCACCCAGGCCGGCCACCTGGCCCCGGAAGTGGGCTTCGGCGTCCTCACCTTCGCCACGCTGATGCTCTTCGTGGGCGCCACGGGCAAGAGCGCCCAGCTGCCCCTCTACCTGTGGCTGCCGGACGCCATGGCGGGCCCCACGCCCGTCAGCGCGCTCATCCACGCGGCCACCATGGTGACCAGCGGCATCTACATGATCTGCCGCCTGGCCCCCGTGTTCACGCTGGCCCCCATCACCATGGACGTGGTGGCCTGGGTGGGCGGGGCCACGGCCCTCTTCGCCGCCTCCATCGGCCTCTTCCAGCGCGACATCAAGAAGGTGCTGGCCTACTCCACCGTCTCCCAGCTGGGCTACATGTTCCTGGGCCTGGGCGCGGCGGGCTTCGCGGCGGGCTTCTTCCACGTCTTCACCCACGCCTGGTTCAAGGCCCTCCTCTTCCTCGGCGCCGGCAGCGTGATCCACGCCATGCACCACGAGCAGGACCTGTTCAAGATGGGCGGGCTCAAGGCCAAGACGAAGATCACCTTCATCACCATGGTCGCCGGCACCATCGCCATCATGGGCTTTCCCGGCACCTCGGGCTTCTTCAGCAAGGACGAGATCCTCTACCTGGCCTACCTGAAGTCCCCGGCCCTCTGGGTGGTCGGCGTCATCGCCGCCTGCTGCACCAGCTTCTACATGTGGCGCCTCATGGCCCTCACCTTCTGGGGCGAGCCCCGGGACCACCACGCCTACGACCATGCCCACGAAAGCCCCCTGACCATGACGCTGCCGCTCATGGTGCTGGCCCTGGGTTCCCTGCTCTGGGGCTTCTGGGGCGTCCCCGAGGCCTTCGGCGGGCACTTCCAGATCGGCGAGTGGCTGAAGCCCGCCCTCACCTTCGGCCAGTTGCACGGCGCCCACGGCCACCACGAGGGCCCCGCGGTGCTGCTGGCGATCATCTCCACGACCCTGGGCTTGGCCTTCGGTTTCCTGGGCTGGTCGAAGTACAAGAACGGCCCCGAATGGGAGCTGGCCTTTGCCGCGAAGTTCCCCTTCCTCCACAACCTGCTGCTGAACAAGTACTACGTGGACGAGGGCGTGGAGCTCTACATCCTCCGCCCCATCCGCTGGTTCGGCAATGTCCTGTGGAAGCTCTTCGACGTGATCATCATCGACGGCGTGGGGGTGAACCTGCCGGGCGCGCTGGCGCGCGTCTTCGGCGACTTCACCGCCCTCTTCCAGACGGGCCGGGTGCGCAACTACGCGCTCAGCATGGCGCTGGGGGCCGCGGTCCTCCTCTATGTCTTCCTGAAGTAGGTGGGGCGATGACCTGGCTGAACCTCCATCCCCTCACCTTCCTGGTCTTCGCGCCGGCCCTGCTGGGCTTCCTGCTGATGGCCCTGCCGCACGCCCTGGGCAAGCTGGCCCGGATGCTCGGCTTCCTGGGCGCCCTCGCCATCTTCGTCCTCAGCCTGTCCTGGCTGCTGGGTCACGCCCCGGACGCGGGCGGCCTGATCCTGGCCGAGCGGGCTTCCTGGTTCACCCTGGTGGGCCTGCCGGTGGACTACGCCCTGGCCGTGGACGGCCTGAACCTCTGGCTGGTGATCCTCACCACCTTCCTGGTGCCCCTCACCATGCTGGGCACCTGGAACAGCCTCAAGGACCGCATCGGCACCTTCGTGGCCATGTTCCTCCTGCTAGAGACGGGCATGCTGGGCGCCCTGGTGGCCCAGGATCTGTTCGTGTTCTACCTGTTCTGGGAGGCCATGCTCATCCCGATGTACTTCATGATCGGGGTCTGGGGCGGCGACGAGCGCCGCTACGCGGCCAACAAGTTCTTCCTCTACACGCTGAGCGGCTCGCTGCTCTGGCTGGTGGCGCTGCTCTACCTGGCCAACAAGGCCGGGGGCTTCAACCCGGCCCTCATGGCCCAGGCCGCCTCGGCGCTGCCCTTCAGCGTCCAGGGCTGGCTGTTCATCGCCTTCGCCGTGGCCTTCGCCATCAAGGTGCCGCTGTTCCCCCTGCACACCTGGCTGCCGGATGCCCATGTGCAGGCGCCCACGGCGGGTTCCGTCATCCTGGCGGGCGTGCTGCTGAAGCTGGGTGGGTACGGTTTCATCCGCTTCGCCATTCCCATCTTCCCCCAGGCGGCCATGCACTACGCCCAGCCCATCGCGCTGCTGAGCGTCATCGCCATCGTCTACGGGGCCCTGGTGGCCATGGTCCAGCGCGACATCAAGAAGCTGGTGGCCTACTCCTCCGTGAGCCACATGGGCTTCGTGATGCTGGGGCTCGCCTCCATGACCGTCATCGGCACCCAGGGCGCCATGCTCCAGATGCTCAACCACGGCATCAGCACCGGCGCGCTCTTCCTGCTGGTGGGCATGCTCTACGACCGGGCCCACACGCGCATGATCGCCGACTTCGGCGGCGTCGCCGTGAAGATGCCCATCTTCACCACGTTCTTCCTCATCGTGACGCTGAGCTCCATCGGCCTGCCCCTCACCAACGGGTTCGTGGGCGAGTTCTGGATCCTGAACGGCACCTTCGTCTCCGGCTTCCCCTGGGGCCGCCTCTACGCCTGCCTGGCCACCTCCGGCGTGCTGCTGGGCGCGGTCTACATGCTGTGGATGTTCATGCGGGTCTTCTGGGGCCCCGAGAACAAGGATGAGGACAGCGGCACCCACCATCTGCACACGGACCTGAACGCCCGCGAAATCGCGGTGATGCTGCCTTTGGTGGTGCTCATCGTGTGGATGGGCGTCCACCCCAAGACCTTCGTGGCCGCCAGCGAGGCTCCCGTGACCGCGTTGCTGCAGGGCATCAAGGCCCCGGCGCCACGGCCCTTCGTCCTGAAGCCCGCAGTCCATGAAGCTCCGGCGGCCCACGCTCCCGAAGCCCCCGCCGCTCACGAGGTGCACCGATGAGCCTCACTCCCAGCCAGTGGGCGGCCCTGCTGCCGCTGCTCCTTCCGGCCCTGGGCGCCTGCCTGATCCCCCTCATGGCCCTCGACAAGGACCAGGCCTCCGCCAAGTGGATCCGCGGCGTCATGTACGGCACGGCCCTGCTGGCGGTGGTGGCCAGCTTCTGGTACCTGACGGACCTCTGGCGGACCGGCGCCCAGCCCAGCTTCTTCCAGCTGCGCATGGACCGCCTGGCCCAGTTCTCCGGCATCTTCGTGGTGGTGGCCGCGGCCCTCACCATCCTCCAGAGCTGGGACCATTTCCACCAGGAGGGCTGGGTGAAGGGCGAGACCCTCTCCCTGCTGCTCTTCTCGGTGACGGGCATGATGCTCTTCACCGCCAGCACCCACTTCGTGACGCTGTTCCTGGGCCTCGAGCTCTTCAGCATCCCCCTCTACGCCCTGGTGGGCACCGTGCGGGCCCGGCCGGAAAGCGCCGAAGGCGGCATGAAGTACTTCCTCACGGGCGCTGTGGCTTCCAGCTGCTTCCTCATGGGTGGCGTGCTGATCTATGGACTGAGCGGCACGCTGGACCTGAGCGCCGCAGCCGGGGTAATCAAGGCCCAGGGCCTGGCCCTGGACCCGCTGGCGCTGACCGGGGCGGCCCTCCTGCTGCTGGGCTTCCTCTTCAAGGTCTCCGCCGTGCCCTTCCACCAGTGGACGCCGGATGCCTATGAGGCCTCGCCCCATCCCATCGCGGGTTTCATGTCCGTGGCCACCAAGGGCGTGGCCTTCATCGCCCTGCTCCGCATCTTCCCCAGCAGCCTCGCGCCCCTGACGGCCGTGGGCGTGAAGATGCAGGCGGTGGTCGCCGTGCTGGCCGTGGCCACCCTGGTGCTCGGCAACCTCACGGCCCTGGTGCAGTCCAACGTGAAGCGCATGCTGGCCTACTCCAGCATCAGCCACGCGGGCTACCTCATGCTGGGTTTCGTGGCGGGCACGCCCGCCGCCCATACCGGCGTGCTGTTCTACCTGGTCATCTACCTCGCCATGAACATGGGCGCCTTCGGGCTGCTCACCGCCTTCGGTCTGGTGGGCGAGAAGACCACCTTCGAGGATCTGCGAGGCCTGGGCTGGAAGCGGCCCGCCATGGGCTTCGCCGCCGCCGTGTTCATGCTCAGCCTGGCGGGCATCCCCCCCATGGGCGGGTTCTACGGCAAGTACATGATCTTCCGCGAGCTGGTGGCCACAGGCCACGTGGGCATGGCCATCCTGGGCGTGCTGGCGAGCCTCGTGTCCGCCTACTACTACCTGCGCTTCCTGGTGGCCCTCTTCCTCCAGGCCCCCAGCGCCGAGGCCGAACGTTTGGCCTCGGACCGCCCGGTGGTCCATGCGCCCCTGGCCGGCGCCACGGTGCTGGTCTGCGCGGCCATCGTCCTGGCGGGCGGCTTCCTCCAGTTCGCCCTGGTGGATGGCTTCGCCAAGCGGGCCCTGGTGGAAGGCCTCGGCCTGATCCGCTAAGCCTCGTTTTTCCCACTCAACCGGGAACCTCCTCTGGCGGTCCATACATCGTTATGCGAAGGTTGAAGGCTGGGCCCCGCCCGGCCCTTTGAGAGTGGAGCGCGCCGTCATGAAGCGGAATACCTGGATCGGCCTTGGCATCGGCGTCGTGGTGGTGGCGGGCGGAACCGCCTACGTCCTCACCCGGCCCAAGGACGAGGTGAAGTGGCGCATGGCCAATCTGGACACGGGCGGCATCACCCAGCGCATCAACGCCACCGGGGCCGTGAGCCCCGTGGTGCAGGTGGCCGTGGGCACCCAGGTGTCGGGCGTCATCTCGGCCCTCTACGTGGACTACAACAGCATCGTGAAGAAGGGCCAGCTCATCGCCCAGATCGATCCCACCATCTGGGAGACCCAGCTCAGGGACGCCGAGGCGGGCCTGGAGCGGGCCAAGGCCACCATGGACGATGCCAAGCGCCAGTACGACCGGGCCCGGCGCCTGGCGGCGGAAAAGCTGCTGTCGGACCAGGATCTCGAAGCCCGGCTGGTGGCCCACCAGACCTCCCTCGCCAGCTTTGAGAACGCCAAGGCCTCCCTGGCCCGGGCCCGGGCCAACCTGGGCTACTGCAACATCACCGCGCCTGTGGATGGGGTGGTCATTTCGCGGCTGGCGGACGTGGGCCAGACCGTGGCCGCCAGCTTCAGCACGCCGAACCTGTTCCAGATCGCCCAGGACCTGTCGAAGATGAAGGTCCAGGTCTCCATCGGCGAATCCGACATCGACGAGGTGAAGGTGGGCCAGCGGGCCATGTTCACCGTGGACAGCCTGCCGGACAAGCAGTTCGCGGCCACCGTGAGCCTGGTGCGCCAGGAGCCCATCACCACCCAGAACGTGGTGAACTACGTGGTGGAACTCATCGTGCCCAACGAGCCGTTGCCGGGCTCCGACGAGGGCGGCGAGGCGGCCCCCGGGCAGCCCGAGTCCGCTGATGCAGGGAAGGGCGCCGGGCCCGAGGCCGCGCCGGATCCCGAGAAGGCCTGGGAGCGCCTGAAGGACCGCATGGAGACCCAGGGCGTCACCAAGGAGCAGTTCCTGAAGCGCTTCAAAGAGCGCATGGCCGGCCAGACCCAGGGAGCGGCAGGCCGGTCCCGCGGCATGGCCGCGACGAACCAGGCTCCGGCCGGCGATCCCAAGGCCCTGGCCCGGGTGCCGGGTGGCGCCAGTCAGCTGGGCGGCCCCAAGTTCATGGGGTCCCTGGCCCTCCGCTCGGGCATGACCGCCAACGTCACCATCATCACCAACCAGCGCCAGGATGTGCTGCGGGTGCCCAACGCGGCCCTGCGCTTCAACCCCGCGGCCTTCATCAAGGAAGAGAAGAAGGCGGACGGGCCACGGCTCGGCCAGCCCATGATGATGGGCGGCCGCCGGCCTGGCGCGCAGAGCGGCCCGGGCAGCCGGGGCGGCGTGGTGGCCAAGCGGGAGGACCGCATCTGGGTGCTGGAGAACGGCAAGCCCAAGGCCGTGGTGGTGAAGGCCGGCATCACGGACGGACAGTTCACCGAGGTCTCCGGCGAGGGGCTCCAGGAGGGCCTGCAGGTCCTCATCGGTGTCGAGAACACCAAGCAGGCCGCGGGGGCCGCGCCGCTCGGCGGCCCTGGCGGACGGCGCTAGCCGGGGGGTCCATGCGATTCCTGGAATTCATCAAGCTCGCCCTTCTCTCGGTATCGCCTGACGGCGATACGCGAGACGCCGTTGTAATCTCATGGGCCCGGTAGGGGGTGGATCGTGGCTCTGCTGGAGTTCCTGAAACTTGCCCTTTTCGCCATCACCCGGAACAAGATGCGGGCCTTCCTGACCATGCTCGGCATCATCGTGGGCGTGGGGGCGGTCATCGCCATGATCGGCATCGGCGAAGGCTCCAAGCGGGCCTCCATCGCCCTCATCCAGAACATGGGCTCCAACATGCTGACCATCTTCCCGGGCAGCGGCGGGAACCGCTTTGGCCCATCGGCGATGGGCAGCGCGGAGATCCTGCTGGAAAGCGACCCCACCCTGATCCAGCAGGAACTTTCGCAAAGCAGCGTGGTGGCGGCGACTGCGACTGTCCAGACCACCCGCCCGGTGATCTACCAAAACAGCAACTACGTGACCCAGATCCAGGGCACAAGCCCCGAGTTTCTCCAGATCCGGGGCTGGGAGGTGGAGAACGGGCGGTTCTTCACGGATACGGAAGTGCGAGGCATGGCCAAGGTCTGTGTCATCGGCCAGACCGTGAAGGACAACCTCTTCCTCAATGGCGAGGACCCCATGGGGCAGACGGTGCGCATCGGCGCGCTGCCCTTCCAGGTGGTGGGCGTGCTGGAGAAGAAGGGCGCCGGCATGTGGGGCGACCAGGACGACCTCATCGTCGCGCCCTACACCACGGTCATGCGCAAGGTCATGGGCCGCGACAAGATCCAGCGCATCATGGTGAGCGCCCAGGAGGGCAAGGCCGAGCTGGCCGAAGCGGAGGTCACTGCGCTGTTGCGCCAGCGCATGAAGGTGGCGCCCAAGGACGACAACCCCTTCCAGATCCGCAAGCAGGACGACATCGTGCAGATGCAGGCCCAGCAGGCGGGCATCCTCACGGCGCTGCTGGCCGTGGCTGCCAGCATCTCCCTGGTGGTGGGGGGCATCGGCATCTCCAACATCATGCTGGTGAGCGTCACCGAGCGCACCCGCGAGATCGGCATCCGGCGCGCCCTGGGCGCCACCCAGCGCAGCATCCTCTGGCAGTTCCTCATCGAGGCGGTGGTGCTGTCCGTCTTCGGCGGCCTCATCGGCATCGCCTTCGCCTATTCCGCGGTGTTCATCCTCCAGAAGTTCCAGGTGCCCGCCATCACCGAGTCCTGGGCCGTAGTCCTGGGGCTGGGCTTCTCGGGGGTCGTCGGCGTGGCGGCGGGTTTCCTGCCCGCGGTGAAAGCCGCGAAGCTGAACGTGATCGACGCCCTGCGGTACGAGTGATGCGCTGTGGATGAGCCCGCAGCCGTTCCCCACGACCCCTATGCGGCCCTGAGGGACGGCAGCTACCGCTGGTTCATCGCGTCGCTGGGCCTGGCCACCCTGGGGCTCCAGATGCAGGGCGTGGTGGTGGGCTGGCAGGTCTACGACCGCACGGGCGATCCGTTGGCGCTGGGACTGGTGGGTCTGTCCGAGGCGCTGCCCTTCCTGGCGCTGGCGCTCTTCGGCGGCCACGCGGCGGATCGCGTGAACCGCCTGCGCATCTGCATGGGCACCACCCTGGGCCTGGCGTTCTGCTCGGCGCTGCTCTGGATCCTCACCTGGCGCTTTCCTTCCGGCCCCCTCGCCAAGGCCGTCTGGCCCATCTACGGCATCATCTTCCTCACGGGCATCGTGCGGGCCTTCTACCGTCCCGCGAACATGGCCCTGGGCACGGACCTGCTGCCCAAGGCCCTCTACGCCAACGGCTCCACCTGGCGGGTCTCGGTCTTCCACGGGGGCATGGTGGCCGGCCCGGCCCTGGGCGGCCTCGTCTACGCATGGCGCGGCCCGGCGACGGCCCACTTCCTGGTGATGGCCCTCCTGGCAGGTGGCCTGCTGGGCCTGTTCTTCATCCGCCACACGCCCCGGCCGGTGGCTCCGCGCCGGGGCTCGATCCTGGCGAGCCTGGGCGAGGGCCTGAGCTTCGTGTTCTCCCAGCGGCTGCTGCTGGGGGCCATCAGCCTCGACCTCTTCGCCGTGCTCTTCGGCGGGGCCGTGGCGGTGCTGCCGGTGTTCGCCAGGGAGGTCCTGCAGGTGGGCCCGCAGGGCCTCGGCGCCCTGCGGGCCGCGCCGGCCGTGGGTTCCGTGCTCATGGGCATCAGCCTGGCCCACCTGCCGCCCCTGCGCCGGGCGGGGCGGACCCTGCTGCTATGCGTGGGCGCCTTCGGCCTCTGCATGATCGCCTTCGCCCTGAGCCGCAGCTTCCTGCTGAGCCTGCTCCTGCTGGCCGCCAGCGGGGCGGTGGACAACGTCAGCGTGGTGCTGCGCGCCACCCTGCTGCAGTCCCTCACGCCCGCGCACATGCTGGGCCGCGTGTCCTCGGTGAACCAGGTGTTCATCGGATCGAGCAACGAGATCGGCGCCTTCGAAAGCGGCCTGGCGGCGCGGTTCCTGGGCCTGGTGCCTTCCGTGGTGTTCGGGGGCTGCATGACCCTNNGCGTTGTAGTCGGGCTCCTGGGCGATCTCGGGCACCAGCTCCGTGTGGACCACCTTGCCGGCCTCGTCCACCACGACCACGGCGCGGGCCAGCAGGCCCTTGAGGGGGCCGTCCGTCAGCGTGACGCCGTAGGCCTGGCCGAAGTCCGCGGCGCGGAAGGTGGAGGCGGGCACCACGTTGTCCAGGCCCTCGGCNNTCCAGGCTGGGGAAGATGTTCAGGACCACCCGCTGGCCCGCGAGCTCCTTGGGGGTGACTTCGGAGAGATCCGTGCGCACCAGGGTGTACGCCGGGGCGGCGCTGCCGACCTTGGGCAGGTCGCCGGAGGTGTGGATGGGGCTGCCTTTGAGGGTGATCTGGGCCATGACGGGCTCCTTGAGGAACCCCAGCTTACCGCTCCACCCCATCGGGGGGCAGCTGGGATGACGGTGGCTGCCCGACACGGAAGTGGGCCCCGCTGGGACCCACTTCCGTGCAAAGCCTGACAGGTTACTTGCGGCCACCCTTGCGGCCCGGGTTGCCGGGCGTGCCGCCCAGTTCATCGTTCGAGTGGGCGGGATCGCCGTGGTTCGATCGGCCGGGGTCGCAGCCCTCGGATCCATTGCCCACGCCCTGGTTGCAGCTGCTGTGCTCCTTGTCCTGCTTGTGGTGCTTCTTGCAGTGGCAGCAGAAGGGGCCTGACAGCGCCTCACAACCAATGATGCTGGTGCCGGTCATGGTCACGGCGACATTCGCCAAGGCGCTGCCCGCGAGGGTTCCGCCGGTCAGGGTGATGGACCCGTCGATGGGATTTCCCGCGAGGATGTTGCCCTTGAACGCCGAAGTGGTCAGGGTCGCGGCGGCGGTGGGAACCCAGTACACATTGCAGGGGTTCCCGCCATCGGCCATGACCACGGTGAAATTGGTGGCCGTGAGCGCGCCGTCGACCAGGAAGATCCAGACGCCATCCGAGGGCCCCGCGAGTGTCAAGGTGCCCGCCTTGGCCACGGCATCGAGACAGTAGACGCCTGGGACAAGGACCAGTCCCGAAAGGTTTCCGGGAGTGGCCACGCAGGAGGCGGACTGCAGCTGGAACGCGGCGTAGGCGCTGAGGAAGTCGACGCGCGCCTGCACTGCGGCTGCGTCCGTGGCGGGAGGCGTCGCGCCGCTGATGATGCAGCCGGTGTTGGTGAAGGGGACCGCACTCCCCGGGGCAACGCCAATATCGCCGACGACGACGGATCCGCCGGTGCAGGTGACATTGGTTCCGCCCAGAATGGCGAATGCCGAAGCGGTTCCCAAAGGCGCTTTGGGCGTCTGGGCCCAGGCCGGGGAGATGGCCCAGAGCAGCGCGGCCGCGGCTATGACCCACGGCGAGAGGTGTTTTTGAATGGAATTCATGATGGAAGCCCTTTCATGGCGTTGGATTGAGGGATGCAGATACAAGCCCAGGCGGGCTTGCCCTGTCGATGGTTGGAGATAGGCCGTTGCCACGGCCCGATGGGGTTGGTGGGCTGACATCTTCGGGTGCGGCGCCGCCCTGCTCCCGTCCTGGCCGGCCACAACGGAGCCCTGCGAAAGCACCGCCCAGGCCACCGGTATGGCGGTTGAAATCGTCACATCCTCTCCCTGGTGCCCGGTGGGCCGACCGGACTGTTCCGGGGGGCTCCGTCTGATCAAAGGACGGGTGGGCTGAATCAATCAGGGAGCAGTATTTGGGCCATGTATATAAGGTTATTTATTGTAATTTATATGAATGATTCACAAATGCGGAATCCACACCGGTCAGATCAACTTGAACCGTTCACCCTTCAATTTGAATGCCTCCAGGGAGCCCCCTCGCCGGCGGTTCCGACCAGCCATCGAAAACTCGAAAGCGGGATCTATTTTTTCTTTTTTGCTGGGGTGAGGCCGGGTTTTTGCAGAGACTCGACCAGCTTTCCAGTCAGCTTCGAGCCCTGGAAGACCGCGCCGTGCACGATGGGCGGCTTCGCTTTCTTGGGTTTCTTGTCGTTGGCCATGCAGCCTCCTCGGCGGGGCCCCGTTCGATGGGATCCGGGTCCTGAATGGAGGATGGGCGTCCTGGCCAGAAGTCACGGTATTTCTTTGGGAGTGGACGGGGGTCCGGTTTAGCCCCGGGCCGGTCTAGGGTGGTATGGGGAACGGTCCGATCTCCACACCCCCCGGCCAATGGTCTGTTCCGGGCTGTGAATTCCGTCTCCTTTCTTTGTAAAGCAGGGGAATTGGCCCGATCCTGATGGGGATGGTCCTCGATCCCACCCTCGACCCGGGCGCCTCCAGCCCCTTGTATCTGCAGCTGCAGCGGCGGCTGCGGGGGCTCATCCAGGAAGGCGAATGGCGGCCGGGCTCCCGGTTGCCGGCGGTGCCGGAGCTGGCCGAGCGCTGGGGCGTCCACCGCCTGACGGTGCTGAAGGCCCTGGCGGGCCTCAAGCGCACGGGCTGGATCCAGACCGTGCAGGGGCGGGGCAGCTTCGTGGCGCCGCGCCTGCCAGAGGCCCCGGGCCTGCGGGCCAGCAGCGAATTCCCCTTCGAGGGCTCGCCCCTGCTGGTGCATGACGGCGAGCTGGGCTCCTGGCTGGGGGAAACCCTGGAGCGGGTCCAGGATCGCGACCTGATCAGCTTTTCCGCAGGCTTCATCCCCTCCGACCTGGTGCCGGGGGAGCAGCTGCGCCGCATCACGACGCAGGTGCTCAAGGAGCTGGGCTCCGAAGCCTGGGTCTACTCCGCGCCGGCGGGCCATCCGCCCTACCTGGAGGCCGTGGGCCGCTGGCTGGCCTCGGAAGGCGAGCCCATTGACGAGGGCTGGGGCATCCGCTCCCTCCCCGGGGCCCAGTCGGGCCTGGCCCTGGCCCTGGAGTCCTTCACGGTGCCCGGCGACCGTGTGCTGGTGGAAAGCCCCTGCTACGTGGGCATCCTGGCCCTCATCCGCGCCCTGGGCCGGGAGGCGGTGCCCGTGCCCGTGGACCGCCAGGGGCTGGATCCCGAGCGCCTGGCCTCGGCCCTTCAGCGCAGCGAGGCCAAGCTGCTCTTCACGGTGCCCAGCTTCCACAACCCCACGGGCATGACCCAGTCCAAGGCCCGCCGCGAGCGGGTGCTGGCCGTGGCCCGGGCCCACGGCGTGATCGTGGTGACGGATTCCGCCTACGGCGACCTGCGCTTCTCCGGCACCTCCCTGCCGCCCTTCCGCCGCCTGGAGGGGGCCGACCACGTCATCCATCTGGGCAGCTTCTCCAAGTCGCTGGCCGCGGGCCTGCGCCTGGGCTACCTCATCGCGAAGGACGAGCTGCTGCGCCGCATGGCGCCCATCCAGGAGGTGCAGACCATCGGCCAGCCCCCCCTGCTGCAGGCGGTGGTGGCGCGCTTCCTGGATACGGGCGGCTTCCGGCGCCACCTGGCCCGGCTGCGCCGCGCCCTCAAGGAGCGCCGCGACGCCATGGTGGAGGCCCTGGCCGAGCACTTCCCCCCGGGCACCCAGGTCTCCGAACCCAAGGGCGGCATGCACCTCTGGGTGGTGATGCCCGAGGACTTCTCCGCCCTGGACCTGCACCGCGATGCCCTGCAGCACGGCATCGGCTTCGCGCCGGGGCCGCTTTTCTTCGCCGATGGCCGGGGCACCAACTGCCTCCGGCTGAACTTCTCCACGCACGACCCCGCGACCACCCGGGACGCCATCGCGCGGCTCGGGCACCTGGTCCACCGGGCCTGACCACCCCCCTTCAAGGAGCGACCGTGAATGCCGTGATGTCCACCTCCACCCTCGAAATCCGCCCCTCGGACCATGCCGCCAGCCCCGAGGAGCGCGCGAAGCGCATGACCAACCCCGGCTTCGGCCGCGTGTTCACCGACCACATGGTGGTGATCCCCTACAAGGAGGGCCAGGGCTGGGGCAAGGGCGTGCTGAAGGCCTACGGCCCCATCGAGATGGATCCCGCCGCCTCCGTGCTGCACTACGGCCAGGCCATCTTCGAGGGGTTCAAGGCCTACCACCAGCCGGACGGCAGCATCGCCTCCTTCCGGCCCGAGGCCAATGCCCGCCGCTTCAACGCCTCCGCGGCCCGCCTGGCCATGCCCGAGCTGCCCGAGGGGCTCTTCATCGAGGCCGCCCAGGCCCTCATCGCCCAGGATCGCGCCTGGGTGCCCGGCGCCGTGGGCGAAAGCCTCTACATGCGCCCGCTGATGATCGCCACGGAAGCCGCCCTCGGCGTGCGCGCCAGCAGCGAGTACCTCTTCATCCTCATGGCCAGCCCCAGCGGCGCCTACTTCCCCCAGGGCGTGAAGCCCGTGACGGTGTGGATCTCCGAGGACTATGTGCGCGCGGCCCCCGGCGGCACCGGCTTCGCCAAGTGCGCGGGCAACTACGCCGCCAGCCTCGTGGCCCAGCGCCAGGCCAAGGGCGAGGGCTGCGACCAGGTGGTGTGGCTCGACGCCATCCACCGCGAGTACATCGAGGAGATGGGCGGCATGAACATCTTCTTCGTCTACCAGGAGAAGGGCGAGACCGTCGTGGTCACGCCCGAGCTCACCGGCACCCTGCTGCCCGGCATCACCCGCGACAGCCTGCTGCAGCTGGCCCGCGAGCAGGGCTTCCGCGCGGAGGAGCGGAAGATCACCGTGTCCGAGTGGAAGAGCGCCATCGCGGAAGGCCGCATGACGGAAGTGTTCGCCTGCGGCACCGCCGCGGTCATCACCCCCGTGGGCCATGCGAAGTCGCGGCAGGGGCACTGGGACATCAACCGCGGCGAGACGGGCCCCGTGGCCGCCAAGCTGCGTGAAACCCTCCTCAACCTCCAGCACGGTCTCGCGCCCGATACCCACGGTTGGATGAAGAAGATCGTCGGATAACCGGCGCCTGCGATCTGGAAGGGCCCGCCGCAAGGCGGGCCCTTCCGGTTCAGGGGAAGCTCAGCGTGGTGGTGGCGGTGGCCCCGGCGCTGACGAGCACCTGGGCACCGGTCTTCATGGCAGGCGCAGCGCCGGAGGTGCTGCGCTGGGCGGTGACGCCATAGATGCCCGGGGCGAGCCCCAGGAAGGTGGCCTGCTCGGGGCTTGCCTCGGCGGTCGCGGTCTGGGACCGGACGATGAGGTTCTGGCTTCCCGCTCCCCCCGTGGCGAGGGCCTGCCGCAGCTCTCCCCAGGTGCCCTGGGTGGCGGTGGAGACGGGCGTGATGCTGAGGGCCAGGGCCCCAGGTGTTTGCGGGTTGCTGAAGGACAGGTTCGCGGTGTAGGTGGTGGCGGAAGTGGCGTTCACGGGCGCGGAGGCGGCCGCGGCGTAGGCGCTGGTGGCGCTGGCGGGCTGGGCGGCCACGAAGTAGAGGCCGCCCGTGGGCAGGCCCTCGAGGAGGTAGTTGCCGGAGGCGTCCGTGACGGCCCGGCGCTGCAGGGTGGCGATGCCGAGGCCGTCCACGGTCTCCGCGAAGACTTCCACACCGGCCAGCGGCGTGGCTCCATCCGCAAGGCGGCCCGCGATGCTGGCCGAGGCGGCCAGGTCGAAGGCGCGGCCCGTGGCGAAGAAGGTGGCGGCGGTGGCGCTGCGCGCCTGCACGGCCTGCTGGCCGCTCAGGATGATCTGGGCGGTGGCGCCGCCATTGGCGGGCACCGTGACGCTCCCGCTGATGACAGTCGTCACCGGCATGGTCAGCAGCCTTTCGGCGCCGCTGCTGGTGACCGCGTAGGCGGGCTGGTCGATGATCGACCGGTAGTTCACGGTGGCCCAGGTGATGCGGAACTGGGTGTAGGTGGCGGCACGGACCGTCGTGGCCGGGAGGACCAGGGCGCTATGGCCGTTCTGCAGGGTCATCAGGTCGAAGGTGGCCTTGACGTTTCCCAGGGCGGTCCAGGTGGCGCCGTCTGGACTGGCTTCCACCTTCTCCAGCCCCACCACCGCCTGGCTGAGGCCGGGGAGGCTGTCCGAGCCGAACCGGAGGGCCAGGTTCCCCGTGGGCGCGGGGGAACTGGAGCCGCCTCCGCCGCAGGCCAGGCTGAGGCCAAGGCAGAGCAGCGGGGAGGCCAGGATCGGGCGAAGGCGCATCGGTAGCTCCGGAGGGGTCCAGCCTCCAGTCTAGACCGGGTGTCCGGTCCGGCATCATTCCAGGCCTTGGGTTGGGCGGAAAGACAGGCCCAGAGGCGCCGTCTGGGCCACTCCCAGGGGGATCCGCGGCGCTGGCCCGTTTCGCGGTGATGGCCCTCCGGCCCCACGATCTGCCACGCTACGGGGAAGACCTGATCCATGATCCCCGCTCTGCGCCGCGTCCTTTCCCTCGCCCTGCTGCTGGC
>DPRT01000150.1:0-2286 GCA_003538615.1 Holophagaceae bacterium | reverse complement strand
CTGGTGCTGGGCATCACGGTGGATGCGGCAGGCCTTCCGCGGCCCATCCACGGACCCTTCCAGACCGCCGCGGGTGAGGGCGGCACGGCCTTCGTGCTCTGGGAGGTGGACCGGGATGCGGTGGTGCGGCGCTTCACGGAGCACTTCGGAGGATCGCCGCAGGCGGCGCCCACCCTTTCGGGCAACCTGGCGCGGGCCCTGGGGCGGCCCGTGCGCGAGGGCTGGCTGGACTACCGGGGAGCGGCCCCCCTGCCGTACCTGCCCTTCCACCAGGTGGTGGCCTGGCACCGGGCCGGCGATGTTCCGGCCCTGCGGGCCGCCTTCCAGGGGAAGGTGGTGCTGATCGGAAGCGTCTTCCCCTTCGTGGACCGCCACCCGCAGGCGGTGGATATCAGCGGCTGGGGCGAGGAGAACGGCGGCTTCGCCCCCGGCGTCCTGCTCCACGCCCAGGCCCTGCGGAACCTCCTGGGGCGGGGCCCGCTGCAGCAGGCGCCGCGCTGGGTCGTCCTGGGACTGGCCGTGGCGAGCCTGGGGCTGGGCTGGATCCTGGGGGCGCGTCCCCGCCTGGGAAGCCTGGGTCTCCTCGGCGCGCTGGCCGCGGGCATCGGCCTGCTGCTGGCGCTCCAGTGGCAGGGCTGGTTCCTGGGGATCTCGGGGCTGCTGCTGGGGCTTGTCGCGGGCTTCGGGGCCCGGGCGGGCCGGGAGGCCTTCCTCCGGCTGCAGGAGCGCCGCCGCCTGCGGGCGGTCTTCGGGGGCTATGTGAGCCCCGCCATCCTCACCCAGATCCTGGACGGGCGGCTCCAGCCCGGGCTGCGGGGCGAACGGCGATGGCTGTGCGTCCTCTTCTCCGATATCCGCGGCTTCACCACCCTCAGCGAGGGCCTGGAGCCGGAGGCGGTGATCGATCTGCTCAACCGGTATTTCCAGCGCATGGCCGAAGCCATCCATGCCCACGGAGGCACCCTGGACAAGTTCATGGGGGACGGGATCATGGCCTTCTTCGGCGCGCCCGCGCCCCAGGAGCATCCCTGCCGCAGCGCCTTCCGCTGTGCCCAGGCCATGCTCGCGGCGCTGGAGGGCCTCAATGCGGAACTGGCTGCGGAAGGCCGGGAGCCCCTGCGCATCGGCATCGGCCTCCACTATGGCGAAGCCGCCGTGGGCCACGTGGGCGGGGCCTCCCGCCACGAGTACACGGCCATTGGCGATGTGGTGAACACGGCCTCCCGCATCGAAGGGCTCACCAAGGGCAGCGGCTATCCGCTGCTGGTGACGGCGCCGGTGCTGGCGGAGCTGGACGTACCCGGCGCCTTCGAGCCCCTGGGTGAAAAACCCCTGAAGGGCCGGGCGCCCATGGCGGTGTTCGGCTGGCCAAGGAGCTAGCATGAGGGATACCTTCCGATGGGCGGCCATGATGCGGGCATGCGGGCGAACAACCTTCCTTCTCCGCGCGGGGGCGAACCTTTCCCCTTGGCTCTCCGTCCCGGCGCTGATGGCCTCGGCGCTGCCCCTTGCGGGCCAGGCCACGGTCGCCATGGTGGCGGATCTGGCGGGCTCCGCGGCCTTCGAGGACGGCAGACCCCTGGGGATCACGACGGATATCCCGGCCCTGCGTTCCTTCACCGTGGCCCGGGGCGGACGCCTGGTGCTGATCCGCATGGCCACGGGGGACCAGTTCGTGTTCGTGGGCCCCTGCAACGTGCGCTTCAACACCGAAGGCCAGCCCCAGGGCGCCCGGCCCGCCGAGATCAAGCCGCTGGCCGCGCTTCAGAAGGGCCTTGTGCCCGTGAAGCTGCAGCACCTGGCCCAGGCGGGCCTCATCATGCGCGAAAAGAGCATGCCCGAGGTCCGCAGGGATCCCGCCCGGCGGGAGGTGGAGCGGGAGCCGACCCTGGACGACGAACTGGAAAAGCTCCGCCCCAAGGCCGATGCGGCCTTCGTCGAGCGGGTGGTCTTCGCCACCCTGGTGGACCGCTACGGCCGCAGGAACGAGGCCCGCAAGCTCTGGAAGGCCCTGGCTCAGGAGCGTCCCGGGGATGCGACCTTGCGGGCCCTNNCGCCCACGTCGGTTTTCAAGACCGGTGCCTTAAACCGCTCGGCCATCCCTCCGTGCCTCCATCTTGAAGGCGGGACGGCGCTTCCGGCAAGAAACCTTGTGCCGGCCAGCCTCCAACGGTAATCTGGAAAGCCGTGGAGAGATGCCGGAGTGGCCGATCGGGCTCGCCTGCTAAGCGAGTGTATTGGGTAAACCAGTACCGGGGGTTCGAATCCCCCTCTCTCCGCCAACAA
>DPRT01000074.1:1582-16809 GCA_003538615.1 Holophagaceae bacterium | reverse complement strand
CACCGCGAGTACCTGGCCCTCCTGAAGGCGCTCCCGCGGGAATCCTGAGCCCTCTGGCACACTGTCTTTTTGGCCGGAGTAAGAATGAACCTGCTGCACGCCATCCTCCTGGGCCTGGTCCAGGGCCTGACGGAATTCCTGCCGGTGTCCTCCACGGCGCACCTCACTCTCACAGAGCACCTGATGTTCGGCGGGCGGCCCATGCCCCTGGCCTTCGACGTGCTCCTCCATGTGGGAACGCTGGCCGCGCTGATGGTCTACTTCCGCCGGGAGCTGTTCCGGGTGGCCATGGGGTGCCTGGGCCGGGATTCCGAGGGGCGAAAATTGGCCCTGTGGCTGTTCATCGCCATGCTCCCCACGGGCATCCTCGGGCTGGCCACCAGGGGCGTGAAGGAGGCCGCCAAGGACCACCTCTGGGTCTACGGCATCGGGCTGGTCTGCACCTCCGGCCTGCTCTACCTCGCCAACCGCCTGAGCCACCAGCGGATCAACCTGCTCGGCGTGGACCGGGCCGGACGCGACATCGGCGACCTCCGGGCCTCGGACGCCCTGGCCGTGGGGGCCATCCAGGGCCTCGGCGGCGGCTTCGGGCTGTCCCGGTCCGGCTCCACCATCGCCATGGGCGTCTTCCAGGGCCTGCGGCTTCCGGCCTCGGCGCGGTTCAGCTTCCTCCTGGGCGTGCCCACCATCGCGGCCGCCGCCGTGCTGGAGCTGCGCGGCCTGCTGAAGCCCCTGTTCCTGAATCAGCCCCTTCCCGCAGAGCTGGCCTTCCCCGCCGGATCGGCCTCCCCCGCCCTGCTTTGCGCGGCCGGGGTCGCGGCCTCGGCCATCTCCGGCTACCTGGCCATCGGGCTCCTGGACCGCTTCACCCAGAAGCCCAGGCTCAACGGTTTCGCGGTCTACTGCCTGGGCCTGGGGCTGGTGATGCTGACCCTCGGGGCCACGGGGGTCCTCGGTCACCACTGAAAGTCCGCACACCCCCGTTCACCGGCCCGGCCCTTCCGTTCGCCGGTCCCCGGCCGGGGTTGTGGTTCCGGCCTCTACACTGGGGCCTTCCCATCCGGAGGCCCGGTGATCCAGCTGAACGAGGTCCACAAATCCTTCGAGGTGAAGGACCGGAAAACCCGGACGGTGAAGCGCATCGATGCGGTGCGGGGCATTTCGCTGGCCGTGAAGCCCGGCGAGATCTATGGGCTGCTGGGGCCCAACGGCGCCGGCAAGTCGACGACCCTGCGGATGATCGCGGGCCTCATGGATCCGGATGCCGGCACTGTCCACGTCTGCGGCATGGACGCCCGCCAGAAGCCCGAGGCCGTGCGCGGATGCCTGGGCTACCTGAGCACGGACATGGGCGTGTATGTGCGCTTCACGCCCCGCGAGCTGCTGCGGATCTTCGGGGAGTTCCAGGATGTGGATCCCGTCATCGCCGAGCGCCGGGGCCTGCACCTGCTGGAGAAGCTCCAGCTGGCGGATTTCGCGGATGTGAAGATGGAGGGCTTCTCCTCAGGCCAGAAGCAGAAGGTGAGCATCGCCCGCGCCCTGCTGCACGACCCCAAGGTGGTGATCTTCGACGAGCCCACCACGGGTCTGGACGTGCTCACCGCCAAGACCGTGCTGGATCTGCTGCGCATCATGCGCGAAGAGGGGCGGACGGTGATCGTGTCCACCCACGTCATGCCCATGGTGGAAGACATCTGCGACCGCGTGGGCATCATCTTCGATGGCAAGCTCCACGGCGACGCCCCGCCCCGCGACATCCTGCAGGCCAGACATGCCAAGACTCTGGATGAGGTCTTCTTCCAGCTGGCGGCTGAATCTGAAGCCGAAGGAGGCCACTGATGCGCGGCGCCCTGCTCATCGCCAAGAAGGAATTCCTCGAACTCTCGAAGGACCGGAAGACGCTCTTCTTCGCCTTCGTCCTGCCCTTCCTGCTCTATCCCGCCATCTTCGGCATGATGGCCAAGATGGGGAAGCGGGACGAGGCCCAGAACCGCAACAAGGCCAGCCGGGTCTATGTCTCCGACCCCTCCGGAATCCTGGACGGGATCCTCGCCTCGGATCCGAAGCGCTTCGAGCGCGTGGCCAGGCCCGAGGGCGATCTGAGGCAGGCCCTCCGCGACCAGAAGCTGGAACTGGCGATCGAGGTGGCCCCCACCGCCGCCGAAGCCCTCCAGAAGCACGCGACCTTCATCGTCACCGCCACGGTGGACGAGAGTGAGCGGGCTTCCGAACTGGCCCTCAAGCGCCTCAAGGAGTCCCTCAAGGGCCAGGAGAAGACCTGGGTGCAGGGCCGCCTCCAGACCCTGGGCGCTTCCCTGCAGCTGGCCGAGCCCATCAAGCTCGACGTGAAGGATGCCGCGGACGCGGCCCTGAAGGCCGGGAAGTTCATCGGCATGCTGCTGCCCTACCTCCTGATGACCATGATGTACACGGGCGCCATGCAGCACGGCATCTACGCCACCGCCGGTGAGAAGGAGCGGAACACGCTCCTGAGCCTCATGGCCACGCGCCTGCCCAGGAACCAGATCATCCTCGGAAAGCTGCTCTACATCTTCAGCATGGGCGTCATCGCGGCCCTGCTGAACCTGCTCAGCATGGGCCTCTCCATCCCCTTCATCGGCGGCGGCTCCGCGGGCTCCATGCAGGCCATGGCGGCCATCGCCAACCCCATGACCCTGGGCCTCACCTTCCTGATCATGGTGCCCCTGGGCCTGTTCTTCGCGAACTTCATCCTGCTCATGGGCATCCAGGCGAAGAACACCATCGAGGCCGGCAGCGCCATCATGCCGGGCATCTTCCTGGTGGTCTTCCTGGGCATGTTCACCATGGCCCCCGGCGTGGACAAGATCCCCGCCCTCGCCTACGTGCCCGTGGTGAATGTCTGCCTGGCCCTCCGCAAGATGTTCGGCCAGCAGCCGAACTGGACCGAATACGCCATCGCCTTCGCCATGACGGTGGGCCTGGCTGGCCTCATGACCCTGGTTTCCACCCGCGTCCTGAACCGCGAAAAGGCCCTGTTCAAAGCCTGAATCCCGCCTTCGCCGCCATGCGGCCGGGATTTGCCCCGGGAAACCTGTCACTCTATAGTTTCCCCAAGGCTTCCAGAGGATCCCGCATGGCGACGAAGGCCAAGTCAGAACAAGCTTCCAAGTCCGTCCCCGTTCCAGCCGCCCAGCCTTCACCGCTCGCTGGCGCCTTCGCGAAGGCCGTCAAGCTCGTGGATTCAGGCAAGCACGCAGAGGCCGTGAAGGCCCTGGACACCCTGATGGAAGAAGCCCAGGCCGCCGGTGACTGGGCCGTGAAGCGCCGCGCCCAGATCTACCGCCTCCTGGCGGAAGCCAAGCTCCACCCCGCCAAGGCCGTGGCCGCCGACGCCGTCACCGAGATCCAGGCCTGCCTGAACCGGCACGACACGGATGGCGCCCTGAAGCTCGCCGAGAAGGCCATCAAGGCCCATCCCGCGCAGGCCAACCTGCACTACCTCCGCGCCGTGGCCTTCGCCCAGGCGGAGAACACCGAGGCGTCCGCCGACAGCCTGAAGAAGGCCATGGAACTGGATGAGGATCTGGTCTTCCAGTGGCACATGGAGCCGGACTTCAATTCCATCCGGAAATCGCCGCTCTTCGCCTTCACCGAAGGCCGCTAGGCCGCGACGGACCCCACCGTGCCCGGCTCCAGGGCCCTTCACGCCGACCTTCCCCTGAAGGTGGTGGCCCTCGGCGGCGGCACCGGTCTGGCCGCGCTTCTGCAGTCCCTGAAGCGCGAGGCGGGGCGCAGCCGCGACCCCTGGAAGCTCACGGGCATCGTCACCGTGTCGGACAACGGCGGCTCCTCCGGGCGGCTCCGCGATGAATTGGGCGGCCTTCCCCCCGGGGATCTCCGGAACTGCCTCTCGGCCCTCACCCTGGAGGACTCGGCGCTCTCCGACCTTCTGAACTACCGCTTCAAGGGGGACGGCAGCCTCGCCGGGCACTCCCTCGGCAACCTCATGCTGTGGGCCCTGGCGGATCTCACGGGCGACTGGGTGCGGGCCATCCGGCAGCTTTCGGGCGTGCTGGTGACGGTGGGCCGGCTCTTCCCCTCCACCGTGGTGCCCGTCACCCTCTGCGCCGAGGACCTGGCAGGACGGCGCTACGTGGGGGAGACCGCCGTGGGTTCCTGCCGCCCGCCCCTGGCCCGGCTATGGATGGAGCCCGCCGATGCCGAACCCCTGCCCGAGGCGGTCCTCGCCCTGCTGCGGGCCGATCTCGTGATCCTGAGCCCCGGCAGCCTCTTCACCTCCACCATCTCCAACCTGCTCCTGCCCGAACTGCAGGAGGCCATTGCCATCTCCCGGGCGCCGGTGGTCTACGTGGCGAACCTCATGACCGAACCCGGAGAAACCGCCGGACTGGATCTGGAAAGCCACATGGCCGCCATCCAGGCCTTCGGGCGCACGCACATCTCGGCGGTCATCGCCAACTCGGCCCCGCTCCAGCCCGAGATGCTGGCCAGGTACCAGGAGGAGGGCGGCGAACCCGTCTCTGCACCGGCCGACAGGATCCTGGACATTCCCGTGCACCGCTTCCCCCTGCTGGACCCCGAGGCTCCCGCGGCCCGCCACCATCCGGACCTGCTCAACCGGGCCATCCGGGAGACCCTGCCCCGGCTGTGATCCTCCTATCGGAACCCCTGTCCCCGGCCGATAGGGTAAGGGTGGAGGGCCCGGAATTGTAGATTTCCGATGACCCTGGGGCAACGACAAGGAACAAGGTAGCCTTGTCCGACAGGAGGCAGATTCTTGGCGCTGAGCGGCGATCTCGCGACGATGGGCTTGGAGGACATCCTCCAGTGGCTGGCCGTGGGCAAGAAGACCGGTGTGGTTGAGCTGCGCGGCCCCCTGCACACCAAGCGGGTGGCCTTCCATGAAGGCCGCATCACCAGCATCTGGTCCTCGGATCCCCGCGAGTACCTGGGCCAGTACCTGCTGGCCTTCAACCGGATCACCGAGGACCAGCTCCGCGAAGCCCTCGCCACCCAGGAGGACGAGCAGCAGCTCCTGGGGCGCATCCTCGTCAACCGCCAGCTGGTCACCGAGGCCGAGATCCGGCGCATCGTGCAGCTGAAGGTCGAAGAGAGCATCTACGACACCTTCCTGTGGAATGTGGGCAGCTTCGAGTTCCATGACGGCGCCGGCTCCCACCAGAAATCCATGCTGCTCAGCCTCGATGTCACCGGCATCGTCCTGGAGGGCGCGCGCCGCCTGGATGACTGGAAACGCATCCGGAAGATCATCAAGGGCGGCGACGCCGTGCTGGCGGCCATCCCCGAGGCCATCGCCGAGCGCCTGCCCCTGGCGCCCGAGGATGCCGACATCCTGGCACGCCTCGACGGCCAGAAACGGGTGGACCAGCTCGTGCTGGACATCCGCATGCCTGAGTTCAAGATCAACAAGCTGCTCTTCGACCTCCACGAGAAGGGCCTGGTGCGCATCATCGATTCCGGCGGCAACCTCGGGGAGAACCCGAGCCTCCAGCTGCAGCGGGCCAGGGCCCTGGTGGAGAAGCAGAAGCTCCAGGAGGCCCAGGAGGAGCTCCGGCGCATCCTCAAGGACCAGCCCCGGCACGTGGATGCCGGCAAGATGATGGCCGTGGTCCAGGACCTGCTGGACGACAAGAAGCTGGACCAGGACCTGGTGCCCGAACTGGTGGTGGGCCTGGATGAGCTGATGAACACGAACCTCGGCCCCAACGAAGCCTTCCTCGCCAGCCGGGTGAACGGCTTGTGGACCATCCGCGACATCCTCTCCATCGCCCCCTTCGAGCAGGACGAATGCCTCGCCATCTTCTCCAAGCTCATCAAGCGTGGGATTCTCAAGGCCTCGAAACCTGCCCATGGGAGCGACCAGCCGGCTGACTTGCGCTGATCCCTCCCTCATCCGGAGGCACCATGCGCATCGCCATCGCCCTGCTGTTGATCGCCCTGCCCCTTGCCGCGGCGAAGAAGCCCACGGCCGCCCAGCTTGTAGTCCAGGTCCGGCGGCTCACGGAGGAGCGGGATGGCCTCAAGCAGCGGCTCGCAGCCACCGAGGACTTGCAGCAGGAACTGGCCGCCGCCCACAAGGCCCGCGACCTGGCCCGCGCCGAGGCCGAGGCCGCGCGCAAGGAGACGAATCAGGTCCGCGCCATCCTCCAGGAGAACCAGGGCGGCGGCGACGCCCTCCTCAAGGAATTCCAGGCCGCCAGGCAGGACGCCGTGGATGCCAGGGCCGAGGCGGCGAAGCTCAAAGCGGAAAACGAGGGCCTGCGGACCAAGGTGAGCGCCTCCCCCACCGAAGGCGACCTGGTCGTCCTGTCCGAGGACATCCAGCCCGCCCGTCCCATCAACCTCAACCGCGTGGTTCCGCGGCTGAAGTCCTCAGGGCTGTTCTCCGGCCGGCCGCGGGGCGTGGTGGTGGTGAACGTCCTCGTGAACGAAAAGGGCGAGGTCATCGCCTCCCGCCTGATCCAGGGCCTCCCGGGCGACGGTCCGGACGTGAAAGAGGCCGGCGAGGCCTGCGTGGAGGCTGCCAAAAAGATCGTCTTCGACCCAGCCACCTCCCAGGACGGGAAGATCCGCTTCAAGGTCTGGCAGGGCGTGGGGTTCTACCTGGACTAGCAGGCTAGCCTGGCACGGACATCCGGATCAGGTGGTCGAAGGCGCCCAGGCTGGCCTTGGCCCCCTCGCCCATGGCGATGATGATCTGCTTGAAGGGCACCGTGGTGGCATCCCCGGCGGCGAAGACACCGGGGACAGAGGTCTGGCCGCGGGCATCGACTTCGATCTCGCCCCGGGGCGACAGGGCCACCACGCCCTGGAGCCAGTCGGTGTTCGGCAGCAGGCCGATCTGGACGAAGATGCCCTCCAGTTCCAGCCTGCGGGCCTCGCCGCTGATGCGGTCCCGGTAGGCGAGCCCCGCCACTTTCTGGCCATCACCCAGGACCTCCGTGGTCTGCGCCGAGGTGATCACGGCCACATTGGACAGGCTGTGGAGCTTCTTCTGGAGCACCGCATCGGCGCGGAGCGCCTGGTCGAACTCCAGCAGGGTGACATGGGCGGCCACACCGGCCAGATCGATGGCGGCCTCCACGCCGGAGTTCCCACCGCCGATCACGGACACACGCTTGCCCTTGAAGAGGGGCCCATCGCAGTGGGGACAGTAGGCGACGCCCTTGGTCCGGTACCGCTGTTCGCCCGGCACGTTCATCTCGCGCCACCGGGCGCCTGTGGCCAGGATCACGGTCCTGCTCCTGAGCACCGCGCCGCTGGCCAGGCGCACCCCCACCAGGCCCCCCTCCAGTCCGGGCATCAAGGCTTCGGCCCTCTGCAGGTTGATGATGTCCACGTCATGGCTGCGGACATGCTGCTCCAGGGCCATGGCCAGCTTGGGGCCCTCGGTCTCCTTCACCGAGATGAAGTTCTCGATGCCCAGGGTGTCCAGCACCTGCCCACCGAAGCGCTCGGCCACCACGCCCGTGCGGATGCCCTTCCGGGCCGCGTAGATGGCCGCCGCAGAGCCCGCCGGGCCACCACCGACCACCAGCACGTCGAAGGCCCCCTTCTGGGCGATCCGGTCCGCTTCCCGCGCCGCGGCGCCGGTGTCCAGCTTGGCGAGGATCTCTTCGACGCTGGCCCGGCCCTGGCCGAAGGGCTCGCCATTCAGGAAGACCGCAGGCACGCCCATGATCTGGCGGCTCTCCACCTCCGCCTGGAACAGGGCCCCGTCGATCATCACCGCCTCGATGGCCGGATTGAGGGCCGCCATGGCATTGAGCGCCTGCACCACATCCGGGCAGTTGTGGCAGGAGAGCGAGACGAAGGCCTCGAAACGGAAGTCCCCGGCGAGGGCGCGGATCTGCTCGGCCACCTGCGCTTCGAGTCTGGGCGGATGGCCGCTCACCTGCAGAAGGGCCAGCACCAGCGAGGTAAATTCATGGCCCATCGGGATGCCGGCGAAATGCACGCGGGGGACTTCCCCGGCGCGGCTGATGCCGAATGACGGACGGCGCGAACCCTGGCCATCGGTACGGAGGCTCACCTTGTCCGAGAGCGCCGCGACCGCCTCCAGCAGCGCCTGGAGCTCCCGGGACTTCGCGCTGGAGTCGAGGGAGGCCACCAGATCGATGGGATGGACGAGCTTCTCGAGGTGGGCCTTCAGTTGGGCCTGGATATCCGCTGCGAGCATGGTGTTCTCCGAAGGGCTGGGGGTCTGTGCCGGGGCCTGCCCGGACGCGGCTGGCGCCCGGGCTGGCCTTTCGAGCTAGATCTTCCCCACCAGATCCAGCGAGGGCGCCAGGGTGGCTTCGCCCTCCTTCCACTTGGCGGGACAGACCTCGCCCGGGTGGCTGGCGACGTACTGGGCCGCCTTGACCTTCCGGAGCAGCTCCTCGGCGTTGCGGCCGACGCCGCCCGCGTTGATCTCGATGATCTGGATCCTGCCGGAGGGGTCGATCACGAAGGTGCCGCGCTCGGCGAGGCCGGCCTCCTCGATCAGCACGCCGAAGTTGCGGGAGATCGCCTGGGTCGGATCACCCACCAGCGGGTACCGGATCTTGCCGATGGTCTCGGACGTGTCGTGCCAGGCCTTGTGGGTGAAGTGGGTGTCCGTGCTCACCCCATAGATCTCCACGCCCAGCTTCTGGAATTCCGCATAGTGGTCGGCCAGGTCTCCCAGCTCCGTGGGGCAGACGAAGGTGAAATCGGCGGGATAGAAGAAGAACACCGACCACTTGCCCTTCAGATCAGCTTCACTGACGGACTTGAACTGGCCGTTCTGGAAGGCCGTGGCCGTGAAGGGCTTGATTTCGGTATTGATCAGGGATGGGGACATCGGAGGTTCTCCTGGAAAGCCGCGCACGGCGGTCCCCAGCTAGAGCCATCTTCATGCCGAATAAATAAAATGATATATATCAATATTTTATACTCAAGCCAAGATCCAGAAACCCCCACCTTTACCGATATATCGAGACCTCCTTTCCCGATATGCCGGGAATGGCCATCCCTTCAGTCCCGCTCACCCCAAGGGCTTGCCCCGCCCACCCCCCATCGGGCTTCGTACCAGACCTGCTCCAGGCACAGGCCCCAGGGCGGCGCCGTGATGCCCGCCCCGGTCCGATCCTTCGCGGCGAGGACGGCGCCGAGGGAATCCTTGCGGCGCCTGCCCTTCCCCACCTCCACCAGCGTGCCGGCCATGATCCGCACCTGATGCATGAGGAAGCTGCTGCCTTCGAAGACGAGGTCCACACCGCCGACCACGGGCGCGATCTGGATGCCATGCAAGGTCCGGACGGGTGTCTTCGCGGCGCACTCCACACAGCGGAAGCTCGAGAAGTCATGGGTGCCCAGCAGCGGGCCCACCGCCTCCTCCATGGCCCCCAGGTCCAGGGGCGCCGCCTGGTGCAGGTGCCACCGGAAGGCCGCCATCAGGGGGTCCTCCGCGGGCCCCAGGCTCAGGCGGTAGATGTAGCGCTTCGCCACCGCATGCTGGCGGGGGAAGAATCCCTCCGGCGCAGGCTGCGCGCCCATCACGCGGATGTCCTTCGGCAGGTGCGCGTTCAAGGCCGCCAGAAGGCGGTAGGGCTCCCAGGCGCGGGTCGCGTGGATGAGCACCCCCTGGGCGCGGGCATGCACGCCCGCATCGGTGCGCCCCGTGCCCTGGGGCATGGGCGCATCAGGATCGAAGGTGCGCAGCGCCGTCCAGAGGTCCCCTTGGCCGCTTCGCAGGCTCGTCTGGATCTGCCAGCCGTGGAAGCCGGCACCTGCATAGGCCACGGTGAGGAAGTAGGGAAACGTCATAGGACCCCATCATAGGCTGCGGCCCGCCTCCTATGGGCCTTCGCATCCGGTTGTTCTTCCGGTGGCCCGTTCTACGGGGATCTGCGACATACATGGAACTTACACACCAGCATTTTCGGCCATCGAGCTGTTCCATGCTTCCTTAGATGGCCCAGCAGCGCTGATCTTCGATTTTTTCGGGAAGAAATTCCTTGACCGTGCTGGATCTGCGGCGTAGCTTCTTGGCAGTTTAGGAAATACAGCATTCATAGGCTTCTACGAGCCTCTGATGTTCGAAAACCCAGCAAGCATGGTCGTCTCCCAACGGAGTCGATTTTATTTTCCTCAACCCGGGGATACAGATCCCCAAATTTGGAGGTTTCCATGAACAAGGCTGAACTGGTCAGCGCCGTCGCCGACAAGGCCGGCATCACCAAGGCCCAGGCCGCTGCCGCCCTGGATCAGGTGCTCGGCGGTATCGCTGGCGCCCTGCGCACTGGCGACAAGGTCACGCTCGTGGGCTTCGGCACCTTCTCCGTCGCCAACCGCGGCGCCCGCACCGGCCGCAACCCCCGCGACAACAAGCCCATCAAGATCGCTGCCAAGAAGGTCGCCAAGTTCAAGCCCGGCAAGAAGCTCGCTGACGAAGTCAACGGCAAGGGCGGCAAGAAGCGCAAGTAGGATCTGGCTGGCCACTTCAGGCCAGATTCCAGCATCTGCAGGGCCCGCCTCGGCGGGCCCTGCTTCATCTCAAAGTGTTTTTTTTAGATGTTAAAGCACAGCCTCATGGATCAATCGGCGAGGACCGCAACGCCTGGCTCTCCGCTGCGTGGGCTTCCGTAAACACCACGCTTCCTTGCGATGCGAATCAGAAATGGTGATAAACCGGCACCTGTCCATGATTCAGGCCCCCGGGCGCGCGGTCCGATGAGGGGGGCATCTGAGAGGGCCCCATGTCCGACGCTCCCAAGAAGAGCCCCATGAAGCTGATCATCATCATCGTCGCCGCCCTGGTGGTCCTGGGCGGGGGCGGCGGGGGGGCCATGTGGTTCCTCAACAAGCGCAAGGCCGCGGCGGCAGAGGCGGAGAAGGCCAAGGCTGCGGCCGCCGGCGGGGCCGCGGAGCCCGCAGCCCAGGAGGAGGATCCGGACGGCTGCGGGGGCGAAAACAAAGAGGACGGCCACGGCGCCGAGGCCTCGCCGGTGATGGTGCTGACCCGCACCGTGAACCTCACGGGGCCGCGCCGGAACGCCTTCCTGCGCTGCGAGCTCAACATCCTCTTCTGCGACCTGGAGCTGGGCAGGCTGGCCGCCGGGGACAAGCCCTCGGCCGAAAAGAGCCTCATCCAATCCATCGTCCTGAGCGCCATTTCCGGCAAGAGCGTCGAGGAGGCCGCGGATGCGGAATCCCGCGAGGCCCTGCGGCAGGAGATCAAGGACAAGCTCAACGAGCAGTTCAAGCCCCACCCTCCCAAGCCCGGCGAGAAGGAGGATCCCGAACACAAGAAGCCGAAGCGCCCCATCAAGAGCGTGCTCATCGTGGACTGGGCCATCCAGCAGTGACCGGCCCCGGCTGATGGCACGGCGGTTGCGGTGCCGGAGGCGCGGGTCCATGCTTTGACAGGACCGTTGGGAGGGACATGGCCATCAAGCGGGGGGACAGGCTCGAAATCGACCGTGTGCTCAGCTTCGAGCAGGTCGTGGAGGAGGTCATGCCCTTCATCGAAACGCCGCTCCAGCTTGAGATCCAGCTGGGCCAGACCCGCATGACCATCCGCGACCTGCTGGAACTGGAGCCCGGCTCCCTCGTGGAGCTCAAGAAGAGCGCGGGCGAACCCATGGACGTCCTCTGCAAGGAGCGCGTCATCATCCGGGGCGAAGTCACGGTCCTGGAGGACAGCCTCGGCCTTCGGGTCACGGAAATCGTGAACTCCGACCGCAAGGTGTAGGCCTCCGTCCAGTCCTCCATCCTGTGTCATCCTGGGATTTCGCCATGGATGCCACCCGACCCAGTACCCCGCCGGTCGCCCTTTGCCTGGGCGGGATGGATCCGTCCGCCGGGGCCGGTCTTCTGCGGGATGCTCTGGCCTTGGCGGAACTGGGCTGCCAGCCCATGGCCGTGAGCCTGGCGGAGACCCTCCAGAACGGCCTGGCCTGCGCCCGCATCGAAGCCCCCGGCCTGGATCCGGTCCAGCGACTGGAAGCCCTCGCCCCCCACCTGACGGGCCGCTGGGGCGTGAAGCTCAGCCTCTGCGCCCTGGCGGAGACGGATTTCCGGCGGCTCTGCGCCACCCTGCGCCACCTGGCCCCGCCGGTCCGCATCTGGGATCCCATCCTGGCCCCCAGCGCGGGCGTGGGCCTCCATGACGGTGGCGATCTGCGCCGGATGGGCGTGGACCTGCTGTCCATGGGCGGCTGGATCGTGAGCCCCAACCGCGGCGAAGCCGCCGCTTTCGCCGGACTGCCGCCGGAGGCCATCCGCACGGCGGCCCCGGAGGTCCTGGCCGTCCCCTGGCTCGAAGCCGGGGCCCAGGCCGTCTGGCTCAAGGGCGGCCATGCCGCCGGGGATCTGGTGCAGGATCTCTGGATCACCCGGGAGGGCATCGAGGCCCTCGACGCCGCGCCCCGCCTGCCGGGCGAGCGCCGGGGCACGGGCTGCCTGCTTTCCGCCGGCTGGCTGGGCCTCCGCCTTCAAGGCCGCGAGGCACGCGCTGCGGCCCGGGAATCCGCCCGCCGCCTGCGCGATCGCTGGAACCAGGCCTTCGCCCCCGGCGGCGCGGGCCGTCCCATGTTCGCGCCCCTCCCACCCCCTGGGGGGGCCCTGTGACGGAACAGGAGGGCCGGGGATTCCTGCTGCGCGCGGCCACGGATGGCCCCTGGGCGGGTTGGACGGGGTCGCGGTTCCTTGAAGAAGGGCTGGCCTCGGTCCACGCCGCCCCTGGCCGCGCCCTGGCCCGGCTCATGAACCTGGCGGCTCTGCTCCCCGGCGGCTTCGGCCTGGTCTGGGACCACCCCCCGGCCTGGATGGAGGCCCTTCCCCCCGAGTCCCGGCAGGGCTGGTGGGAGGCCATTTCCGCCATTCCGGGCCTGAGCCTCCACCTGGGCCCGGAGGCGGCCCTGCAACTCCCCGGAGGCGCCTTCCGGGCCTGGCTCCACACGCCTGAGATGCCCGAGGGCCCCCTGGGTGAGGCCTGGCGCCAGGGGGCCGTCGGCTGGGTCCCCCGCTCCGGTGCGGCCTGGCGCCTGCCGGCCCTGGGCACGCCCGCCGCTGGCGATGAAGTACCCCCGGGTTGGCTCTGGGGCGAGGTGGCTCTGCCCCTCGGCGCCCTCACCACCCTGGCCCCGGGCGATGCCCTGATCGCCGCCATGTCCGAGGCCCAGGGTGCCGCCGAACGGGGCCTGGCTCAGCGCCTGTCCGCGGGCGCCTGGGTGGATCTGCCCTTCCTGCGCCGGGCCGCGGGCTGGCGCCTTTCTCTGGTGGGCGGTATCGAGTTCCAGCGGGCCGGGGGGGGCTGGCCCGCGGCCTTCGGCCAGCTGCGGGCCCTGAAAGCCCTGCTGGAGGAACGCCTGAAGACCCCCATCCACCTGGGCGCCTGCGGCGATCCCCGGGTCGCGGCCCTGCTCGGGCGCCAGGCCCTGCGGGAAGGGCTGCCCTGGCGGGCGAGCCTGCCCCTTCCCCCGGCGCCCGGGGCCTTCACGCCGGGCCTGGCCGCCGATCCACGGGACCCCGCGCCCCTGGAAGTCCGCGCCCTCCAGCCCGCTTCCTGGTCCGACACCCTGGACCATCCCCCCGCCGCCCTCCTGCGCGTGCCGGCGGTGCCGCCCGAAGCCGGGGCCCTGGCATTGCTGGCCCAGATCCAGCCCGCCCCGGCCCTGCGCTGGCTGCCACCGGATCTGCCGCCGCCGCCGCCCTTCGATCCCGACCGTCCCTGGTCGCCGCCGTCCGCCTTCCCCTTCCCGGCGGATCCCGGCAACGGCGTCCAGCGCGGGCTCTTCGAGGGCTTCGACTGATAAGGTAGCTGGAGAGTGCCCATGTCCGCCGAACAGCTCGAACAGAGATCCCGGGTCCGCATCGCCCTCGTGTCCATCACGGCGGGCATCGCCGTACTCGGCCTGAAGTACCTGTCCTACGTGCTTTCGGGCTCGGTGGCCCTGAAGTCCGACGCCATCGAAAGCATCGTGAACGTGGTGGCCGCGGTGTTCGCCCTGGGCGCCGTGATCTTCGCGGGCAAGCCCGCCGACAAGGACCATCCCTACGGCCACGGCAAGATCGAGCATTTCAGCGCCGCCTTCGAAGGCGGGCTCATCTCCCTGGCCGCCGTGTTCATCCTGCTGGAGGCCGCCAAGGGGCTCATCTACGGTGTCGAACTGAAGAACCTGGGACTGGGCCTGATGGTGAACCTGCTGGCCGGCGCCATCAACGGCCTGCTGGGCTGGTTCCTCCTCACCCAGGGCCGCAGGACGCGCTCCCGGGCCCTGGAGGCCGACGGTCACCACATCCTGTCGGACTTCTGGACCACCGTGGGCATCGCCTCGGGCCTGCTGGCTGTGAAGCTCACGGGCCTGAAGTGGCTGGATCCCATCATGGCCATGGCCGTGGGGCTGCTGCTGGCCCGCACGGGCTTCCGGCTGGTGAGGGAGTCCTCCCAGGCCCTGCTGGACATGGAGGATCCCGAAGTGCTGGAGAAGGTGCTCGCCGCCATGAACCGCGCCCGCACCTGGGACATCATCGCGGTCCACGAGATGCGCACGTTCCGTTCAGGCCGGTACACCCATGTGGACGTGCACATGGTGGTGCCCGAGTTCTATCCCGTGCGCCAGGCCCACGACCTCTGCGAGGACTTCGGCAAGCGCGTCCTGGAAGAAGCGGGCATCGAAGGCGAGGTGCACACGCACGTGGACCCCTGTGGCCGCCTCTACTGCGGGCGCTGCCCCGCGGAATCCTGCGCCATCCGGCAGGCGCCCCTGGCCGCCGATGGGGCCTTCGTCCTGGATGAGGCCACCGCCGCGGGCCCAGCCTGAGTAGACTCCACTCCATTCCCGCGAGGTTTCCATGACCCAGCCCCTGCCCATCGCCAAAGGCGCGTCCGAGCTCCTCCTGCTGCCCCGCATGGCCAACCGCCACGGGCTCGTGGCCGGGGCCACGGGCACNNGCTTCGAATACCAGGGCTATCCCGTGGCCTTCTGGGATCTCTACGGCCAGCAGGGCCATCCGGTGCGCACCACCGTCAGCGATATGGGCCCCCTGCTCTTTTCGCGCCTGCTGAACCTGAACGACACCCAGGGCGGGGTGCTGAACCTGGTGTTCAAGATCGCCGATGACAATGGCCTGCTGCTGCTGGACCTCAAGGACCTGCGCAGCATGCTCCAGTTCGTGGGCGATCACGCCGCCGAGTTCAAGACCCAGTACGGCAATGTCTCCGCCGCCAGCATCGG
>DPRT01000074.1:1020-1556 GCA_003538615.1 Holophagaceae bacterium | reverse complement strand
TCGACGAGGCCCACCTGCTGTTCAACGATGCGCCGGACGCCCTCGTGGACAAGATCGAACAGGTGGTGCGCCTGGTGCGCTCCAAGGGCGTGGGCGTCTACTTCGTGAGCCAGAACCCGCTGGACATCCCTGAGAAGGTGCTGGGCCAGCTGGGCAACCGCGTGCAGCACGCGCTGCGCGCCTTCACGCCCCGGGACCAGAAGGCCGTGAAGGCCGCCGCCGAGACCTTCCGCGCCAACCCCGATCTCGACGTGGCTGCGGCCATCACCGAGCTGGGAGTGGGCGAGGCCCTCGTCTCGTTCCTGGATGAGAAGGGCCGCCCNNCGGCAGCAGGTCATCAAGGCCTCCCTGCTGGCCGGCCACTACGAGCAGGCCGTGGACCGGGAGAGCGCCTTCGAGAAGCTGAAGGCCCGCGCCGACGAAGCCATGCAGCAGGAGGCCGCCGAGGCTCAGGCCAGGGAAGATGCCAAGGCCTCGAAGGAGCCTGCGCGGCGCAGCGACAGCATGATCGAGGCCTTCGGCAAGAGTGTCATCCG
>DPRT01000074.1:798-941 GCA_003538615.1 Holophagaceae bacterium | reverse complement strand
CCGTGGCCGCCGGGCACGCCCTTGGTGAACCAGGCGCCGATCTTCTTGATCTTGTGCAGGGCCTCCCGGGGCTCCAGCAGGTCCAGCAGGATCTGGAAGAGCCGCAGCGTGGCGTCGATGCGCATGTCCGTCGTCACGGCGAG
>DPRT01000074.1:0-627 GCA_003538615.1 Holophagaceae bacterium | reverse complement strand
CCGCCCTTGGTGACGTTGCTGGCCGGGCAGCCCATGTTCAGGTCCACCAGGTCGGCACCGGCGGCCTCGCACAGGGCCGCGCCTTCCGCCAGGGCCTCGGGACGCCCGCCGGAGATCTGCATGGACAGCGGCCGCTCGCCCGTGGCCGCCATCATCTTCTCCGCCTTCACCGCATGCCGGATCAGCGCCTCGCTGCTGATCATCTCCGACACCACCAGCCCCACCCCGCCGANNGAATTCGGCCTGCGGCCAAATTCTGAGTAGGGGAGGCTGGCGCCTCCCCGTCCAAGCTGGTGAGAAACGCGAAGCGTTTCCTACTCGGAATACGGCGCAGCCGGATTCCGAGCAAAGCCACTACCTCCGCGGCGGCGGCTCCTGGAGGTTCGCCAAAAACTCATCGTTGGTCTTGGCCTTGCCGAGGCGGTCCACGAGCAGTTCCATGCTTTCGCTGGGGCCGCTGGCGCTGAGGATCTTGCGCAGCACCCAGATCTTGGCGAGCTTGGCGGCGTCGATGAGCAGGTCCTCCTTGCGGGTGCCGGACTTCTGGATGTCCATGGCGGGGAAGATGCGCTTGTCGCTGAGCTTGCGGTCCAGCACGATCTCGCTGTTGCCGGTGCCCTTGAACTC
>DPRT01000159.1 GCA_003538615.1 Holophagaceae bacterium | reverse complement strand
CGCCTACAACACGGTTTCGCGGATGATCTCTTCGATGGTGGTGACGCCGTCGAGGACCTTGCGGCAGCCGGAGCGGCGGAGGGTGATCATCCCCTCCTTCTGGCCCTGCTCGCGCAGCTCGATGGCGGAGGCGCCGGTGAGGATCATGTCCTTGAGGGTCTCGGACATCTCCAGCACTTCGTACAGGCCCACCCGGCCCTTGTAGCCCCGCTTGTTGCAGACCTCGCAGCCCACGGGCTTGTAGAAGGTGATGCCCCGCTGGATCTCCTCCGGGGTGAAGCCCACTTCGCGCAGCGCCTCTTCGGGCTGGTGGTGCGTGTCCACGGCTTTGCAGCTGGCGCAGAGCCGGCGCACCAGGCGCTGGGCGCAGATGATGTTCACGGAGGTGGCCACCAGGAAGGGTTCCACGCCCATGTTCATGAGGCGGTTGATGGTGCTGGGGGCGTCATTGGTGTGGAGCGTGGACAGCACCAGGTGGCCCGTGAGGCTCGCCTTGATGGCGATCTCGGCGGTCTCGAAGTCGCGGATCTCGCCCACCAGGATGATGTTGGGGTCCTGCCGGAGGAAGGACCGCAGCGCCGCCGCGAAGTTCAGGCCGATCTGCTCCTTCATCTGCACCTGGTTGATGCCGGGGAAATTGAACTCCACGGGATCCTCGGCGGTGAGGATGTTGGTGTCCACGGTGTTGAGCTTGGCGATGGAGGAGTACAGGGTGTTGGTCTTGCCGGATCCCGTGGGGCCCGTCACGAGCACCATGCCGTAGGGCTTGGAGATCTGGCGGTCCCAGCGGTCGAGGCTCTCCTGCTCGAAGCCCAGCTTGGTGAGATCGAGCATGAGCTTGTCGCTGTCCAGCAGCCGCAGCACGATCTTCTCGCCGAAGAGCGTCGGCAGGATGCTCACGCGGTAGTCGATGACCTTCTGCCGGCCGCCCATGTTCACGCGGAGCTTGATGCGGCCGTCCTGGGGCAGGCGCTTTTCGGCGATGTTGAGCTTCGCCAGGATCTTCACGCGCGAGGTCAGCGGATCCTTCAGCTTGAGGTTGGGCCGCATGACCTCCATGAGGATGCCGTCGATGCGGAACCGGATGCGGTAGTTCTTTTCGTAGGGCTCGATGTGGATGTCCGAGGCGCCCCGCTTGATGGCGTCGATGAGCACCATGTTCACGAGCTTCACCACCGGGGCGTCTTCGCTGCCCCGCTTCAGGGCGCCGACGTTGATGCTCTCCTCGTCGTCCTCGGTGGTGTCGAATTCGGCATCGGCATCCAGTTCCTGTTCCAGCTCCGACAGGTCGAACTGCTCGTCCTGTTCGTTGAAAGGATGGAGGGTCGCGCTGGTGGAGGTGGGACCCGCGGCAGCCCCGCCGCCTGCGTTCCCCCCGGGCGCGGTCCGTGAGCCCATGCCGTCCGCCAGGCGCACGGCGCTGGCGCCGCCGTAGTACTTCTCGACGGCCCGCACCAGGCCCATTTCGCTGGAGACGACGGGGTCCACGTTGTAGCCCGTGTGGAACCGCACGTCGTCCATGGCGAAGATGTCCGTGGGATCAGACATGGCCAGGGTCAGGACATTGCCCGTGCGCTGCAGGGGCAGCACCTTGTGGCGCTGGGCCAAATCCTTCGGGATCAAGGCGATGACGCTCGCCTCGATGGGGGGCCATTGTTCCAGGTCTGCGGCAGGCACGCCGTACTGCATGCCCAGGAAGCTCACGATGTCCTGATCCGAACAGAAGCCCTGGCGCACCACGATGCTTCCAAGCTTGCCGCCTTCGCGCCGCTGGATTTTCACGACTTCTTCCAGCTGGGCATCCGTGATGAGCTGGGCCTTGACGAGCATTTCCCCGAGCTTGCTGACCACTGGCTGCCTCCGGATGGGGTGTGGCGATGGTATCACCACCCAGGCCCGTCGCGGCACGCAACCCATTGTATGCTTTTGCCATGCTCCTCCCAGGAACTCCGCCCCAGCGCCTGCTGCAGGCCCGGCAGTTGATCCGGGAGAAGGGGCTTTCCAGGACGGATCTGGCCCTGCTGGAGGACATCCTCAAGGAGGGTGCCGGGGACCTGGATCCCCTGCTGGAGGCCCCTCCACGCGAGGCTCCCCCCGGCGGGGAATCCCCGGCCCAGGCCGACTTGAGGCGAAGCCTCGGCCTTTTCCTGGCCTTCCTGCACCAGTTCTCCCCCCGGCGCCTGGGCGAAGCCCGGACGTCCATGGGGCAGGTCATGCAGCACAGCCTGGCCCGGCTGGGCCACCTGGCGGAAGCCGCCCACCGGGAGATGATGGTGGAGCAGGCGCAGCCGGCCTGGGTGGGGCTGCTGCTGGACCTCCTGGCTTCGCTGAGGGTCATGGCCCCGCCCCTGGGCGAGGGCGACGGAACCCTCCGGACGCTGTGGGCGGCCTTCCTGCAGGACCACCGCGAGGCCTTCCGCCAGATCCTGGCGGCCCTCCAGGCCCGTGAAAACGGTCCCGAGGCCGTGGCGCGGCTGAATGCGCAGATGAAGGCCGTGAACCGGGCCATCCAGGGCAAGGGGCGGCTGGAGGAATCCCTCGCACGGCTCGCGGAACAGCTAGAGGCCTGCATCCCCCCGGACATCCATGCCCGGGTCGAGCCCCTCATCCTCCTCCAGCATGTCGTCTCCAACCTGCGCCTGAGCCTGATGCGCCCCCTGGACCGCGGCATCCACTGGCCCGCGGTGGAACAGGTCCGCGGCAGCCTCCGCTGGCTCTGGGACCACCTGGGCTGGGTGCTGCCCCGCATGGACGCCGGGCTTTTCCAGGACCGGGTGCCCGCCGAGCTGCGCCGGCTGCTCCAGGATCTCCGGCGCGAGAATGCGGCGGCCTTCTCCGTGGTGGCCCGCGCCCTCGCCAGCCACATCTCGCTGCTGAGGCTGCTGGAATCCCTGGAACCCGCCTCCGGGGCCAGCACACAGGAACGCTATGCCGCCGTGCCCACCTTCCTCGTGATCGAATCCGAGCTGGGCCGCATGTCCGACCGGACCTACGATCCCGCCCGGGCCACGCTGCTGGATCCCGGTCAGCCCGAGGTGCCGCGGCTCCGCGCCTACCTCCGCCAGGCCGTCCTCAGCCTCCGCCAGGACCAGGGAACCCTGAGGAGCCTGCTCCAGCAGGCCCTCGCGGGCCAGGATTCGGATCAGCTGGCCCATACCCTGGACAACCTCCGGGGCCTGCTCGTGAACCACCAGAAGCAGCTCATGGGCGAACTGGTGGGCATCTTCTCGCCGGACGTGCAGCAGCGGCTCTTCCCGGAATCCCCCAGCATGATGGAGGAGGGCGAACGCCTGCGGCTCCGGATCCAGCGGCTCTGGGAACAGGTCCCCCCCCTTCAGGGCCAGCTTCTGCTGAGCATGGAACTCCAGGACTGGCCCCGGCTCGCCCTGGGCCTCGCCCAGGCCTACCGCCACATGCTGGCCTTCAGGCGCAGCCCGGAATTCCCCCTCATGCGCCGGCCGGACCGGGAAGAGGCCGAGCGCCTCATCCAGGATCTGGGCCGCCTGCTGGAATCCCCCGACGAGGTGGCCCAGGCCCTCCGCGACGGCATGGAGGTGCTGGGCGAGCTGCTCCGGTTCCTGGAGCTGTTCCTGCTCCGCATCAATGCCCGGGTCCCCCTGATCCGCCAGGATCTCGAAGTGGCCCAGGAGGGCCTGCAGCTCATCGCCAGCCTCCAGGAGGGCCCCACGGGCGCGGAACGGACCCGGCTCTCCCACAAGCTCATCCAGACCGCCAAGCGCCTGGGCGTCCGCGATGCCCAGGCCGTGGCCCTCCTCAAGCGCTGGATCCGCGCCGAACGCAGCCAGCGGGAGGGCTCCCTTCCCGCCCTGGAGCAGCTCGCCGCGCACCTGCGCCATCTGGCCGTGAGGCTGGAGGCCGCGCTAGGCTGATCCAGCCGGCGTCGCGGCTTTCGTCGTGCCCGCCAAACACCGGAAAGCCGCCTGTCAGGAAGCCCCATGCACCGCATCCACTGGCTGGAACCACATCCCTCCGGGGCCGGGGAGGCGCTTCGCGCGGCCCTGGAGGGGTGGGGCCACGAGGTGGTTCCGGGTCCGGGATCCGGCTCGCTGGTGCTGGTGGCTGAGCGGCCGGACCTGCGGCTGATCCCGGCGGAGGGTTCGGAAATCCTGTGGTGGGTCCAGGAGGCGACGGCGGAGGAGGTCAGCGCCGTGCTGGGGCTGCGGCCCGGCTGGGTGCTGCTCCAGGACCGCCCCCTCGAAGCCGCGCGGGAGGCCCTCCAGCACCTCCGGCAGCGGGACCTCGGCAGCGAAGGCTGGCTGCGCCAGATGCTCCACCTCGCCTCGCTGGATGATCTGCTGAAACTGATCCTGAGCCGGGCCATCCACCAGTCCCGGGCGCGGGGCGGCGCCATCTGGCTCAAGCGGGAGAACCTGTTCTACCAGCGGGCCGGTGATGGCTCTTTTCCCGAGGCCCCCCTGCCCCGCCAGGAAGCCGCAGAGCTGGTGCGCCGGGGGGAGGCCTTCCTCCTGGCGGCCTCGGAGCAGCTGGGCATCCTGCGGCTGCTGGATCCCCGGGAACCCCCCGAGCGCTTCCTCCGCGGCTTCGACGACGTGGAGCCCCTGCTGCTCAACGCCTGGCGCCTGGAGGAAAGCCGCGCCCTATCGTTCAGGGACGATCTCACCGTGGCCCAGAACCGCCGGTGCCTGGAGGCGGAACTGCCCCAGGCCGTGCGCGCCGCCGCCGCCAAGGGCGAGTCCCTGGCCCTGCTCTTCCTGGATGTGGACGACCTCCGGCAGGTCAACAGCCAGCACGGCCACCCGGTGGGAAGCATCCTGCTGGAGGCCGTGGCCCGCACGGCCCAGCGGCTCTGCCGTGCCCACGACCGCCTCTACCGGTACGGGGGCGATGAGTTCTGCATCCTCATGCCCGGCACCTCGGCCCAGGGCGCCCAGAAACTGGGGGACCGCCTGGTCCAGGTCCTGAAGGCACAGCCCCTGGCCATCGGCACCCAGCAGCTGGCCATTTCCCTCAGCGCAGGCGTCGCGGCCTTCCCCGAACACGCGGATGGCGCCGGCCACCTCATCGAACAGGCCGACCGGGCCCTCCTCCGCGCCAAGCGGGAGGGCAAAGGGCGGGTGGTGGTGGCGGGGTAATCGGGGCGCCTACTTCCGCTTCTTCTTCCCGCCCTTTTCCGATCCGAACACTTTGGACAGGAAGCCCTCGTCCCCGCCTTCGGCGGCTTCGCCGTCCAGGCTCCGGCGGAGCTGCTCGACCAGCTGGCGCTGCTCGGCATTGAGGGACTTGGGCACCGCCACCCGGAGGTGCAGATAGAGGTCCCCCCGTCCGGCGCCCTGGAGCCGGGGCACGCCCGCGTTCACCAGCTTCACCACATGGTCCGCCGGAGTGCCAGCCGCCAGCTTCACCTTGTCCGGGCCGTAGGGGGTCTCCACCTCCAGGGTCCCGCCGGTCACCAGCAGGGGCCAGGAGACTTCCAGGCGCTGATGCAGGTCGGTGCCGTCGCGCTCGTAGCGGGCATCCGCCTCCACATCGAACACCACGTACAGATCGCCGGTGCGGCCGCCGAAGCGCCCCGCCTCGCCCTGGTTCTGGAGCCGGAGCCGCGTGCCCCGGTCCACGCCGGCGGGCACCTTGAAGCTGACCTTGGTCTTGCGGTGGATGCGGCCCTCGCCCCGGCACTCCCGGCAGGGCTTGGGGATGATCCGGCCCCGGCCCTCGCAGCGGGGGCAGGGCGCGAGCATCTGGAAGGGGCCCTGGCGCATGGCCACCTGGCCCGCGCCCCGGCACTGGGGACAGGTCTCGGGCCGGGTGCCGGCCTCGCAGCCGGAGCCCTGGCAGGTGCCGCAGGCCTCCAGGCGGGGGATGCTGAGCTCCACGGTCTCCTTGCCGAAGATCGCATCGCGGAAGCTCAGCTTCAGGTTGTACTGCAGATCCGATCCCCGCTCCTCGCCCCCGGACCGGCGGCGCCCGCCGCCGAAGATGTCCCCGAAAATCCCGCCGCCGAAGAAGCTGCCCAGGATGTCCTCGAAATCCGCGAACTGGTTGGGATCGAACTGGAACTGCTGGCCGCCGCCCCCGGCGCCCCCCAGGCCTGCGTGGCCGAACTGGTCGTAGGCCTTCCGCTTCTCCGGGTCCGACAGCACGCTGTAGGCCTCCGCGGCCTCCTTGAACTTCTCCTCCGCCTCCTTGTTCCCCGGATTGCGGTCGGGATGCAGCTCCATGGCCAGCTTGCGGTAGGCCTTCTTCAGTTCGTCCGCCCCGGCCTCCTTGGAGACACCGAGCACTTCGTAGTAGTCACGCTTCATGCAACCATCCTGGCTTCCAGGATAGCCGATGCGGTGGGCCTAGTTCGGCGCCGCTGCTCCGTCCCCGTCCCCGTCCAGGGAGGCCATCATGGCTTCGCTGGCGGCCAGGACCGCTTCGGTGAGGAGGCCCTGGGCCTCGAGCAGCTGCCCCTCACAGCCCCGGAGGGCATCGGGATCCTGGGAGGCCACCGCCTGCCGGGCCCGGGAGAGCACGTCCCGGATCATGACCTGCTGGTCTTCGGCCAGGTATTTGCCGCACTCGGTGAAGCTCTTGTCGCAGGAGAAGATCAGCCCCTCGGCGGAGGCGATGTATTTCAGCGCATCGCGCTTCTTCACATCGGTCTCGGCATTGGCCAGGGCCTCGCGGATCATCCGCTGGATCTCCAGCTCGGACAGGCCCGAACTGGGCCGGATGCTCATGCTCTGTTCGAGGCCGGTCATGAGATCCCGGGCGGAGACCTTCACGATGCCGTTGGAGTCGATGTCGAAGGCCACCTCGATCTGGGGCACGCCCTTGGGCAGGGGTGGCAGGTTGATGAGGTCGAAGCGGCCCAGGCTCTTGTTGTGCTCGGCCAATTCCCGCTCGCCCTGGAGGACGTGGATCTCCACCCGGCTCTGGTTGTCGGTGACGGTGGTGAAGGTGCGGGCGTCGCGCGTGGGGATGGTGGCGTTCCGCTGGATGATCTTCACGAAGCCGCCGCCCTGNNGGGTTGATGCTGCGGTTGGGCTCCTTCCCGAAGAAATCGCGGACCAGCCGCTGCACCATGGGCATGCGGGTCTGGCCGCCCACCAGGATGACCTCGTCCACCTGCCGGGGTGTCTTGCCGCCCTGGTCCAGCGCGTCCCGGATGGGGATCAGCGTCTGTTCCACCAGGCTCCTGGCCATGTCCTCGAGCTGCTCCCGGGTGAGGGTGGCTTCGAGGTGCTGGGGGCCGCTGGCCCCCTGGGCGATGAAGGGAAGCCGGATCTCCACCTTGTCCAGGGTGGACAGCTCGCACTTGGCCTTTTCGCTGGCCTCCTTGAGCCGCTGGAGCGCCATGCGGTCCAGGGAGAGGTCGATGCCGGTCTTGTCGCGGAACTGCTGCACCAGCCAGACCTGGATGGCCAGATCGATGTCTTCGCCGCCCAGGAACGTATCGCCGCTGGTGGCCAGCACTTCAAAGACCCCGTCGTTCATCTCCATCAGCGTGAAGTCGAAGGTGCCGCCTCCGAAGTCGTAGATGGCCAGGATCTGCTTGAGGCCCTTCTTGTTGAAGCCGTAGGCCAGGGCCGCCGCCGTGGGTTCGTTGATGATGCGCTGGACGTTCAGCCCGGCGATCTTGCCGGNNTGGTGGCCTGGCGCTGGGCGTCATCGAAATAGGCGGGCACCGTGATCACGGCATCCGTCACATCCTCGTGGAGGAACGCCTCCGCCGCCTGCTTCAGCGAACGGAGGACGATGGCCGTGACCTCGGGCGGCGCGTAGTCCCGCTCTCCCACCCGCACCCATGCGTCCCCGTTGGGGGCCGCCACCACGGGAAAGGGGAGGCGGGCCACGGCTTCCTGCACCTTGGGGGCCTGGAAGCGCTGCCCGATGAGCCGCTTCACGGCGAACAGGGTGCGCTGAGGATTGGTGACGGCCTGGCGCTTGGCGATGTGGCCCACCAGCACGTCGCCCTTGTCGGTGAAGGCCACGACGGAAGGGGTGGTGCGGCTGCCCTCGCGGTTGGGGATCACGCGCGAATCCCCGCTCTCCATCACGCAGACGCAGCTGTTGGTCGTGCCCAGATCTATGCCGATCAGTTTGCCTGCCATGGACGGAACTCCGGGGGATCGCGGCTACATGTTAAGCAGATTTCGTGGATGCATCCATCGTGCGCAGTGAGGGAGACTAGGATTTTCCCGCGTCATGCAGCCGGTTCACCACCACCCGGGCAGCACGCAGGAGCTGGCCCTTGAGGTTGAAGCCCTGCTCGTAGATGGCGGCCACGGCGCCATCGGGGAGGTTCGGATCGGAAAAGGTGGTGAGCGCCTCCGCATGGAGGGCATCGAAGGGGTCTCCGACCTTGAGCGGCAGGGGCTCCACGTTCATGCGGCGGAGCGCTTCCAGGAACTGCTTCCGGATCAGCTCGACGCCCGAGCGGAAGGATTGGACGTCCTGGTAGGTGGCGCCCAGACCCCGCTCGAAGTTGTCGAGGATGGGGAGCATCTCGAGGAGGATCTTCCGCTCCGCCTGCTCCGTGGCGAGGGCCACGTCCCGCTGGGCCCGGTTGCGGAAATTGTTGAAGTCCGCGGCCAGGCGCCGGTGCTGGTCCATCAGCTCGGCCTCGCGGCGGAGCATCTCCTCCATCTGGTGCTCGGCTTCCGTGAGGGCCGACTCCAGGTCCGTCCGGGGCTCAGCCACCGGGTCCGCAGGGATGGCCCCCCCCTGCGCCGGGGCGGGGTATTCCGAGGCCACCTCATCCGCGACGGCCTGAAGGTCGCCCTCCAGGGAATCGTCCAGACTGAGGTCCAGCAGATCCTCAGGCTCTCCAGCCGGCTGGTCGTGGGGCTCGCGGGGGGTATCGGTGGTCATCGCAGCAGTATACGCAATCCGGGCAAGGGGCGCTCTCAGCCCCCGCCATGTCGCCGTTGGATCTGGCCCGACCACCACCGCAGGCCGCCCATGACCCGGCCGTAGTCCATGCGGAGGGGCCCCACCAGGGCGAAGGTCACGTAGCCCGCCGGGCCCAGGCCCACGGTGCGCACCGCCGTGGCCAGGGGCCAGCCATCCAGGTAGGGGTTCTCGGAGCCCAGGAGGAGCTGGATGTCCTCCGAGGCCCGCTCGGCAAAGGCATTCAGCAGGCGGGCCAGGCGGCCCTTCTCCTCGAAGGCCGCCACCAGGCCCCGGAAGCGGCTCACGTCCTCGAATTCGGGCAGCCCACCCATGCGCCCCAGGCCGGAGACCAGCACCGGCGGATCGCCGCCCGGGCCGCCGCCATCGGGCCAGCGGGAGGCCAGTTCCTGCAGCCGGGTCCGGAGGCTCTCGCCCTCCTGGGCCCCGGCCCGAAGAGCCTCCAGCAGGCGCGCGCGCATCTCCGCCAGCGTGAGGCCCGCGAACTGGTCCGTGGCGTAGTTCCCCAATTCGGTGAGCACGGTGTCGGGGTAGTTCCAGAGGTTGTCCATGAGGCGGTGGTCCACCTCTCCCTGGCTGCCCACCCAGACCGCCACGAGGCGCCCCGGCCCCACCGGCACGAACTCCATGCGCACCAGGCGGCTCCGCGTCAGGGGTTGCGGCAGCGCCACGCACACGCCGCCCATGACTTCGGCCAGGGTCCGGCTGGCGTGGCGGGCCCAGGACTCGGGATCCAGATCCAGGCCATCCAGGGCCGCCGCAAGCCGCCCTTCCAGCTCCGGACCCGGGGGCTGCGCCTTCAGCCAGCGGTCCACGTAGTAGCGGTAGGCCCGCTCCGTGGGAATCCGGCCGGCGGAGGTGTGGGGCTGGGCCACCAGGGACTCGTCCTCCAGGTCCGAAAGCACGTTGCGGATGGTTGCGCTGGAGAGGGGCTCCGGGTACCGCTTGGCCAGGAGGCGGGAACCCACGGGCTCTCCCGCCTCGAGGTAGGCCTCGATGAGGGTGCGCAGCACGGACTCGCCGCGGGGATTGAGGGTGGGGTTGGCCATGGGGAGAACCCTGGACGGGCTGCCATACTATACCTCCCCCCCATGGAGGTCCCATGCGCACCATCCTGATCCGCCTGTCCCTCGCCGCGGCGCTTGTCCTCACCGCCGCCTGCAACCGCAAGAGCGAGGCCGCCATCCAGGCCGAGGAAGCCGCGAAGGCCGCCGAGGCCAAGGTCGCCCAGCTCGAGCAGCAGCTGGCCGAAGCCAAGTCCGGGAAGACGACTGGCGCCGATGGGGACACGGTCCAGCACCTGGCCAAGTCCCAGGTGAAGGCCCTGGAACGCCAGGTGGCGGACGCGAAGAAGCGCGCCGAGGTCAAGAAGCAGGAGGCCGTGACGCTGGCCGCCGCGCCGGTCCAGAAGGACGCCCCCAAACCCGTGGTGGTGGAGGTGCCCACCGGCACCAAGCTGGAGGTCAGCCTCGCCCGCGACCTGGGCACGGACAAGGATCAGCCGGGGGATGCCTGGGAGGGCTCCCTGGCCGCTGACGTGGTGGTGGACGGCAAGCTGGTCTGGAGCGCCGGCATCCCCGCCCGGGGCGTCGTGACCCAGAGCGCGGCGGCCGGCCGCCTGAGCTCAGGCAAGGGCGCCCTCGGCATCCGGCTCACCGAGGTGGCCGGGGTCGGCATCGATGCGGATACCCATGTGGTGGTGGCCACCGCCAAGGGTGAGCGGAACGCCAAGTACATCGGCGGCGGCGCAGCGCTCGGCGCCCTGGTGGGCCTCCTGTCCGACAAGAAGAACCAGGGCGACCATGCCCTGGGTGGCGCGGCCATCGGCGCCGCCGCCGGTACCGCCGTGGCCGCCGGCACCGCCGACACCGTGATCCGCATCCCCGCCAGCAAGCCCGTGGCCTTCAGCCTGGCCGCGCCGGAAAAGGTCACTCTGAAGAAGTAGTCTCCTGCGATCAACGTTCCGTTGATCGTTAACAAAAACGGGAGGCAAGGCCTCCCGTTTTTGCGCTGGAAGAAGGGATCGTCAGGGCGGGTCAGGCCTCCAGGGCCTGCAACCGCTCCGCCTCAAACGCCGCCCTCAACGGCTCGATGATGGGTTCGATGGCGCCGCCCATGAAGCTGTCGATCTGATGGATGGTAACGCCCACGCGATGGTCGGTGACGCGGCCCTGGGGGAAGTTGTAGGTGCGGATCTTTTCGCTGCGGTCACCGCTGCCCACCTGGGACTTGCGCATGGCCGAGTGGATGGCGTCAGCCTCATCCTGGGCCTTCTGCAGCAGGCGGCTCCGCAGCACGGTCATGGCCTTGGCCATGTTCTTGATCTGGCTGCGCTCGTCCTGGCACTGCACGACGGTGTTGGTGGGCAGGTGGGTGAGGCGCACGGCGGAATAGGTGGTGTTCACGCTCTGGCCCCCCTTGCCGCCGGAGCAGAAGGTGTCGATGCGCAGGTCCTTCTGGTGGATTTCGATGTCCACGTCCTCGGCCTCGGGCATGACGGCCACGGTGCAGGCGGAGGTGTGGATGCGGCCCTGGGTCTCAGTCTTGGGCACCCGCTGCACGCGGTGGACCCCGCTTTCGAAGCGGAAGAGGCTGTAGGCGCCATCGCCCTGGATCTCGGCGGTGGCATCCTTCAGCCCGCCCGCGTCGGCCTCGCTCTCGTCCAGCACGGAGACCTTGAAGCCCCGGCGCTCGGCGAAGCGGATGTACATGCGGAAGATCTCCGCGGCGAAGAGCGCCGCCTCCTCGCCGCCGGTGCCCGCGCGGACCTCAAGGATCACGTTCTTGGCGTCAGCCGGATCCTTGGGAATCAGCAGCCGCTTGATCTCAGCGTCGCCTTCAGCGATGGCCTTCTTCAGATCCGGGATCTCCATCTGCGCCATCTCGCGGAGCTCCGCGTCCATGGTCTTGTCCCCCAGGATGGACTCGGCTTCCTCCAGCTGCTTCAGCAGGTTGCGGTGCGCCTGGAAGGCGAGCACCACGGGCTCCAGCTCGGCGCGGAGCTTGGTCAGCTCGCGCAGCCGCTTGGGATCCGACACGACGGACGGATCCTGCAGCTGCGCCTCCACTTCCTGGAAGCGGGCTTCGACGGCTTCTAATTGATCGAGCATGATCCACCTTTTCGGCAATCTCCAAATTCCGTCGATGCCGGAATTTGGAGCACACAAAAAAGAAGAACGGGCCGATGGTTCGGCCCGTTCTTTGGAATGCGGCAGCTAGGCTTCGGTGGTTTCGGGCGTGGTTTCGACAGCAGCTTCGGCGGGGGCCGCAGGGGCCTCCTTCTTCGCGTATTTCTTGTTGAACTTCTCCACGCGGCCTTCGGTGTCCATCAGGCGCTGCTTGCCGGTGAAGAAGGGGTGGCAGTTGGAGCAGATTTCCACGCGCAGTTCCTTCTTGGTGGAACGCGTCATGAACTCGCTGCCGCAAGCGCAGTGGACCTTCACTTCGTGGAGTTCGGGATGGATCTTGTCCTTCATGTCTTCCTCCTGGGACCGACCGGATGCCCCCATGAGCGGGGTATCTGCACGCGGCTTGTCCACGCAAGACGGATAGTTTATCGGCAAAATCCCCATGACTCAAGGGGGATTCCCCGGCTGGCCGGACAGGCGGTTCCTACCCCTGCTCCTGCGGCGTCAACACCCAGCGCTCGGCCAGGACCCGGCGGAGCTTCAGGGCGAGCATCACACTGACCAGCAGGGTGGCGTTGAAGCTGAGTTCCAGGGGCACCTTCCACCACTGGAAGCGCACCCGCCCCAGGAATCCCGCCTCGATGATGAACATCAGGGCCGTGAAAAGAACGGGTTCCAGGAGGGTCTGCCAAAGGGGGCGCTCCTGGCTGTGGCGCTCCAGCAGGAATCCCGTATAGGCGCCATAGAGCAGGCGGGTAGGCTTGAATCCGAAGTGGGTGGTGAAACCCAGGGGAATGGACAGCAGCGACGTGATGAGCACCGCCACGGCCGTGCGACTCCAGGGATTGAGGCTCAGCCAATGGCGCCGGGCCCAGAAGTAGCCCGCGCCCACCGCGAGTCCCTGGGCGGCGGCAAAGGCCAGACAGATGTACCAGCGCCAGCCCTCGAACCACATGTGGCCTCCGGTGGCCATCCCGATGATCATGCCCGCGGCCAGGGCCGTGCCGCTGCGGTGGTTGGCGTCCTGCCCCTCTCCCGCCGCGAGCTCCTCGGCCAGCAGGCTTGGGTGTTCCTTCTCGGCAAGCATGGTCGACATGGCCGATTCGGATTCGATGCCCCGGGCCTCGGCCTCATCCATCAGGTGGGCCTCCAGTTCCCGGAGCAGGGTGAGCCGACGCCGCCGCGTCAGGCCCTTGAGGCCTGAACCTACCTGGGCGAGATAGGCTTCCAGGGCCCGGGACACGACAGTCAGGCCTTCGGCCCCACGAAGGCCTGGACCATGTCCACGAACTGGTCCCATTCCTTCTTCTTGGCGGCCAGGAATGCCTCACCGGCGGGCTGGATGGCGTAGTAGCGGCGCTCACGGCCGTTTTCCTGGGTTTCCCAGTACGAGGCGATGAACTCCGTGGCTTCGAGCTTGTGGAGGGCCGGATAGAGTGCGCCTTCTTTCAGTGTGTACGTGCCGCCAGTACGCTGGCGGACCGTCTCGATGATCTGGTAGCCGTACATGGGGGCCTCGCAAAGCAGCGACAGCAGCAGCAGGGGAGTGCTGCCCTTCAGAAGTTCACGGTCCACGGGGTCCTCCGGTTTAGGCACTATATAGAACTGCTTTAAATGTGCATCGCAAAGCGAGGTCCGTCAACCTCAATCCAATGCTTTTCATTGAGATGAGGCAGTCCTACCCCCCCTTCATGGCCTCCGTCAAGGGAATGCGGCTGGCCCGCCAGGGCGAAGCCCAGCCGGGTGGCGAGGGGCGCGGCAGTGCCGCGTTCCGAGCCGGGCACCCGGCGGGCTGAGCATCACGCCGGCCTCCGCAAGCGCGGCGCCGAAGGCGCAAGCGAGCGGCAGGAATCCCCCCAGCAGCCCCATCACCAGGCTGAAGGCCACGCCCTGGGCCATGAGCCCCGGCGTGATGGTGAAGGCGAAGCTCACGTCGCTGAAGGTCTCGAACCCGCCACAATCGCACCCATTCGCATCATTCGCGGTTGCTTGCTCTTCCGGTTGAGACGGGCCGATAACCAGGCCGACTTGAATTCAACGGACCAGCCTGAGTCCTCGTTGCGTTGATGCAGATCCCATCGCCCGGGCTGGCCCGGGCGATGGGATCTGGCCGTCAAGGCGCAGGCACATTCACTTGGTTGTTATCCAGGGCGATGGTGCCCGGGAGGATCGCCCCGGCCAGGATCCGGCCGTTGATGGTGGCGCCGGTGACGCCGGTGGCGTCGCGACCAGTGATGATCGTGCCGTAGAAGATCGTGCCGACCCCGATGGTGGCGTCCGAGGTGGGAACCCAGAACACATTCTTCGCCTGGGCCCCGTTGGTGAGGCTGATGCTGGCGCCCGTGGTCAGGGAGGAACCGATCTGGAAGACCCAGACGGCATTGGCATTGCCACCGCCATCGAGGGTGAGCGGTGTCGAGACCAGCATCGTGCTGCCTGAGGTGTAGGTTCCCGGAGGCATGCCCAGGGGATAGAGCGCACCCAGATCGGCACCGCCGCTGATGGTGGTCCCGGGAGGCAGGGCCTTCGCAAAATTGTAGGCGGTCAGCAGATCGATCCGGGCCTGGGCCGAGACGGCATCGTTGATGTGGATTGTGCCGTTCACCTGCGCCGGAAGCAGTCCGCAGGAGGTTCCAGGTTCCAGGGACACATCGCCATTGACCAAGGTTCCAGCCCCGGTGTTGGTGATGGCGGAGGTGGCCATGATGCCGAAGGCTCCCGCCGAACCCAGAGCCACGGCGCCGGGCGCGAGCCCGGTGCCGGTGGTGAAGCTCCAGGGGTTCGGAACCAGGCCGGGCACCAGGGCATTGCCGGCCAGATCCTTGGCGCCGCTGACGGTGGCCGTGTAGGAGGTACCGGCGAGCAGCGCGCTGGCCGGTGTGAAGGTTCCAATCCTGGAGATGGGATCGTAGCTGAACGAACCCGGGAGGATCGGCCCCAGCGGGCTGCCGCTGACCTGCAGCGCGAAGGTGGCGCTGCTGAGATCCATGGGCTCGCTGAAGGTCGCATTGACGGCGGTGTTGACCGTCACATCGATGGCGAGGTCCACAGGGACGGTGAGGAGGATGGTGGGTGGCAACAGATCCGGCGCCACGCTCGTCGTGAAGGTCCACACATAGTCGCTGGCTGCAGGCAGGGGGGCCTGATTACCCGCCAGGGCATTGCCGGCGAGATCTGCGGCCAGGGTGGTGATCGTGGCGGTGTAGGTCGTGCTGGCCAAAAGCGGGGCGGAAGGAACGAAGAGCGCCGTCTGGGAGGCCGCGGAATAGCTCACCAGTCCGTTGACCACCGTCGTGCCAGGCCCGGTCACTTTGAAGCTGATGGCCGACAAGGTCGTGGGGTTCATGGGCTCCGTGAAGGCAGCCGTGATGGCGGTATTGGTCGCCACGCCGGTCGTCGGCCCTGGGATGGTCGTGACCGGAACGGTCAGGGTGACCATGGGTCGGGTCGTATCCGGCGCCGCGGCGGTGGTGAAGGTCCACACATAGTTGCTGGCGGCAGGCAAGGCAGCCTGGTTGCCCGCCAGGGCGTTGCCCGCCAGATCGGCGGCGACGGTGGTGATCGTGGCGGTATAGGTCGTGCTCGAGGCCAGCGCGGACGCGGGGGTGAAGACCGCTGTGCGGGAGGCATAGGAAACGCTGCCATTAACGGCGATGACACCGGGTCCGGTCAGGGTGAAACTGAGCGTATTGAGGGTCAGGGGGGCCATGTCCTCCGTGAAGGCAGCGGCGATGGCCGTGTTCGTGGCCACACCGGTCGTCGGACCCGGAAGGGTGGTGGCCGGAACCGTGAGCGTGACCTGGGGCCGGGTCGTGTCAGGCGCGGCCGCCGTGGTGAAGGTCCAGATGTAGTTGCTGGCCGCGGGGAAGGCCGCCTGGTTGCCCGCCAGGGTGTTCCCGGCGAGGTCCGTGGCCGCGGTGGTGACTGTGGCGGTGTAGGTGGTGCTGGGGGCCAGCGCCGCCAAAGGTGCGAAGACGGCCGTTCGGGATGCGTAGGTGACGCTCCCGGGAACGGCGGTGGCACCGGGGCCCGTCAGCGTGAAGCTGGCGGTGGTGAGGCTGGTCGGCGCCATGTCCTCGGTGAAGGCGGCGGCGATGGCCGTATTGGTCGCCACACCGGTCACCGGGCCGGGAACCACGGTGGCCGGCACAGTGAGGGTCACCTGGGGCCGGGTGGTATCCAGGGCGGCGCTGGTCGTGAATGTCCACACATAGCTGCTGGCCGCGGGCAGCGCGGCCTGATTGCCCGCCAACGCATTGCCGGCCAGGTCCGTGGCGGCCGTGGTGACCGTGGCGGTGTAGGTGGTGCTGGCGGTGAGGAGCGCGGTCGGCGCGAAAACAGCGGTGCGGGAAGCGTAGGACACGCTGCCGGCGACCGGGGTCGAGCCGGGTCCCGTCAGCGTGAAGCTGGCGGCGGTGATCGACGCGGGGGACATGTCTTCCGTGAAGGCCGCGGCAATGGCGGTGTTGGTGCTCACCCCTGTCGTAGGACCCGGAATGGATGTGGCCGGTCCCGTGAGGGTCACTCGGGGCCGGATGCTGTCAGGGGTGGCGCCGGTCGTGAAGGTCCACACATAAGGGGCGGCCATGGACAGGCCGGAAGAGAGGCTCTTCGCTCCTGTGACGGTGGCGGTGAAGACATTCAGCGGCGCAAGGGTGGTGCCGGCCGCGAGGGTGAAGGTGGCCGTCCGGCCGGAGGCATCCATGGCCACGGAGCCCACGGGACTGGTGCCCGCTGCGGCGCCGGTCACCGTGAAGGAGGCGCCGCCGGGAAGGAGGGACACCTGCTCGCTGAAAGCAGCCGTGAGGACGGCGGTGTTGATCGAGACACCCGTGGCCCGGTCAGGCGGAACCACCGCGGTCACGGTGGGAGGGCCGACGATGTTGCCGCCGCCGCCGAGGATGGGATCAGTCTTTCCGCAGCCAACGGCCAGGACGGCCAGCAGCATGCCCACGGAAAGCAGGAGTCGGTGGTAAACGCTTCCGAGTCTGTTCATTTCTACCCTCACTTGTGGTGGTGTTGAATCACGGCAGACGGACCGGCTCCATGTCGGTGGACATCTGATGGATCTTCGTGGTTCCGCGCCCGTCGAACGGTCATCCAGTCCGTGGGGCCTGGCGCAGTCGGTGACACCGCGCGCCTTGCTGCAGGTGTAAAGGCGCGTGCATCGATCGGTGGACCTGCAGGATTTCCTCAGGCACCTTCATCCCAGACGGTGGGTTTCGCGTGGCCGAGGTGCCGAATTCCATGGGGATCTCCCGGTATTCACGGTCGATAAAGCACTTTCCATTCCATTCATTAACTTGTTATTTTTAAATTATTTAGAACTACTTTCTTGGCCGTGGATCCGGGTGGCTCCATCAAATTGAACGGACAGCTCTTTCAATTCGAACCGGAGCCGATCACACCAGACGGGCCCACCCACCGGCGCCAGCTGCGGCCCTCCCCCTGATGGAGATGGTCGGCGGTGGGACCTGGATCGGTTTGGGCTCGGGTGCTGATGGCGGCTCCGGTTTGGGCGGAGGGGGATCCCCGATGGGTGTGGGAAGCGGTTCGGGGGTCGGGACGTTGGGCATGGCTTTCTCCTGAGGGACGGCGGCGGAATCGTTTCCCGGGATCCTCCTGGACGGGCTGGGCTCCAAAGGAGGGCAAGAAGCCGGGCGGACGACGCCAGGGCTGGCTGTGGATGGAGTCGGATGACGGAACTTCTCCTGCGACTCGACTCATGCAGGCTTTGAACCATGTTGTAAAATAAATTATTTAAACATTTATAATGAAATCAGGTCCTTCCACACTCGCCCCCCCATCAAAATGAAAAGTCCATTCCTTCATATCGAAAGGCCTGAGAACCTCGGAGACGTGGCTCCCCACCGTTTCTTCCGAAATGATTGGATGGGCCTCTCATATTGATTCAATGTGGGATTTCATTCATTTGCATGTTTCTTTAAATGCATCAGATAACTTTAGTTGGCGACTGGCGTGAGGAATGCTTATCCAAACTCGTCGGGCGGGGCTGAAATCCATGGGAATCCTGCCTTCCATGAGTCGTTGCATCGAAGCCGGGGGAGCTGACGGCTGGGTCCCCATCTGACCGTGACATCCGATCGGTCGTCCGCCCCACTCCAGGGCGTGATGGCCGTGTGTTTCCAGCTTTCCATCAGCGGGGCGCCATGACCTTTCGACTGTTCTGGGTGCTCACCAGAGCCGCAGCTTCTTCCTGGGTCGATGACTACGCGCAGAGCATGGGGGCGGCGCTGGCCTACTACACGATGTTCTCGGTGGCGCCTCTGCTGCTGATCGTGATCTCGGTCGCGGGCTTGGTCTTCGGCGTAGAAGCCGCGCGGGGCGAAATGGTCGGGCAGCTGCGCGGGCTGCTGGGTCCGCAGGGCGCGCAGGCTGTGCAGGGCCTCCTGGAGAGCGTCAGCAAACCTGCGGAAAGCATCACCGCCTTGGTCCTCGGCAGCCTTCTCCTGCTGGTCGGAGCCACTTCGGTGTTTGCGGAACTGCAGGATGCCCTCGATCGCATCTGGCGGGCGCCCAAGCGGCACAAGGTCGGGATCTGGAGCCTGCTGCGGGCGCGCCTGCTGTCCTTCGGCATGATCATGGGCATCGGGTTCCTGCTGGTGGTTTCCCTGGTGGTCAGCGCGGCTCTGGCGGCCCTCGGCCGACTCTGGGGGCCCTTCTTCGCAGAGTGGGGATTTCTCGCCAATGGCATCAATGTCTGCTTGGGCTTCGCCCTCACCACCACCTTCTTTGCCATGATCTACAAGATCATGCCGCGGGTGGGCGTGGATTGGTCGGATGTCTGGATCGGCGCCGGCGTGACGGCCCTTCTGTTTACGGCCGGGAAGTTCCTGATCGGCCTCTACATCGGGAGGAGCGGCGTGACTTCGGGCTTTGGCGCCGCCGGTTCGCTGGTGGTCCTCCTGGTCTGGGTCTACTACTCGGCGCAGGTTTTCCTGATGGGTGCGGAATTCACCTGGGCCTATGCGATCACCTTCGGCTCCCGCAAAGAGCAGCCCGTGCCCGTGGCTGCCCCGGCCGTGCCCAGCCAGGCGGTCCAGGGACGGCCCGAACCCCACATGGTCGCGGCCAAGCGGGAGGCGGAAGCAGCGGAGAGCCGCCCACAGGAGAAGGGTGAGTGACAACGCTGCGGCCCGGGAAAAACCGGAGCGCCGGAAGGGCTGACCGCAGGTGGGTGTCCAGGCCCGGGTGGCGGCGGGAAGAACATCCGACCTGGATTCGAATATGAAGAGGGCAACCTTCATTCTGATCGAGAGATCAAGATTGGCAGTTTGGATGTTTAATATAAACACTTAAAAATCAATTATTTATAAAACGGTAGAGAACTTGCAGTGTAGGAGGTTGGCCCAGGGAGAAAGCCATGAATCCTCACCGTTCATCCCTCCAGATTGATGCGTCTGCGGCTCTCCCGCCGCTTGGCATCGCACCGGAAGGCGTGTGGCTTGACTAGAGGCCTGGGCGCTCGAAAACAGCACCGCAAGCGGACGCGACTTTGTTTGCGCCGCCACAGCCCCCCTGACCTGTTCAGGCGGCTGGCAGTTCCTTCAACAATCTCAACTCCAACCAGGAGCACGGCATGAGAATCGTTCCTTACCTCGCCACGGGTGTCGCCTTGCTGGCCACCAGCGCGGCCTTCGCTCAGTCGACCGCCACCCTGGCGGCCGTCCCGGCCACCGCGAAAATCTTCGTGGCCATCACCCAGACACTGACCAATTCGGGCCTCGCCTTTGGCGACATCTTCCAGAGCCCCACCGGCGGCAACGTGGTCCTGGACCCCACCAATGACAACCGCACGGTCACCGGCGGATTGACCCTGGGCGTGATCGATCCCTTCAATTCCGCCACGATCCTGGTGGGAGGGAGGCGCAATGCCACGTTTGCCATCACCCTTCCGGCCAACGGAACGGTGAGCCTCATCGGTCCCGGCGCCGCCATGCCGGTGAATGCCTTCACAGCGGCCGTGGGGGCCGTGGCCCTGGTGTCGCCCTTCACCAGCCAACTCCCGAATACGGCGGGCGCCAGCCTGACCTTCAAGGTCGGCGGCACCTTGGTGGTGGGACCGCTCCAGACGGACGGTGACTATGCCGGCACCTTCCCTGTCACCGTCGCCTACAACTGACCCGGGTCTCTTGACCCCACGGCACCCAGGGCGCAGGCCCTGGGTGTTTTTATGAATCGAGCGGCCATGCGATGTTTCGCCCTGCCTGTCGGCCTGCTGTTCCTGCTGCCCCTGGGACCGCTTGTGGCTCAGGCCCCACCCCCGGCGCCGGTTCCTTCCACCGCCGGTGGTCCCGGGGACCTGCTGGTGGCCCCGGCACGAATGGTGTTCGACATGCGGAAGCGAACCGGGGAACTCAATCTCGCCAACATCGGATTCAGCCCTGCCACCTATCGGATCTCCCTGGTCCGGATGGAGATGGACGAAGAGGGCGGCATCATCGAAAAGCCCATGGATACGACACCAGGCGCAGTGAACCTGNNCAACCGCGCACGGGCATCTCCATTCAGCTGGTGCCGGTCTATAGCCTCGCGATTCCCATCATCATCCGCCACGGCAACACCTCCGCGAAGGTCAGCCTTTCTGGCCTCACCTATGATCCGGCTTCGCGCGCACTGGGTTTCCTCCTGGTCCGCCAGGGAAACCAGTCGGTCTACGGAGACCTGAAAGCCGAGTGGACTCCCCGTGCGGGCCCCGCTGAAACCTTGGCCGAAGCCACCGGCGTGGCGGTCTATGTACCCAACGCCACGCGGAAGATGACCCTGGTTCTCGTGGCGCCCAAGGGCAGCACTGCCTCCGGCCCGGGCCGCCTGAGGGTGACCTATGCACTGCCCCCCTCTGAAGGCGGCGCCAGACTGGCAGAGGCCTTCCTCGACTTGCCCTGATGGGATCCCCCGGGGGTGCCCTCGGGTGGGCCCAGGCTCCTGGGCGGGCGTACCTTTCTGTCCTGGTCGCCGGAACGCTCCTGAAGGGAGGCGAGCCGCCTGCGCCTCCGCTTGCGCCCACCTCCGCGCAGAGGGAGGGAACAGCCAACCGGGAGGAGGAGGTTTTCCTCTTCGCCCTGCGCCTGGACCAGACCACCCTCAGCGCCGCCTTCCCCGGCTTCCCCGTGAAGGACGGATTCCTGCTGCCCCTGGGAGAGCTCTGCCGGTTGCTGGACCTGGCGGTGCAAGTGGATCCCAGCCGGGGTTCCGCCGAGGGTTTCATCATCGGGGATAAGCGCCGCTTCCGGTTGGATGTCCTCGCGGGCCAGCTGGAAATCCAGGGCGCGCGCAGCCCCGTCGACCGCTCCCTCATCGAACTGCACACGGATGACATCTATGTGGATTCGCGCCTCCTGTCCCAGTGGCTGCCGGTGGACCTCGACGTGGTGAAGCGCTCCGCCGTCGTCACGGTCATCCCCCGGGAGCCGCTTCCCCTGCAGCTGGCCTGGAAGCGCCAGCGGGAATCGGGACGGGCCCGCCCTGAGCAGCAGGTGACCGTCTATCCCCGGGTGCCGGATCCCTACCTCTCGTACGAAAGCCCTTTCGTGGATGAAACCCTGCAGATCACCGCCAGGTCCCGATCGGGCTCTGAGCCGAAGGTCCGCGCCCAGAGCACCACCTTCGCCACGGGCGATTACATGGAGCTCTCCACAAGCCTTTACGCTGCCGCCGACAGTCAGGGCGGCCTTTCGGAATTCCGGGTGGCCGCCGGACGTCGGGATCCCAATGCGGGCCTGCTGGGGCCCCTCCAGGCAACGGAATTCGCCGTGGGCGAAGTGCTGAACCCGGGCCTGAACCTGCTCGTGCAGCCCTATGCGGGCACCGGGGCGCTGTTGACCAACTTCCCGCTCCAGCAGCAGAACGCCTTCGACCGCCACAGTTTCCAGGGAGATCTCCCTCCGGGCTGGCAGGTGGAGCTCTACCGGAACCAGGCCCTGCTGGCCTTCCGGCCATCCCGGCCCGATGGCCGCTACGAGTTCCTGGATATCCCGCTGTTTTTTGGCTGGAACGATTTCCGCATGGTGTTCTATGGGCCCCAGGGCCAGCGGCGCGAAGAAGCGGTGCGGTTCGACCTGAGTGAGAACCAGACCCCCAAAGGCGCATTCCATTATCGGCTGGTAGGCGACGACCCGGTGGGGGCGGGGCCACGGGGACAATTCGAGGCGCGCTACGGGATCTCCAAGCAGCTCGCCGCCAGCTTCGCCCTGGCGCGGGTTCAATTCGATGGAAGGTACCACACCTACACCGAGGTGGGCTTTCAGGGCTTCTGGCAGCGCCTTTCCGCCTCCTTCACCGCGGCCAGCGACTCCCTGGGCGGAGCCGTGGAAGAAGTGGGCCTGCGCACCCGCGTCGGCAGCGTCAGCCTCATGGCCAAGCGCGATCAACTGCAGGGCGGATTCTCCAGTGAGATCTTCCCCCCGTCCTACGGCCTGGTGCGCAGCCGCAGCAACCTGGAGGCCTCCGCGCTGCTGCCCAGCCTGGAGCGGGCCTGGTTCACCCTGGATGTCGGCGCCGCGCAGGACGAACTGGTGGCGGGCGGACAGGTGGATCGCATCTACTGCCGTCTTTCCACCTCCTATCAAGGCTACTTCCTGTCCAACGGGATCACCCGCACGGAGGCCCGCGGGGGGCGCCTGGCCTTCCCCGCCGCCACCACAGGGGATCTGCTTGCCAGCAAGTTCTTCCGCACATTCTCCCTGAGAGGCCAAGCCGACTACCAGATGAGCGGAGGATCCCGGCTCAACAGCCTGGCCCTGATGGCGGAGACTCCGCGGTACCCGCCCTTCCTCCTGCGGGCGGGCATCACCCGCACCCTTTCCACCAGGGAATCCCTCTTCCTGGTAGGGGCGAACAAAGATCAGGGCGCCTTCAGCCTCGGCCTGGACCTGAGCTACTCCACCCAGAACCGCTTCATGGCGAACCTCATCCTCCGGATGGGACTGGGCAGGGATCCCCGCCAGGGGCGTGTGCGGGTCCAGGCCCAGGGGCTGGCCAACCAAGGCGCCGTATCCGCCCGGGCCTTCCTGGACCGCAATGGCAACGGAATCCTGGACTCCGGGGAAAAGGGGGTCGAAGCCGTGGGCTTCCTGGTGAATGGCGCCAGCCACCCCCGCACCACGGATGCCCGGGGAGTGGCCTTCCTCACCAACCTCGGCGGGGAGCTCGACGCGAACCTCGCCGTGGCCTCCGCCAGCCTGGAGGACCCCCTGATGCGGCCAGGCACCCCTGGAATCCGGGTGACGCCGCGGCCCGGCCATGTGGCGGTGGTGGACTTCCCCCTGGTGCTCTTCGGCGAGGTCAATGGCACGGCCTTCCTGCAGGTGGACGGCGGCAGCCGGGAACTACCCGGTCTCGGCCTGGAGCTGGTGGCCCCCGATGGCAAGGTGATCCGGCGGATCCGCACGGCCTACGATGGCTACTACACCTGCCCGGACATCCCTCCGGGCCAGTACCAGATGAAGGTCCCAGCCATCGAGGCCCGCAGGTTCGGCGTGGCGGTTCCACCCCCACTGACGATCAGCATCGGCCGGGACGGCACGGTCATCGATGGGCTGAACCTGCTGCTGAGATCCCTGCTGATTCCAAAAGCCCAGCCATGATCCTCCCTTCCCTGGAAAGGCCATCCATGCACAGCCTGTCGCAGCGTTCTCACCCACTTCGGAACCTGGCCCTGGGCATCCTCCTGGCGGCAGCAGTGCTGCCCTTGGGAGCAGCGCCCCTGAGGCCGTCCATCAACCGATTCTCGAATGTCAACGCAGGGGCCATCCTCGCTGGGACCAGCGTGGGGACCGTGACCCTCCACTCCCCGTCTGGAAGCCGGAGCAGCACGGGGGGAACATCCCTCGGCACTTCCGGGGGCGTGTCTCTGGGCAGCTGCACCTTCAGCGGCACCCCGGGACACACCTGGTCCGTGAAGGTGAGCAGTGCCCTGCCCTTCATCCTGACCCGACCCGGGGGCGGGGCCATGGTGGTCACGGGGGTTGAGATCCAGCCAAGCCTCACCGGCTCATTCCCTGCCGGGGGAACCACTTCTCTCCACCATCTGGGCGTCACCCTCTCGGTCAGAACCAGCGCCACCACGCCCCAGGGCACGTACACGGGATCCTTCAACCTGGTGCTGGACGACACGACCAGGAGGGGGAAGTCCTCCCCCGCCATGGCCTTCACGGTATCAATCCGGGTGGATCCAGTGATCACGCTTACCAAGACCACCGACCTCAGCTTCGGGGACGTGTTCGCGGGCCCGGCGGCCGGGACGGTGATCCTCAGCCCCGCTGGCGCTCGTACCACCACCGGCGGTCTGCTCCTCGGCAACAGCTCCCCTGTAAGTGCCGCGTCCTTGAGGGTCCATGGCGCCGCGTACGCCACCTACGCCATCCTCCTGCCCGCCAGCGCCACGCTTGCGGGGCCGTCGGGGACCTTGATGGTGTCGTCCTTTTCCAGCACGCCGGGTTCTTCGGGTCTGCTGAGTGCCGCTGGCATTCAGCAACTGAACATCGGTGGAACCCTGGATGTGGCCGCGAACCAGCCGGATGGAGACTACAGCGGCACCTTCGCCGTGACCGTCACCTACAACTGATTCAACGCACCGGCACGCCCCGGGAATCCCGCAGCACAAGGGTGCTGGTTCCGCTGCGGACCTCCCGGGCCACAAACCACTGACTGCGATCATCCTGGCGTTTGGAGGCCAGCACTTCCACGACCTGGCCAGGGCCCAGAGACGCGCCATCCAGGGCCGTGCCCACCTGGATGTGCACCACACCGAAGGGCAGCCGCACCTTCAGGATGCCGTCCCTGGCGCTGGTGACCGGCCCCCGGAGCAGCATCTCGCTCCCGGGATCATAGTCCGCCGCGACCTTCGGGCGGATCCGCACTGAACATGGCACGGAGCCTGCCATCGCCGCTGTGGCCTGACCGAAGAGGCCGGTGGCAGATACGGCCGCGCAAAGAAGCAGCATGGTGGGGTGCATCACACGCCTCCGTTCAAGCATGGCCCCCCGACCCAACATTGGATTCGGGCCGCACACAGGGTCCAGCCATCAAGCTGTCCCCGGGGATCTTCGTCAAAGGGTTCATCGGCAGGGGCCAGGCCCGGGATGAGCCCAAATCTTCCCTCTGCACTGAAGGATTGGGCATGGGGAGGCTACAGGCGCACAGTACCCATGGCGCGTCGGCCCAGGCTCCTCGTCTCGCCGGACCGGCGACTCCCACGCGGCCCCGTGGGCGGTGTGTCGGACACCCTTACCTGGCCAGGGGGAATCCCGATGGCCAGAGGTCCTTCCAAACAAGAAGAACCAGCTCCCCGAAGATCAGCAGGATGATGATCCATTCCAATCTCCGGCTCTTCCGGGTATCCAGCAGGCCCAGCAGAGTTACGCCCGCATCCTGAAGGTAGCCGAGCTTCTCGCGGATGGCTCCCAGCCGTTCTGCCAAGTCGAACTGGCTGAACAAGGCGCTATCCAGATGGGCCAGTGATTCGCTTTCCCAGGTCTCGGGAGGATCATCAAAGAGCGTCAGGCTGTCGAGAACGGCAGCCCTCACTTCCAGAGCGAAACCGATGATCCGGAGCACCTCCCGGTGAGGCAGGAGCAGCTTGCCCTCATGGCTGAGGGCCCGGACGACAGGCTGGAAGCGCGCCATGGCCTGGCTGACGGCATCCTCGAAATGATCCAAAGCCACGCTCTGGGCCAGGGTGAGACTCACGATGCGCAGCTTCTCCAGCGTGAACTCCCGGATGTGGACTTCGCTGAAACCCACGAAATCCTCCGGCGTTCCCACCTTCACTTTCAGCGTATCCCGGGCACGTTCCTCAAGCTGATTCAGGCCCTTCAGCGACTTGAGCTCAGCATGGACCTGCCGGATGAGGGCTTCCTGGCAGTTCCAGAAGACGACGCCGCCAAACCGCGCCATGAACACGAAGCTGCCTGGTTGGGGTTGCAGCACCAGCGGATTGGTGCCCAGGGTGGGATGGTCCGGGAAGGCCGCGCAGAAGGACTTCAGATCGATATGAGCGACAAAGTAATCAGCCTGGAGCCTGAACTCCCTTTCTTCCCCTTCGGGAAGCAGCAGGCGGATGCGGGGTATCTGATTCATCGACCCTCGGATTGGCCGGGCTCAAAGATCACTCTTCGGCAAAGGCGATGACCTGTCCCACTTGATAGGACGTGTTTTCCTTCCCCAGGAAGGCCCTGATCACGCCCTTCTGGAACAGCATGCAGTGGGTCGAACCACCGAATTGGAAATACCCCAGCTCCTGGCCCTTCACGACCCTGGCGCCAGGCTTGATGCGTTCATCGATCATGCAGGAGGAGATCTCGACCATCCCGATCGGCATGACGCAAACAAGGCCAATGGCCTGGTTGTCCGCCTCGATGAAGAGGATGGCCCGGGTCTGCACATGGGCGATGTAGGCCTCGGACTGGTCCTGATCGGTCCAGTCTTCGCCCATGCTCGGTGCCTGGCTGAAATAAAGCCCTTCCTTGACGTAGGCCTGGCGGACGGTACCGGTGATGGGGCTGTGCCAACGGTGGTAGTTGAAGGGATTCAGGAAAGCCTGGAAGACATCCCCACCGACGAACTCATCCACAAACTGGTGGTCCAGCATGTCTTCCAGCGAGTAGGGCTGGGCCTTTACCCAGAATTTTTCGCGCCGCTGCACGTTCCGGGCAATCCGATAGACGGTGGCGTCACAGGCCGACACGATGGCCGATGGATCCTCTGGGCATTGAATGGGCCGCGCACCGGGCCTGAGCTTCCGCGTGAAGAACTCATTCCATGAGGAAAAGCCCCAATGCAAGGCTCCTGGGGTGTACTGGAAATCCTCCATGTGCAACTGCGCCTGGGCAGAGGCGCTCTGCCATCCTGTGTCGGAAGGGTTGATCACGTAGGTGGAAGCCTCACTGCTGAGAAAATGGCTCCAGACCCCCAGAAGCTTCTTGAACATGGCATTGATCTTCGCGTCCCGGTAGGCCGCGAACCCGGCTGCTGTCCCCATGGTCCAGATCAGGATGGCTGAGAAGGGCGTCCCCACCAGGGCGACCGCTTGCTTGAGGCCATCAGGGGGGATGTAGGTGGGAGCCATCGTCAGCACAGCATTCAGCTGTGCAAGCAGCTCATGGGGGTTCCTTGGATGATGATCCTTGTACCGCGCCGGGATCTGGTCAATCATGGCTGTCATGGCCATGCGCACCACGGGATCCCCATCGATCAAGGCCTTGAATTCCTGGATCACCGGATGCCAGCCGGCTTCCCCGACCCGTGGCATGTCGGAGAAAAGGGTCGCGACCATGTGAGCGGCCACGTTGTAGTCCGTTGGCAGCCACGGTGCGGGCGCCTGCAGGTGCGAACCAATCTGCGCGTCAAGCATGGCAAGCACGGCATGGTTCAAGGCTGTCCCCAGGCGCCCATGTATTCGAGATCCACGCCCCGCATTGGTTCACCCTGGGCCTCCTTCGCACAAGGACATTGCACGGCGCATGCCAGGCCTTGATGGCTTTGCTTTCCGGGGGAGGCAGCCCGGGCACGCATCGACGCTGCACCTCCAAAGCTCCTGAATGCAGGCCTGAAGGGAAGGCTGAAGGCAGATCCGCTCCAGGAGCAAACCCCCGTGGCGGCAGTCACCCCACCCATTCCCATTCAGATTGACGCTGCCAGCTTCTCGAAATGATCGAAGCCACGCGAGGCCGGCAGGCTGAGGCCACTTCGAAGCCTGCATGAGGGTTGCCGCGGGGCCGACGAGGCATCAGCCATGAAGGATT
>DPRT01000125.1:363-8214 GCA_003538615.1 Holophagaceae bacterium | reverse complement strand
CCCTTGTACCAGCCGCCCCCCGCCAGGGAGAAGGCGGCCACGGACAGCTGGCGCTTCATGCCCTCGCCCGCCCCGCAGGCCGGGCAGGCATGGGCGTCCGGGGCTGAAAAGCTCTCCAGCTTCTCCTCGGCCTGGCCGCAAGCTTCGCAACGGTATTCGTAGAGGGGCATGGCAGACTTCTCCTGGGAATCGTCCCCGAACCGATGATTTTATCCAGGTACTCTGATGCCGTCACCGATCCGTTTCTTCCAGAGCCCTGAAGCCTTTCTTGCCGCCGTCCCCCGGCCGGGGGTCCTCTGCTTCACCAACGGCTGCTTCGACCTGATCCATCCGGGCCACGTTCAGTACCTGGCTGATGCCCGCGCCCTGGGCGATTTCCTGGTGGTCGGCCTCAACAGCGATGCCTCTGTGGCGCGCCTCAAGGGACTGGGGCGCCCGCTTCAGGACGAGGCCGCCCGGGCCGCCATCCTGCTGGGCCTGCGCAGCGTGGATGCCGTGATCCGCTTCGACGAGGACACGCCGCTGGCGCTCATCACCGCGCTCCAGCCCGATGTCCTGGTGAAGGGTGGCGACTACACGCCGGAGACCGTGGTGGGGCGGGAGATCGTGGAATCGCGCGGCGGCAGGCTGGCCCTCATCCCCTTCCTCCCCGGCCACAGCACCTCCCGCATCGAGCAGCGGATCCGCAGCGGGCGCGGCGTGACGNNATCGCGTTGCCCTATCCCTCGCCCTTCTGGGCCTTCCCCTCGCCGCCCAGGACATCACCGGCGGCCTGCAGACCGGCCTCACCCTGCCCGTCGGGGACCTGAAGGACAAGTCCGGCGCCGGTACCAACCAGTTCTTCGGCGCCCACGTGGGCGGCCATCTCGACTTCAATCTCACACCTCAGCACCAGGTCCGCGCCCAGCTGACCTACCACAACCTCCCAGGTTCCGAGTGGGGCGGCCTGTACCAGGTCGACTACAAGATCCTGCAGATCGGCGCCGACTGGGTCTACCACTTCCAGAGCCCCAGCCAGGGCTGGTTCACCATCGCTGGCGCCTCCATCAACAGCGTCAAGGCCGACATCGACGGCAACGGCTTCAGCGCCAGCGCCAGCCAGAGCGGCAAGGTCGGCGTGCGTGGCGGCGGCGGCTTCACCTTCAACAAGTCCTTCTCGCTGGAAGGCACCCTGAACCAGGTCATGGTCGACAAGAACGGCGCTGACGGCCTCGGCTTCGGTACCGCCACCTGGGTCCAGGTGAGCGCCGTGTTCCGGTTCGGGCGATAGGTCTTCCCCCCTTCCGAGAAACGGGCCGCAATCGCGGCCCGTTTCTCGTTCAAGGAAACAAGGACTAGAGCAGCGGGGACAGCAGCTGCCAGTACTTGGGCAGGGGCCAGAGGTCGGCGTCGCAGGCCTCTTCCAGGTGGTCGAGCACTTCGCGGAGGGCGTGCTTGGCCTCGTTGACCCGCTGGCCGAAGATCTCGGTGCGGGCGTGGTTGTCCTCGGTGGCCTCGGCGGCGGCCAGGGCCGCCTTCATGGCCGAGAGCCGGTCCTGGGCCTCGCCCGCCAGGGTGGCCTGGGCCTGCAGGGCGGCCTTCAGGCTTTCGGGCACGGCGATCCCGGCCGCGGCAAGCCTGCCCAGGCTCTTGGCGCGGGCGCCCAGATCCGCCGTGATGGAGGGCAGGATCTGCGTTTCCGCCATCTCGCGCAGGACCTGGGTCTCGATGGCGATGGCCTTCTGGTACTGCTCGTGGCGGATGTGGACGCGGGATTCCAGCTCGCCTTCGGACAGGATGCCCGCCTTCGAGAACACCGCCTTGGAGGCGGGGCTTTCCCAGATGTGGAGGGCCGCCACCGTGTCCTTGGCGTGGGGCAGGCCCCGGCGCTCGGCCTCGGCCTTCCAGTCGTCGGAATAGCCGTTGCCCTCGAAGCGGATGGCCTTGGTCTCGATGATGGTCTGGCGCACCACGGCCAGCACCGCGGCCTTGGGCTCCTTGCCGGCCTTGATTCCGGCCTCGACCTTCGCGTTCAACCCCTCCAGCGCCTCGGCCACGGCGGCGTTGATCACCGTCAGCGGCAGGGCGATGGGCTGGCTGGAACCCACGGCGCGGAACTCGAACTTGTTGCCCGTGAAGGCGAAGGGGCTGGTGCGGTTGCGGTCCGTGGCGTCCTTCTCGATGCGGGGCAGGTTGCCGATGCCCAGGTCGAGGATGCGCTGGGTGGAGGCGTCCGCCGCATCGCCCTTCTCGATGGCGTCCAGGATGTGGCTGAGCTGGGCGCCCAGGAAGGCGGACATGATGGCGGGCGGCGCTTCGTTGGCCCCCAGGCGGTGGTCATTGCCGGCGCTGGCGATGGCGGCGCGGAGCAGGCCGCCGTGGGTGTGGATGGCCTTCAGCGTGGCGCTGAGGAAGTAGAGGAACTGCAGGTTCTCCTCGGGCGTCTGGCCGGGCTCCAGCAGGTTCTGGCCCTCGTCCGTGGCCAGGCTCCAGTTCACGTGCTTGCCGCTGCCGTTGACGCCGGCGAAGGGCTTCTCGTGCAGCAGGATGGCCAGGCCGTGCCGCTCACCCACGGACTTGAGCAGCTCCATGAGCAGCTGGTTGTGGTCGCTGGCGATGTTGGCGGCCTCGTAGATGGGCGCGATCTCGAACTGGTTGGGGGCCACCTCGTTGTGGCGGGTCTTGGCGGGGATGCCCAGCTTGAAGCACTCCAGCTCCACCTCCTGCATGAAGCCGAGGACGCGCTCCTTGATGCTGCCGAAGTAGTGGTCCTCCAGCTCCTGGCCCTTGGGGGGCTTGGCGCCCTGGAGGGTGCGGTTGGCGAACATGAGGTCGGGCCGCTGCTGGGCCAGCTCCAGGTCCACCGCGAAGTACTCCTGCTCGGGGCCGCACTGGGCGATGACGGAATCGGTCTTCACGCCGAAGTGGGCCAGGCCCGCCACGGCCCGCCGGGACAGCACGTCCATGGAGCGCAGCAGGGGCACCTTGTGGTCCAGGGCCTCGCCGTGGTACCCCACGAAGGCCGTGGGGATGCAGAGGGTCTTGCCCAGGGGCCCTTCCATGAGGAAGGCCGGGCTGGCGGGATCCCAGGCGGTGTAGCCGCGGGCCTCGAAGGTGGCGCGCAGGCCGCCGCTGGGGAAGGAGCTGGCGTCGGGCTCGCCCTGGATGAGCTGGCTGCCGCTGAAGCGCTCGATGACCTGGCCGGGCTCCTCCCAGGTGATGAAGGCGTCGTGCTTCTCGGCGGTGGCGCCGGTCATGGGCAGGAACCAGTGGGTGAAGTGCGTGCAGCCCTGCTCCAGGGCCCACTCCTTCATGGCCAGGGCCACGCTCTTGGCCACCTCGGGCGACAGGGCCTCGCCGCGCTTGAGCGCCTGGCGGTAGGCCTTGTAGACGTCCTTCTGGAGCCGCTCCCGCATGGTGCGCTCGCTGAAGGTGTTGCAGCCGAAGTACTGGCTGATCTTGATCTGGTCCAGCCTTAAGATGCTGGATGAGTCTGGCGCCTGCGCCTTGGCCATGTGTCCCCCCCGATTGGACGAAAAGGCATGAATCCACCTAGACCTGGACCGATGTCCGCCCCCGGGGGGCAGCCATCGGATTCCCACATCCACCTGGACCCTGCGATCCAAGCCCAGGATAACGGAAACGAGCTTGTGGCGACAGGCTTTCCTGCGTGTGAACGGGCCCTTTTCCTCCTCGAAAACCTCCAAGCGCGCCAGGAGGGCCTCCCCCGGCCCGCCGCGCTGGCCTGGGAGCGGGCCGCCTTCGCGGAGGTCTTCGATCACGCCGGGCCCGGCCAGCGCATCCGCAGCTTCCTCGGGAAGGCCTAGACTGTTCGCATGGACCTGACCGCCCCCTACATCCCCGACCTCGACAGCATCCCCGCGGGGATCGACCTGCCCGCGGAGATCCGGCGCCTCAAAGCCGAGCGCCGGGCCGTGCTCCTCGCCCACTACTACCAGGAGCCGGAGATCCAGGACCTGGCGGACTTCGTGGGCGACAGCCTCCAGCTCAGCCAGCAGGCCGCCAAGGCCGATGCCGATGTCATCGCCTTCTGCGGCGTGCACTTCATGGCCGAGACCGCCAAGATCCTCAACCCCGGCAAGACCGTCGTCATCCCCGACATGGACGCCGGGTGCAGCCTGGCGGACCGCTGCCCGGCGGATTATTTCGAGCAGTGGCTGAAGCAGTACCCCGACCACGACGTGGTGAGCTACATCAACTGCAGCGCGGGCGTGAAGGCCCTCAGCACGGTCATCTGCACCAGCAGCAATGCCGTGCGTGTGGTGGAGAGCCTGCCCAAGGACCGCAAGCTCGTCTTCGCCCCCGACCGCCACCTGGGCAAGTGGGTCATGAAGCAGACGGGCCGGGACATGGTGCTGTTCCCGGGCTTCTGCATCGTCCATGAGCAGTTCACGGCCAAGCGCCTGGCGGCCCTCAAGGCCCAGCACCCCGAGGCCAAGCTCATCGCCCACCCGGAATGCGACGCCACCGTGAGCCAGCTGGCGGACTTCGTGGGCTCCACGGCGGCCCTCCTGAACTACGTGGCCAAGGACANNTGCAACTGCAGCCTCTGCCCCTACATGAAGCTGAACAGCCTGGAGAAGCTCTACCTCTGCCTGCGGGACCTGAAGCCCGAGATCCAGCTGGACGAGGCCCTGCGCGGGAAGGCCCTCCGGCCCCTGGAGCGGATGCTGGCCCTGGGCTGATGCGGGGCCGGTTCACCGGGTAAGCTGGCGGAATCCTTCCCGCCGAGTGCCCATGTACCGCCACCGCGCCTCCCGCTTCCGCATCCTCCATCCCAGCCTGGGCCTGTCCCGGTGGCAGCGCCTGCAGCAGCGCAGCGGCATCGCCCTGCTCCTGCTGGCGGGCCTGGTGACCGCGGCCATGCTCATCGCCGCGCCGCGCTACTACCTGATGGACCAGCTGAACAACGCCCGCCAGGCCTACATGGAGGCCCACTGGGTGGACTTCGAGGCGGTGGAGCGCCACTGGAAGAGCCTGCCCAGCCTCCACACCCTGCACCGGGGCGACGAGCCCGACGTGCGCCGCTTCCTGGCGGACCAGCCCCTGGTGGTGGCCCTCCTGGACCGCTTCGAGGGCCGCCGGCTCTGGATCCGCGAAGGCGAGCGGCTGGTGCCGCCCCAGGATCCCGCCCTGGCCCAGCAGTACCTGGGCTGGATGGCCCATGCGGAGGTGGCCCAGCGCTTCGAATGGAATCCCCCCCGGGAACAGGATCCGGACTTCGGGAAGGTGGCCACGGTGGTCCTGCTCTCGGACCGCTGGCTGGTCATCAAGCGGTGGCGGCCGGGCTCGCCCGAGGTCGAACGCGAACTGGAAGCCGCCCTGGCGCCCAACCGGGCCCTGCGCATGGGCCTCATCCGGGAGACGGACTTCGACCGGGACGACCTGAAGCGCCAACCCTGGGGCGCGGAACCCAACCTCCAGGCCGATCCCTTCCGCCTGGCCACCCTGCCCCTGGGCACCACCACCAAGACCAACGCCTTCGGCGACGGCTGGAACCTGGGCGGCGTGGGCTTCGACGCCCAGCAGAAGACCTTCCGGAAGAACCTGAAGCGCCAGTACTGGACCGTGTCGGGCATCGCCGCCCTGGTGGGCGTGGCCATCCTCCTGGGCCTCTGGCTGCGGCACCGCACCCGCCGTCGCGCCGTGCTGGACGGCGACCGCCTGGCGTCCATGACCCACAGCCTCAAGACGCCCCTGGCCATCCTCAAGTTCCGCTGCGATTCCCTGCGCCTGGGCCGCCTGAGCCCGGAGCGCGCCGACGAGGAGCTGCTCAAGATCAGTGAGGAAGTGGACCACCTCACCACCATCATCGAGACCGGCCTCCGGGTGATCCGCGGCGGCGGCGCCTCCGGCCCCCGGGGGCAGGCCACCCAGGCCTGGCTCCAGGAAGTGGCCGAGGACCTGCGCCCGGGCTTCGAGATGGAGGGCCGCCCCCTGGACCTGAGCCTCGCGCCGGACGCGGGCCACGCGCCCCTGCCCTCGCTGCGCTCCGCCGTGCTCACCCTGCTGGAGAACGCCCTGGCCCACGGGAAGGGGCGCGTCACCCTGGAGACCTGGCGGGCCCGGCGGCGCCTCTGCATCCAGGTGAGCGACGAGGGTGGCGGCCTGGCGCCGGATCAGCTCAAGTCCCTGGGCAAGCCCTTCCAGCGGCTCCGCGAATCCGGCAAGGAGGGCTTCCTCCGCGAAGGCCAGGGCCTGGGCCTGAGCCTGCTGGTGCAGGTGGCCGAGCAGGAAGGCTGGGGCCTCACCTTCGCTTCGGCCCCCGGCGAGGGTTTCTCGGCCCTGCTGGAGATCCCCGCCGCCTGAACCTCCGCTTGGAAATTGCAGCCGCGGCCGCTTGCCCTTCCAAGTCAATGCGTGCATCTTGGGATCACGATCCTTGAGCGAGACACCGTGATCCACATCCTCGTGGTGGAGGACGAGCCGTCCCTCTGCCAGCTGCTTCTCAACAACCTGGGCTATGAAGGCTACTCCGTCGAGACGGCGGGGGACGGTGTGCCCGCCCTGGCGGCCCACGCGGCCCGGCGGGCGGACCTCATCGTGCTGGACCTGATGCTGCCCCAGCTGGACGGCTTCGAGGTGCTGCGCACCCTGCGCGAGGCCCAGGACGACGTGCCCGTGCTGCTGCTCACCGCCCGCGGCGAGGAGGTGGACCGCGTGAAGGGCCTCAGCCTGGGGGCCGACGACTACCTGGTGAAGCCCTTTTCGGTGCTGGAGCTCATCGCCCGCGTGAAGGCCATCCTGCGCCGCACCCGCCCCGTGGAGCGCCCGCCCCTGCTGCGCTCCGGCCCCTTCCGCTTCGACCTGCCCCGCCTGGAGGCCCGGCGGGACGGCAAGCCCCTGGAGCTGACCCCCCGGGAGTTCCGGCTGCTGGAGATCCTCATCACCCACGCGGGCCGCACCCACAGCCGCAAGGAGCTGCTGCAGCTGGCCTGGGAGCCCGATGCCCGCCCCAGCGCCCGCACGGTGGACGTCCACATCGCCAACCTGCGCAGGAAGCTCGGCGAGGAGCAGGGCAAGCCCTGGATCACCACCGTGGGCGGCGAAGGCTACCGCTGGATCACGCCCGTGGAGACCGAGCCCGGCGCGCCGCCGGTGAGCAGCTAGACTGGATCCTCGCCCCCGAGGTCCGATGCCCTCCTGGAATCCCCACAGCTGGCAGCGCTGTCCCGCCCTGCAGCAGCCCACCTATGCCGACCCCTCGGAGCTGGAGGCCGTGCTGGCCCGCCTGCGGCGCCTGCCGCCCCTGGTGGTGCCCCAGGAGGTGGACCGGCTGCGGGGCCTGCTGGCCGAGGCCGCCGCGGGCCGCCGCTTCCTGCTGCAGGGCGGCGACTGCGCCGAGCAGTTCCAGGACTGCACGCCGGAAGCCATCGAAGGCAAGCTGCGGGTGCTGCTCCAGATGTCCGTGGCCCTCACCCACGGCGGGCGCAAGCCCGTGGTGCGCGTGGGCCGCATCGCCGGTCAGTTCGCCAAGCCCCGCAGCAAGCCCACGGAGCTGGTGCGCGGCCGCGAGCTGCCCAGCTACCGGGGCGACCTCATCAACGGCCTGGGGGCCGACGAAGCCTCCCGGCGGGCCGATCCCGGCCGCATGCTGGAGGCCTACTTCCACGCCTCGGCCACCCTCAACCACCTGCGGGCCCTCACCGCCAGCGGCTTCGCGGACCTGCACCACCCCGAGCGGTGGGAGCTGCCCGGCGGCTCCGGCCAGGTGCCCGAGTACCGGCGCACCCTGGACCAGGTGCGCGAATCCCTCGACTTCCTCGAAGCCCTGGGCGGCGTGCAGCGGGACGTGCTGGAGCGCATCGACTTCTTCACCAGCCACGAGGCCCTGCTGCTGCCCTTCGAAGA
>DPRT01000125.1:0-193 GCA_003538615.1 Holophagaceae bacterium | reverse complement strand
GCCCACGGCGGGCACCTGGGCGGGGTCCACATCGAGCTCACCGGCGAGGCCGTCACCGAATGCACCGGCGGCACCGAAGGCCTGTCCGACGCCGACCTGCTCAAAGCCTACGAAACCGGCTGCGACCCCCGCCTCAACGGCACCCAGAGCCTCGAAATGGCCTTCCTCATCGCGGAGATGATGCGGGGGTGAG
>DPRT01000175.1:11827-12125 GCA_003538615.1 Holophagaceae bacterium | reverse complement strand
CCTCCTGGAAACAAGCGACCATACCACTCGCCTCGGGGATCCATCAGCTGGTCCAGGTCTCCAGCCCTTCCAGGATGTCGCGCACGCCGGGCCCGAACCGGGCGTTGCTCAGCCAGTCCACCCCGGCGGGCAGCCCCTCCACGGCGGCCGTCACGCGGGCGCGGTGGCCCAGCTCGGGGCGCGGGATGGCGCGTTCGGCGCGCTCGTGGCGCATGGCGGACGGTTCGCCGAGGGCGGGGATCCAGTGCTTCAGGCGGGCATAGACCCCCTCCCAGGCCTCCAGGTCCGCGGGCTTGCC
>DPRT01000175.1:7479-11747 GCA_003538615.1 Holophagaceae bacterium | reverse complement strand
CGCAGCCCGGTCCGCACTGCGGGCAGCTTCGAGGCCAGGCGGATGGGCAGCTGCCCCATGCCGCCCTCGGGCACCACCATGTGGCTCACCCCCCCCTTGCGGATGCCGTTCACCAGGCTGCCCGTGGCCTCCCACTGACGCAGCTTGGGGATGGCATCCACGGACAGGATCTCCGCCGGGGCGGCGAGGACGCCCGCGATCATGGAGGGCAGCAGCTCCGTGGCCACGCCCTTGCCCAGGCGCCGGGTGATGAAGGCGGACAGACCCTCCTCCGGTTCCGCGGGGCGCACCGGCTGGAAGGGTTCCAGCATCATGCGCAGCTTCGCGCCCAGGGGCATCAGGGGTGAGGTCATGAGGCCCACGGGCGAGGCGGGCACGGGAATGAGGCGTCCGCCCTTCCCCACCCAGCGGGCGCCCGTGCCGGGCGACTTGAAGGGCAGCCCGATGGCGCTGAAGAGCCGGTCCACGGCAGTGCCCTTCTGCCACAGCACGCCCTGGGGTCCTGTCTCGAAATGGCCCCCTTCCCAGGGCAGGGTCTTCATCCAGCCGCCCACGGCGGCTCCGGCCTCCCACACTTCCACCGCTTCGCCGCGCTGCTGGAGGTGCCAGGCGGCGGCCAGGCCGGTCACGCCCCCGCCGAGGATCAGGGTGCTCATGGGAGGATCTCCAATACGCGCCGGGTGAGGCAGCGGATGTAGGCCGGATCGATGCCCGGGGCGGCCACGCGGCGGTAGGTGCGGATGCCGGCCTGGTCGGCCACGTGGCGGTATTCGATGTCCAGCTCGTGCAGGGTCTCGATGTGCTCGCTGACGAAGCTCATGGGCACGACGATCACATCCTTGCCGCCCATGGACTCCAGCACGGATTTCAGGGGCGGCTCCAGCCAGCGCACGGGGCCCGTGCGGCTCTGGTAGGCCAGCCGGTACCCGCCGGGGATCTCACCGATGCGGGCGATGATCGCATCCCGCGTGGCATGGATCTCCTTTTCGTAGGGATCACCCGCCTCGATCTGGCGCACCGGCAGGCTGTGGGCGCTGAAGATCACCGTGGCGCCCGGCAGCTCCGCCAGGGCGGCGCGCAGGGGCCGTTCCAGCGAATCCAGATAGTCCGGATCCGTGGCGTAGTGGTCCACGCCCGGCAGCAGTTCCATGCCGGCCCTGGCGGCCTCCACCGCCAGCTCCCGCAGGCTGGATCCCGTGGTGGCCCGGCAGTCGTGGGGATAGAACGTCACCGGCACCAGCCGGGTGATGCCCTGGCGCTTCAGCGCCTTGAGCAGTCCTCCGGCCCGGGGCGCGGCGTAGCGGAAGCACAGCTTCACGGGCTCCGTGCGGCCCGCGGCCCGCAGGGCCGAGCGCAGCGCCGAGGCCTGGAAGGCGCTCTCCCGCAGGAGCGGAGAGCCGCCGCCGATCTCGGCGTAGCGGCCCTTGGCGCCGGGGGCCCGCAGCTTCGCGATGAGGCGCGAAAAGGGCCCCTGGAGCCAGGCGGGCCCCGGTAGCCGGATGAGATCCCGGTCGCCGAACAGGGCCGCCAGGAAAGGCTCGACCTGATCCAGGTTCACCGGACCGCCGAGGTTCAGGAGCAGAATCGCGGTATCTCGCATCGCCTTCCACCTTACGCGAGACTTGCCGGAACTTTCGTCACGGAAGCATGGACAAGACATGGGGGAGGATCGCCCGGCATCCCATAGACTGTCCTGACACCGGAGTCCGCCATGCCCCAGTCCGCACCCCTCTCACCCTTTGCCGCCCTGCCCGATGACGCCCGTCTCTGGCTCGTGGCCTTCGATGGCCCCGTGGACGCCCAGTTCCTGACGTCCGAGATGGAGGCACTGCTCGGCCGGTGGCGCCACAAGGGCGTCCAGTACCACGGCGCCTGGACCCTCCTGGAGGACCGCATCCTGGCCATCGCCGAGCCCACCCTGGCGGTCCAGCCCTCCGGCTGCGCCATCGACGGCATGCTGCGCGGCGTCCGCCAGGCCGCTGAACGGCTGGGCCTCGGCCTCCAGGATGCCGAGGCTGTCCTCACGCGCCTGCCCGGCGGCCTGCGCGCCTTCCCCCGGGCGGAACTGGAGGCGTGCCTGGCGGACGGCACCCTGGGCGCGGACACGGCGGTGCTGGACCTGGCCCTCCTCACGGTGGGAGATCTGCGCCACGGCCGCTTCGAGCGTCCCCTCTCAGCGACCTGGATCGGGCGAAAGTACCTGCGTACTGCCTCCGCTTGAGGCTGCGGGCCGTTCGCCCCGCAGTACGGAAAAGAGGCGGCAAGGCCGCCTCTTTTTTGCAGATCTCGCAGATCTAGTGAATACCTTAGAAGATCGACTCGCCCGGCTTGCGGCGCCAGGCTTCAGAGCGCTGCTTCTGGCCTTCGGCCTTGGGCTTGGCGTCCTTGGCGGCGGCCAGGGTCTGCAGCAGGGAGCCACCGACCTTGGAGGCCACACTCTTGGCCAGGGCCGGGGCGGCGGGCATCAGGGGGGCGCTCACGGGACCGGAGGCCTGACCTTCCGGAGCGGCCGTCTTGGCGGTGATCTCCTTCAGGCGCTTCTCGTACCAGACCTTCCGCTTGGGATCCATGACCCGCATGTTGCCGGCCTTTTCCCCCTTCTTGAGAACCTTGGGCTTGGGCTTCTCGCGGTCTTCACGCAACACGGAATCAGGTTTTGCAGCTTCTTCCAGGATCTTCGCCAGGTTTCCAAGGCCACGCAGGTTCATCATGTGCGGTCGGTACTCCTCAAGGGGCCACAGGCCACCGTCCATCAGACTACCGGCAACGCCTTTGCTTACATAGTGATTTAAGGCACGAGATCGTTTTTTTTGCGGCCACCGCGCTCCGGGCATCCTGGGACACTGGATGCATGCGGACCGCCATCGCCCCCCTTAAAGCCCGCCTGGACGGACTTTGCGCCCGCTACGACACGGCCGGGGCCCTGCTGAAAGACCCCCTGTCCGTGCCCCTGGCCTATGCCTCCCCCCTGGACCGGGAGGTGGCTGCCTTCGTGGCCGCCCACCTCGCCTATGGCCGGGTGGATCCCATGATCCGTGCAGTGCGGAGTGCCCTGGCTCCCCTGGGACCCGGGCCTGCCACCTGGCTGCGGCAACGGAGCAAAACCGACGTCCAGCGGGCCCTGACTGCGGCCCTGGCCGGCTGGGTCTGGCGCTTCCACACGACGGAGGACCTCGTGGCCTGGCTGCTGGCCTGGAAGACTCTGGATGGTGAAAGCGGCGGCGGACTCGAAGATCACCTCCTGCCTGCCATTGGGGAGGAGCCTGATGCCGTCCTCTCCCGCCTGGTGCAGCGCCTGCGGATCGAGCTGCCGGCCACCTATGGTTCCCGCTTCTCCCTGCCCGATCCCCTGGAGGGCGCCGCCTGCAAGCGCTGGCGCATGTTCCTGCGCTGGATGGCGCGGCCGGGCTGGCCGGACCTGGGCCTCTGGTCCCGCTACCCCGTGGACCGGCTCATCATCCCCCTCGATACCCACGTGGCGCGGGTGTCCCGCTTCATCGGCCTGAGCCACCGCGCCACGCCGGACGGGAAGATGGCCCGCGAGATCACCGACGCCTTGCGCCGCCTGGACGCCGCCGATCCCCTGCGCTACGACTTCGCCCTCAGCCACCTCGGCATCCTGGGGGACTGCCCGGGCGTGCGGAAGCGCGCCACCTGTTCGGCCTGTCCGCTGTACGCGGTGTGCCGGGCGGACTCGGCATCCACGGCACGGATTCCGAACTAGGTCGCGGGTGGCTGGCTCAGGGCCGGGCGGCTCTGGTCCGCTGCCAGCTCCGCCAGAGGCCCGAGGCCAGGAGGGCGGTCAGCATTCCCCCCAGGACCAGCGTCACCCCTCGGCCTAGGCTCCCGCCCCAGGCGCCGATGTGGAGCGGATAGGCCAGGTTCAGCAGGCGCTTTCCGAAGGAGGCCCGGGAGGCGGCCTCCACGCGCAGCACGGCTCCCGTGCCCGGATCCAGGTAGACCTGGCTCCGGCCGTTGGGGTGCAGTTCGCGGGCTTCCCTCCGGCGGACGGTGAGGGGGTCGCCGGGGCGCCGGGGAAACAGGATCAGGGTGGCCCGGGATCCCGGCAGGGCCGCCTCGCTCTGCTGCAGCGCCCGGTCCAGATCCAGGGCGCCCTCCCCGGCGGAGCCGGCCCTCGGCGGGGCTGTCTGGCCCGTGAGCCGGGCCAGGGGCTGGTTCAGCACCAGGGCCGTGCCCGTGAGCGACAGGAGCGCCAAACCCGGCAGGGTCAGAAGCCCCAGCATCCGGTGGACCCTCGAGGCCGTCCA
>DPRT01000175.1:0-7440 GCA_003538615.1 Holophagaceae bacterium | reverse complement strand
CAGGCCCTCCAGCAGCCGTCCCAGCGGGAGGCTGGGAGCGGCTGGATCCGCGAGCCTGCGCTCGGGATGGAGGGCCCGCTCCGTTTCCGGCGCGAACACCAGGAGCGCCCCACTCAGAACCACCAGTCCGAGCGGCAGGGCCAGCAGCAGGCCCAGCCAGCGGTGGAGCTTCCAGAGGCGCGCCCGCATTCAGTACCGGACCTGGTAGCCGATGCTGAGCACCGCGCCGCTGGCCGCCGAGCGGCTGGAATTGCGGGTGGTATTCGCGTAGAGCATGGATGCGTACGGGTAGTAGAGGCGGTTCAGGAGGTTCTGGACGCTCAGGAACACGGTTCCGGGACCCAGGGGGCGCCGGCTGTCGAAGTCGAGGGTGGTGAAGGTGGAGGCCCGGCCCAGGCCGTAGCCCAGGGCGTTGTTGAAGCGGTCCCGGCTGCCCGAATGGAGGACCTGCACCCGGTTCGTCCAGCGGCCCGCGGTCTCGTGCTCCAGGAATGCCGTGGCCTTCAGGGGCTGGATGCGCTCGGCGCTGAGGTAGGCCCAGTTCCCATCCTGCTTGGGTTCGTTCTGGCCCTCGTACCAGGAGAGGGTGCCCCCGGCCTTCCAGGCCCGCCCGATCCGGCCGTCCACCGTGGCCTCCATGCCGTAGATGCGTTCGGGGGAGCGCACCAGGTTCAGGTCCTTGTCGAAGGTCGTGCCCAGGTCCGAGCGGTTTCCGAAGACGGAGACCGAGGCCTGCACCCGTTCCCAGTAGCCGCGCCAGCCGGCCTCGAGGCTCTTGACGGTCTGGGCGCCGGGATTCATCTGCGCCACGGTGAAGCCCGCCGGGGCGGCCCTCAGCACGCGGCCCACGTCCGCCAGGGAGAAGCCTTCGGAGTAGTTGAGGAAGACCTGGGTCTGGGGGGTGGTCATGAAGACCACGCCCAGGTTCTTCAGGGTGGTGTCGTAGGCCAGCTTCCCGCCCGCCGTCACCGCCGGGGAGGCCACGGGATTGCCCGTCTTGTCGTAGGCATTGTCGAGGGTGGTGAAGTCGCGCACGTCCAGGCTGATGGCCTCGGACCTCAGGCCGCCCCGCAGGGTCAGGCGGTCCGTGGCGCGCCATTCCAGCTGGGCGAAGAGGCCCGTACTCTTCTGCAGCATGGGGGGCGTCCAGCTCCGGGTGCCGGTGATGGTGAAGGTCCGGCCGCCACTCTGGTCGTAGATGGCGCGATCCATGATGTTCACCGGCTGGGAGGTCTTCTCCCGGGCGTAGTCGAAGCCCGCCAGCAGCACGAGGGTGTCCTCGCCGACCAGGGCGCGCTGGTAGTCCAGGCGGCCTCCGGCCTTGTCCGAAAGGATGAAGGACTGGCTCACCTGCTGGCCGCCGCCCTTGGAACCCCGGCGGTCGAAGGGGATGAAGACCGTGGTGTAGTCGCGGTAGTAGGCCTGGGCGTGGAGGGTGCCGCCCAGGAGGGCCCGGTGGCTGTAGTCCAGATTCGCCAGCGTGTTCAGGGCGCCCTCGGGCACCGAGGACGAGAAGCCCCCCACGGTGCGGCTCTTGGTCTGGTAGGCCAGCTTGTTCACGGCCGGATCCGAGATGAAGTCCGTGTGCTGCTCGGCCTCGAAGCGGCTGCCGGACAGCTGAAGGCGCTGGTCCGCGTCAGGCTCCCAGCCCACCTTGGCGAAGACCTGCGTCGACCTCATGTCCGCGAGCCCGCCCTGCTGGTTGGGATTCGGGGCGATGTGATCGCCCTCGGCATCGAAAAATCCGGCCGTCTTTTCGAGGCTCGCGCTGCCCAGGGCGAACCAGGCGCCCTTCCGCCAGCTGATGCCTTGGGTCACCTTGCTTCCCAGGCTCCCGTCCGGATGCGCCAGGGAAACGTTCGCCGAAAGCCCGGAGGTGAGGACCAGGCCCTCCTGCTCGGGCCCCTTGGTGATGAGGTTCACCACGCCGCCCGTGGCGCCGTCGCCGTAGAGGGCCGTGGGTCCGCGCAGCACCTCCACCCGCTCCAGGGCCGAGACGTCCACGGTCATCAGGTCGCGGCTCACGTTCCGCGTGGTGCTCTGGGGCACCCCGTCGATGAGCACCGACAGGTCGCGGCCCCGGAGGCTCTGGCCCACCAGGCTGAAGTTCTGGCTGGAGAAGCCCAGGCCGGGGATGCTCTTGCCAAGCAGGTCCGCCACGCTCTTGGAGGCCGCCGCCTCCCGGACGATCTGCTCCGACTCCATCACCGTCAGGGCCGCCGGAATGGTGGCGATGGTCGCCTCGCCTCGGGTGGCCGTGACCGTCACCTCCATCCCCTGGGGTGCCACCTGCAGGGAGACCTCCACCTCCGGGTGCCCCTGGGAGAGGAGCACCTGCTGCGTGGCCGTGCCGATGCCCTGCGCCTCGGCGGCGATCCGGTAGGTCCCGGCACCCAGGTCGGCCACCTGGAAGCGGCCATCCGCGCCGGTGGTGGCCTGTTTCGAGGCCGCGCCGTCGATCCGCACGCGGGCCCCCGCCACCGGTTTCCGGTGGGAATCCAGGACCCGGCCACGGATGGCACAGGGCTTGGAGGGTTCCGCGGCGACGAGCATCACCGGAAGCAAGGCGAGGGGAAGGATGGGTCGCATGACAGCTCCAGAATTTATTGAGATAGCGTCTCAATACAATTTATCCTAGAGAAACTCCTTCCCGGGTCAACCCTCCAAAGGCAGCCCGTGTTGCAGTTGTGATGGTCATCACCCGCCCAGGGCCGCAAGCGGCCTGCCCAGGATCAGGGCTGACCAGGTGCGCGAACCGCTGGGAGCNNGGAGCCCATGCCAGTGCCGATTCGCGAAGCCAAGCCGAAGGCGCAAGCTGAGCGATGGTAAGCCTGGCCCCGAAAGGGGCCGGGCTTACCACGGCACTCGGGGGAACGACTTAGGGCTGCTTCTTCCGATCTGACCCGGTTCATCGCACCCCGATGCATGGGGCCCGGCTTGACATCAGGGTAGCCGCCGCCGTGGGTTTCGCGCCAGGGAAAGGACCCTCCGCCGAAGGGCACCAGGCCTCAAATCCAGGAATGTGATGGACTTTTTTAATCGATGGAAAAATCCGGTGGACGCCCCTTGACACCCCTACATGTTGGGGCCATCCTTTTCTCCCGGCACAACCCCTAGAGGTATCCCACCAAACCCCCTTCTTCCAGGGGACAGTTTCGTGCGCCTCCTGGATGCTGCCCCGCCTGTTCCGACATCCTTCACCCCCCCCCGCCCAGGACCATACCCATGAAGATCGCCCGCCACTTCACCAAGGCAGGTCACGACCCCCTGGACGGCTTCCGTTTCGTCCCCCGCACGAGCCGGATCTCCAAGCTCGACGGCAGCATCGTCTTCGAGGCCAAGGACGTGATGGTGCCGGAGTCCTGGTCCCAGGTGGCCGTGGACATCCTGGCCCAGAAGTACTTCCGCCGGAAGGGTATCGACGCCCAGAACGGCGGCGAGAAGGACGCGCGGCAGGTGTTCCACCGCCTGGCGGGCTGCTGGCGGCACTGGGGCGAGACCCACGGCTACTTCGATTCGGCGGAGGACGCCCAGGCCTTCTACGACGAGCTGACCTACATGCTCGCGGGCCAGATGTGCGCGCCCAACTCGCCGCAGTGGTTCAACACGGGCCTGCACTACGCCTACGGCATCTCGGGACCGGCCCAGGGCCACAGCTATGTGGATCCCAAGACCGGCGAGATGACGAAGTCCACCTCCGCCTATGAGCGCCCGCAGCCCCATGCCTGCTTCATCCAGAGCGTGGCCGACGACCTCGTGAACGAGGGCGGCATCATGGACCTGTGGACCCGCGAGGCCCGCATCTTCAAGTACGGCTCCGGCACGGGCACCAACTTCTCCAAGGTGCGCGGCTCCGAGGAACCCCTCTCCGGCGGCGGCCGCAGCTCGGGCCTCATGAGCTTCCTGGCCGTGGGCGACCGCGCCGCCGGGGCCATCAAGAGCGGCGGCACCACGCGCCGCGCCGCCAAGATGGTCTGCCTCGACCTGGACCACCCCGACATCGAAGCCTTCATCGAGTGGAAGGTGACGGAGGAGCGCAAGGTGGCCATGCTGGCCGCCGGCAGCGCTGTCCTGCGCCGCCACTGGGATGCCATCTGCAAGACCGTGGAAGGCTCCACCAGCCGGGATGCCGACCCCACCACCAACGAGGCCCTGCGCAAGGCCCTCGCCCGCGCCAAGCGCGAAGGCGCCCCCGCGGCCTTCCTCACCCAGTGCCTGGGCCGCCTGGTCGAGGGCGATTTCGAGCGCGACCTCGCGGGCTACGACACCTCCTGGGACGGCGAGGCCTACGCCACCGTGAGCGGCATGAACTCCAACAACTCCGTGCGCGTGCCCGACACCTTCATGCGCGCCCTGGAAGTCGATGGCGACTGGGAGCTGAAGCGCCGCATCGATGGCAAGACCAGCCGCAAGCTGCGCGCCAAGGACCTCTGGGGCAAGGTGAACGGCGCCGCCTGGGCCTGCGCCGACCCCGGCATCCAGTTCAACACCACCATCAACGACTGGCACACCTGCCCTGCCGACGGCCCCATCAACGCGAGCAACCCCTGCTCCGAGTACATGTTCCTGGACGACACCGCCTGCAACCTGGCCTCCCTGAACCTGTGCACCTTCCTCACCGGCGACGGCGGCTTCGACCTGGCGGGCTACCGCCACGCCATCCGCCTCTGGACCGTGGTGCTGGAAATCAGCGTGCTCATGGCCCAGTTCCCCAGCGAGAACATCGCCCAGCTCAGCTACGACTTCCGCACCCTGGGCCTGGGCTACGCCAATCTGGGCGCCATGCTCATGCGCATGGGCATCCCCTATGACAGCGCCGAGGGCACCCAGTGGTGCGCCACCCTCACGGCCATCCTCACGGGCGACGCCTACGCCGCCAGCGCCGAGATGTCCCGCGAGCTGGGCCCCTTCCCCGGCTACGCGAAGAACGCCGACCACATGCTGCGGGTCATCCGCAACCACCGCCGCGCCGCCTACAACGCCCCGGCCTCCGAGTACGAGCAGCTGTCCATCCGGCCCCAGGGCCTCACCGGCGCCGGTGTGCCCAAGCGCATCGTGGACGCTGCCCGGGAAAGCTGGGATACGGCCCTCACCTACGGCGAGCAGTGGGGCTACCGCAACGCCCAGGTGACGGTGCTGGCGCCCACGGGCACCATCGGCCTGCTCATGGACTGCGACACCACCGGCGTCGAGCCCGACTTCGCCCTGGTGAAGTTCAAGAAGCTGGCGGGCGGCGGCTACTTCAAGCTGGTGAACGGCGCCATCCCCGAGGCCCTGGCGCGGCTCGGCTACGCCCCCGCGCAGATCCACGAGATCGAGCGCCACGTGGTGGGCTGGCAGCAGATCACCGACGAGACCCCCGGCATCACCCGCGCCATGCTGAAGGGCGCAGGCTGGGCCGAGGAGGAGATCGCCTCCGTGGAGCAGAAGCTCCCCACGGCCTTCGATCCCGCCTATGCCATCGACGTGGAGCGCCTCAGGAAGGACTTCAGCGCCGAGCAGGTGGAGGCCTTCCTCCTGGCCCTCGGCGGAACCATGACCGTGGAAGGCGCGCCCCACCTCAAGGACGAGCACCTGCCCATCTTCGACTGCGCCAACCGCTGCGGCCGCACGGGCAAGCGCTACATCGCCCCCATGGGCCACCTGCGCATGATGGGCGCCGCCCAGCCCTTCCTCAGCGGCGCCATCAGCAAGACCATCAACCTGCCAGCCGAGGCCACCGTGGCCGAGATCGGGAAGATCTACGAGGCCAGCTGGCAGCTCATGCTCAAGGCCGTGGCCCTCTACCGCGACGGCTCGAAGATGAGCCAGGCCATGGCCACCAGCCTGGACAGTCTGGTGGGCGCCGAGGCCCTGCTGGACGAATCCGCCACCGCCGCGGAGAAGACCCCCGCGCTGGCCCAGGCCCTCACCCAGCAGCTGGTGCGCACCTACCGCCGCCGCCTGCCGAACCGCCGGGGCGGCTACACCCAGGCGGCCACCATCGGCGGCACCAAGCTCTACCTCCGCACCGGCGAATACGAGGACGGCAGCCTCGGCGAGATCTTCCTCGACATCCACAAGGAGGGCGCCGCCTTCCGCGCCGTGCTCAACTGCTTCGCCATCGCCGTGAGCATGGGCCTCCAGCACGGGGTGCCGCTGGAAGAGTTCTGCGACGCCTTCCTCTTCACCCGCTTCGAGCCCGGCGGCATGGTGGCCGGCAGCGACACCATCAAGCTGAGCACCAGCCTCATTGATTTCGTCTTCCGGGAACTGGCCATCAGCTACCTGGGCCGCTACGACCTGGCCCACGTGGAACCTGAGCAGCTCATGAACAGCGCCACGGGCCTGCGCCCCGGCAGCCAGGCCCCCGGCCTCGCCGCCAACCTGCCCAGCCTGCCCACGGGCACGCCCCTGCCCTTCCCCGAGACCGGCGCCCCCGAAGCCGTNNGTCGCCCGCGAAAAGGGCTACACCGGCGACCCCTGCCCCGAGTGCGGCCACCTCACCCTCGTCCGCAACGGCGCCTGCATGAAGTGCCAGACCTGCGGGGCCACCACGGGATGCAGCTAGAAAACCGCCAACCGCAGAGAACGCGGAGCGCGCAGAGAAAACCGGGCGGCCAGTGCAGAGGGCGGGAGCGATCCCGCCCTCCGCTTTTCATCGGTGTAAATCCCTATTGAACCCTGGCCCAGTCTGCCTAGCCTCATCCATCAGGTGTCCCAACAAACGCACCGGCTTGATCCTGCTGCCCCCGGATCACCATCCGCCAGACCAATCTTTCGAAGGGAGAAGTCCATGGCCACCCACACCATCCGCCTTCACCGCGTGATCCGCGCGACTCCCGAACGGGTGTACCGGGCCTTCCTGGAGGCCGATGCGATGGTCAAATGGCTCCCGCCGCACGGCTTCACGGGCAGGGTCCANNCGTACCTGGAACTGGTGCCCCATGAGCGCATCCGGCACACGGACACCTTCGATGATCCGAACCTGCCGGGAGAGATGCAGACGACCATCTCCCTGAAGCAGGTCTCCTGCGGAACCGAGCTGGACATCGTGCAGGAGGGCATTCCCGCCGTCATCCCCCCCGAGGCCTGCCACCTCGGCTGGCAGGAATCGCTCACGCTGCTCGCGCAGCTCGTCGAGGCGGACATTCCGGACTGACGGGGAGGGCCCATCCGTGTTTATCCGTGGCTGATCCATCTTTCCCATTGGAAGATGTCTCCATGCCCGACCCCCTCGATCCCGCCTCCCTGGACTTGGCCGCTGATCCCGAGCTGGGGCCGCTGCTGGCGGCCTGCCCGGACATCGCGCCCCTGCGCTTCCGGGATGGGGAGTGCCTGGTGACGGAGGGGGAGGACTCCCAGGACCTCTACATCGTCCGCAAGGGCAGCCTGGTGGTGGAGAAGGCCCTGCCGGATGGCACGGCGCGACCCCTGGCCCAGATCGAATGCAGCCCCGAC
>DPRT01000031.1:18956-22845 GCA_003538615.1 Holophagaceae bacterium | reverse complement strand
GCGGTTTGGAGTATGGCTGCCCGCTTCGCTGACAGCGAAAAACCACGCAAATGACAAAAGGCCGCCTTTCGGCGGCCTTTTGCTATCTGCGAATCGAAGATTCGCAGCAGGAACGAACTTACATTTGGTCCTTCAACCCCTTCGCGGTCTTAAAGACGACTTTGCGGCCGGCGGGGATCTGGATGCTTTCGCCGGTCTTGGGGTTGCGGCCCATCTTCTCCTTGGTGGCGCGCACTTCGAAGGTGCCGAGACCGAAGAGGTTGACGCGCTGGCCGGAGAGCAGGGTCTCCACAATGTGGTCGCGGACGCCGTCGAGGATGGACTTGGCGCGGGCCTTGGACAGGTCCTGGGCCTCCGCCAGCACAGCGGCGAGTTCGGCGATGCCGAGGGTTTCAGGCTTGACAGTGGTCTTCGCCATGGATGGGCTCCTTGGGATGGGGTGGACGGGATTCACGACAGCGCGGAATCCCGGCATGACCGGCATCCCCGCAGGAGCCGGCCGGGTGAGGGTTCGATTCGGGTGGGACTACTCGGCCGTGGCGGCGCTGACTTCGAGATTGACCTTGGCGTGCACGCCGCTGTAGAGGCGAACGTCCACAACGTAGGTCCCGGCATCCTTGATGTGGGGCACGGTGATGTCGCGGCGGTCCAGCGTGAAGCCCTTGCCCTTGAAGAGCTCGGCCACGTCGGCGTTGGTGACGGATCCAAAGAGGTGGCCATGCTCGCCGGCCTTCTTCGCCACCGCCAGGCTCACGGCCTCAAGCTTCTCGGCCAGGCTCTTGGCGTCGGCCAGTTCCTTGGCGCGCAGCTTCTCGGCGCGGACCTTCTCCAGCTCGATCTGGCGCTTGTTGCCCGCGGTGACGGGCAGGGCCAGCTTGCGGGGCAGGAGGAAGTTGCGGGCGTAGCCGTCCTTGACGTTCACGACGTCGCCACGGGCGCCGAGGTGGGTCACGTTTTCGATGAGGAGGATTTCCATGGGGACTCCCGGATGGGATGAATGGGGTTGGAGGTCCGGCCAGCGCCTTGGTGCCCGCGTTGTCCCCGCTTGGGTGAGACGGCGTCCTGCGCCGTCAGGGCCGGATTCCCAGGAATCCGCCCTGTCCCCCGGTGGGTTCAGGCCGATCAGAAAATCCAGTTTATCCCGGGATCCTCCGATACCCAAGCAGGGATTTCCGCCCTGGGGGGATCGAAACCATGACCACCAACGCCGACCGGCGCGACACCAGCCGCATCCTCGTCGGGACCGGGTTCACCATTTCGTTCACCCTCAAGGGCCACCTCTTCCGGGGCATCCGCATCACCAACCTCAGCGTCGGCGGATGCTTTGCCCTGGTGGGGGCCCGCCACGCCCACTGCTTCATGCGGGGAGCGGCCCTGGAGGATCTGGCCCTGCACCACCCGGATCTGCCCAGGGATCCCATCATCGCCACCGTGGCCTTTGTCCTGGGCGGCCGGCCCGGGGGTGATGTCACGGACATGATGGGCGTGGGCCTGAATTTCCTGTGCATGGAGGGCAGCACCCGCCAGGCGCTGGAAGCCTGGGTGGGAGCCGCCTCCGCCGCACAGCAGATGCAGGCCTGAATCCGGGTCTGCTAGTTCTTCCCGAAGAACCCGAGGATGGCGGCGGCCACCTCTTCCCGCATGGCCTCGGTCATCTCGGGGTAGACCGGCAGGCTGAGCACTTCCTTGGCCGCCAGTTCCGATTCCGGCAGCTGACCGGCCTTGTAGCCGAGGTCCTTGAAGCAGGGCTGCTCGTGGAGGCAGATGGGGTAGTAGATGGCGCTGCCGATGCCGCGCTCCTTCAGGTGGGCCTGGAGCGCGTCGCGCTTGCCGCCCTTCACGCGGATGGTGAACTGGTTGTAGATGTGGCGGCCGTTCGGTACCACCTCCTGGGGCAGCACGGCCTCGCCGGCGGTCAGGCCCTTCATGCGCTCCAGATACCAGGCGGCGTGCTTCCGGCGGCCTTCGTGCCAGCCATCCAGCATGGGCAGCTTGGCGCGGAGGACCAGGGCCTGGAACTCGTCCATGCGCCCGTTCATGCCCACCTCGTGGTGCATGTAGACGGGCTCCATGCCGTGGACGCGGATGCGGCGCACTCTCGCCGCCATGGCCGCATCGTCGCGGATGGCCGTCATGCCGGCATCGCCGAAGGCGCCCAGGTTCTTGGTAGGGTAGAAGCTGTAGGCGGTCATGTCGCCAAACTGGCCCGCGGACTTGCCCCAGCCCTTGGCGCCCAGGCTCTGGCAGGCGTCTTCGATGACGGGGAGGTCGTGCTTCTTGGCCACAGCCATGATGCCGGGCATGTCCGCCAGCTGGCCGAAGAGGTGCACGGGCATGATGGCCTTGGTGCGCGGCGTGATGGCCGCCTCCACCAGGGCGCCCGTGGCGTTGAAGGTGGCGGGATCGAGGTCGATGAAGACCGGCTTGGCGCCCAGGCGCGACACCACGCCCGCCGTGGCGAAGAAGGTGAAGCTGGGAACGATGACTTCGTCACCGTGCCCGATGCCGAGCGCCATGAGGGCCGCCAGCTGCGCATCCGTGCCGCTGGACATGGCCACGGCGTGGGCCGCGCCGGCGTAGGCGGAGATCTCCGCTTCCAGGCCCTTCACGTTCTCGCCCAGGATGAACGAGGAACGGTCGATGAGGCCCGAAAGGCCTTCCAGCACCTTGGCCTTGATGGCGGCGTTCTGCGGGGCGAGCTCAAGCATCGGGACGGCCATGGGAGCCTCCAATCAGGGTTTTCAAGTATGCCAGCGGAACGTGCCAGTTTTCGTCACATCAAGACGGTCTCTCACCGCGGAGAACGCAGAGAGCGCGGAGGGAAAGAGCCTTGATTCTTCTCTGCGCCCTCCGCGTTCTCTGCGGTTGGCGGTTATTCCTTTTCCCCACCCTCCGCGGCCTTGGTGGGCCGCATGAGCGGGAACAGGATGACGTCGCGGATGCTGGCGCTGTTGGTCAGCAGCATGACCAGGCGGTCGATGCCGATGCCTTCCCCGCCGCAGGGCGGGAAGCCGTGTTCCAGGCTGGTGATGAAGTCCTGGTCCAGCAGCATGGCCTCGTCGTTGCCCGCCTCCCGCTCGTCCATCTGGGCCTGGAAGCGGCCCATCTGATCGATGGGATCGTTCAGCTCGGAATAGGCGTTGGCCAGCTCCATGCCGCCGATGAACAGCTCGAAGCGGTCCACGAAGCGGTCATCGCCTTCGAGGGTCTTGGTGAGGGGGGACAGCTCGATGGGGTAGTCCGTGATGAAGGTGGGCTGGATGAGCTGCTTTTCCGCGTGGTGCTCGAAGAGATCGCCGAGCAGGGTGCCTACGGTCTTCGTATCGGCGTCCTCGATGTGCACGGCCCGGGCCAAAGCCCGCACGCTGTCGCTGTCCTCCAGCTGGTGGCGGTCGATGCTGCCGTACTCGGCGATGGCGTCCTTCATGGTCAGGCGGCGGAAGGGCGCCGCATACGAGATCGTCTGCTCGCCCCAGGGCAGGGTTTCGGAACCCACCACCTCCCTCGCCAGGGTGGAGATCAGCCCTTCGGTGAGGGCCATCATGTCCCGCAGATCCTGACCCGCGGCGTAGAACTCCATCATGGTGAACTCGGGGTTGTGGCGGACGCTGAGGCCTTCGTTGCGGAAGTTGCGGTTGATCTCNNTGATCTCGAAGACCTTCTCGAAGCCGCCCACGATGAGCCGCTTGAGGTACAGCTCCGGCGCGATGCGGAGGTAGAGCTCCATGTCCAGGGCGTTGTGGTGCGTGATGAAGGGCCGGGCTGTGGCGCCGCCGGGAATGGCCTGCATCATGGGCGTTTCGACCTCCAGGTAGCCCTGGTCCTCCATGAAGCGCCGCACGGCGCTCACGATGCGCGAACGGGTCTGGAAGGTCTTCAGCACGTCGCC
>DPRT01000031.1:0-18934 GCA_003538615.1 Holophagaceae bacterium | reverse complement strand
CCGTTCTCGGTGAGGTGGGCAAACACGCTCTTGCCCATCTCGCGGATGGTGAGCACGCGGCCCATGGCCGACACCGTGAGGCCCTGCCCCTCCAGCTTCTCATTGGGCCAGGCTTCGGCATCCGCATAGGCTGCGGCGAGCTCGGCGATGCCGTGGGTGCGCTTCGCCTTCCGCGGCCAGGCATCGAGGCCCAGGGCCTTGAGCTTCTCGAGCTTCTCGAGGCGCACGTCGCGGTACTGGTTGGGCTGCATGGGGACTCCGGCACGAACCATCTAGTCTAACGGAGGCTCAGGGTTGCCCGAAGCGGTAGGCCACGTAGGCCGTGATATCCGGGGCGGTGAAGGTGCCCGCCTCTTCGCTGACGCCGAACCGCCAGCGGGGCAGGCGCGTGTGGCGCAGGGTCCAGTGCTGCTGCCAGCCGGCCCGGTCCAGGCGGGGAAGGCCCGTGCGGTAGGGGCTGCCCGCATAGCCCAGGCTGATCTCCAGGCCGATGCCGTCGAGGAGCCCCGGCCCCTCGCCCAGCCAGGCCGCGGAAGCCCAGGCGCGGCTGAAGGAGGTCTCCGCGAGGACCGCCCGCAGGGGGCTGTGCCTGGGCAACCCCAGCATCACCCGCTCGGCCTGGCCGAAGACCTTGANNGCGTCCGCCGTGCCGAAGGGCCGGACCCAGGCCACGTCCAGATCCATGAGGGCCACCCCGGGGCGGGACAGGTCGCCGATCACGCGGCCATCCCGCTCCAGGTGGTAGGCCAGGCGGTTCTTCGGCGCGTCCTCCCGCCCCCCCTGGAGCATGTTGAACATCTGGTGCCAGGTCCAGATGGCCTGATCCGCGATGCCGCCGGACCTCGAAGCCACCCGGACCCGGACGTTGATCCGCGAAGCTCCCGCCTTCGTGGCCCAGTCTCCGGTGAACTGCCAGGATTCGCCATCCAGCCGGGCGAAGGTCCGGCCATCCCCGCTCCGCTCCAGATCCGGGCGGAGCATCTGGCTGGTGGCTTCCAGCGCCAGTTCCGTGGCCCCTTCCGGCAGGGGCTCCGGGAAGCCCTCGAACCACGCCACCCGGTTGGGCCGGGGCGTCTCCTGGGCCGCCAAGCCTCCGGCCACCATTGCAATCGCCAAGACACGCAGATTGACCAAGGTCACGGCACCTCCCCTGAGCTCCATACATACTCTGATTCATCGACCCCGGCCTGCTCGATTAATTCCCATAAGGTCATCAAAGAAACAAGTCGTCGCGGAGCATAGATGATGCCCGTATGATGATCGGACCCCTGATCCTTCCAAACCCCATCCCTAACCGCCCCATTCTCCGGAGCCAGCCATGTCCCGCCTGAAAGCCCGCCTGCTAGAGAAGATCGAGGAGCATCGCCCCCGCACCACCCGGCTCCTGAAGGAGTTCGGCAAGGTCGTCATCGACGAGGTGACCATCGACCAGTGCATCGGCGGCGCCCGGGACATCAAGTGCCTGGTCACCGACATCTCCTACCTGGATTCCCAGGAAGGCATCCGCTTCCGGGGCAAGCTCATCCCCGAAACCTTCGCGGCCCTGCCCAAGCTGCCGGGCGCCGAATACCCCACGGTGGAATCCTTCTGGTACTACCTGCTCACGGGCGAGATCCCCACGGCCGCCGAGGCCGAGGAGATCCNNCGCGCCCTGCCCAAGGACAGCCATCCCATGGTGATGCTCTCCACGGCCGTCCTGGCCATGCAGAAGGAGAGCAAGTTCAACAAGGCCTACCACAGCCTGAAGAAGAGCGACTACTGGGACAGCACCTACGAGGACGCCTGCGACCTGCTGGCCAAGCTCCCCGAGATCGCCGCCTTCATCTACCGCTACAAGTACAAGAACGGCGACATCATCGCCCCCGACTACAGCCTCGACATGGGCGCCAACTTCGCCCACATGATGGGCATCGCCAAGCCCTATGACGATGTGGCCCGGATGTACTTCATCCTCCACAGCGACCACGAGAGCGGCAACGTCAGCGCCCACACCACCCACCTGGTGGCCTCCGCCCTGTCCGATGCCTACTACGCCTTCAGCGCCGGCCTCAACGGCCTGGCGGGCCCCCTCCACGGCCTGGCCAACCAGGAAGTGCTGCAGTGGATCATGGAATTCCAGAAGAAGATGAACGGCGCCGAGCCCACCCAGGAGAACGTGAAGGCGGCCCTCTGGGACACCCTCAACAGCGGCCACGTGATCCCCGGCTACGGCCACGCCGTGCTGCGCAAGACCGATCCCCGCTACACCGCGCAGATGGAATTCTGCCTCAAGCACCTGCCCAATGATCCGCTCTTCAAGCTGGTCAACATGATCTACCAGGTCGCGCCGGGCGTGCTCACCGAGCACGGCAAGACCAAGAACCCCTACCCCAACGTGGACGCGCAGAGCGGCGTGATCCAGTGGTACTACGGCCTCACCGAGTACGACTACTACACCGTGCTCTTCGGCGTGGGCCGCGCCATCGGCGTGCTGGCCAACATCACCTGGGATCGCGCCCTGGGCTACGCCCTCGAGCGCCCCAAGTCCGTCACCACGGCCATGCTCGAAGAGTGGGCCGCCAAGGGCGGAGCCAAGTAGGTTTTCCACCTCGCGGAAAAGGGGCGGGCCGGGTGGTCCGCCCCTTTTCCATGCGGGGCCTAAGAGTGCCTAACAAAACTCCCACAGGGCCGCGCGAGGGCCGCCGGGGTTTTGTTAGGCACTCTAAAGCACGAACGTGAGGTCCTTCTCCGGCGTGCGGCAGTCCATGTCCATGCCCCGGTCCCGGTGGTCGGCGATCTCGGCGCTGACGCCGAGGGTCCGACCGAACAGGAAGAGCGTGAAGGCCAGCTCCTGGACCTGGCGCAGGGTGATCCGGCCGGCCTGGAGGTCCTTCCACACCAGCTTGAGGGTGATCACCGCAAGCACCGCGTCCACGTTGACGCAGAACACATTCTTCGTGGCGCCCTCGTTGTAGAGCTCCTGCACCAGCAGGCGGTAGAACTCCCAGAAGACGTTGTAGACGCCCTTCTCCGCCATCGCGCCTGCCACGAACTGCTCGCGGGGATCCACGTTGATGTGGTTGCCGCGGAAGATCGGATGGTTGATGCAGGGGATGGGCTTGACATGGCCATCCTCCAGATCCAGGGCCTGCTTCTTGTAGGCCCCGTAGGCCCGCGCGGCCTCGTTCGCCATCTGTTTGAGATCCAGCCCGTGGGCGGGATCCCCGGGATCGGACAGCGCCGCGCCCTTGAACTGCTCCACCAGGAACTCGATGGCCTCGTACCCGTTCCCCCCGTGGGCCCGCCCGGTGTTCGCCAGGAACCCCACGAAGGCCATGGAGATGTCGTTCCGGGCGCTGACGCTTTCCTTCGCGCCCTTGGCGGAAAGGGTTCCCGGACCATTGGTGATGGTCAGCCCCAGCAGGGCCTGGAACTCGACCAGCTCCAGCGAATTGGGCACCCGGCCGAAGAGCACCTTGAAGGCATTCTCCGTGAAGCTGTGGTTGAGGTTCGACAGCTTCTGGTCCACCAGCTTCTTCCAGTGCGGATTGTGCTCCCGGTCCACCACCGAGTAGGCCACGATGCGCGACATGAGGTAGAAATAGGTGACCGAGTCCTCGACCAGCTGGCGGCTGATGCGCTTCTCCAGCATCGGATTCCAGAGCACGCAGACCGCGATGGTGGCCAGCAGGAACTCGTAGGCGTCCCGGATCTCCAGTCCCCGCGTTTCCGCCAGGTCGATGATGTGCTGGCAGACCTTGAGGGCCACGCAGGATTTCCGCGACTTCTTCACCTCCTTGAGCAGGAGCTCGGAGATGTCCGTCTTGCGGGAGGGCTCGGCGCGCAGCAGGTGCTTCTCCACGTACTCGTCCAGGGCGGGTGGAAATACCTTCGTGTGCTCATCCAGGCCGAATTCACGGATGAGGTCGATGATGAAGGCCGAATGCTCCCGGGATTTCGCCAACAGGTCCTTGTCCCCCACCAGCGCGATCTGGGAGGCCAGGTAGGCGTTGGGCGTGCAGCCGTTCGCCCGGCCCACGTCGATGAGTTCCATGCGCCGTTCGTCGATCTTCATGAACAGGTTCAGGATGAGGTTCAGGGTGGGGATGTCCGCCTTCTCCGGCAGGACCTTGGCCAGGGAGAAGTAGAGGTTCTCCTCCAGGGTGTTGCGGGAGAGGTCCAGGACGGTCTTCCCGTGCAGTTCCGAGATCTGGGAATCGGGATTCATCCTGGAGGCACCGGACTTGTCCGACATGTTCTGGCGGAGGTAGTGCGCGCCCACCTGCTTGTTCACCTCCACGATCTGGTGGTCGTAGGGGGACGGCGCCTGAATGACCGGAAGATCGAGGGACGGCGGCAGCTTCATCATGCTGTCGCCAAGCCACAGCTTCAGTGAAAGGTCGCCGGTCGTCGCGAAATCCGGCTTCTCGTCGATCTTCTCGTAGACCGCCCGGACCGCATCGGGAATGTACTGGATGCTCGACACGCGCACGCCGCGCTTGCTCACCCTGGGGGCCTTCGGATCGAACACGTCCACCCCGAAGTACTCATCGAACCAGCGTTCCTTGCTTTCCGCGTCGTCGCCGCTTCCCGAAAGCGCCCCGGCGTGGCCGCAAGCCCGCGTGATGTTCTTCTTCCAGCGACCGGTGACGCAGGCGATGATCGGCTTCGTGAAGCCGAAGACCCGCTCGCGGATCCAATCCAGCGCCATCTTCTCGTAGTACCCGCCGGGTTCCACGTAGATCACCACGGCCTTGGTACGGGGATCGTTCTGCGCCGCGTAGAGGAACTCGGGCAGCGCGAAATGGATGTAGACGTCCTTGCCGCTGGATACCGCCGTGCTGATGCCGAAGCCCGCCGTGCGCAGGTACTCCGCCATGGTGGTCGTGAAGTTCCCGGAGTTGGAGTGGATGGCGATGGAGCCCTTCACCAGCGTCTCTTCGGGACGGTCCCCGCCGAGGCTGCCGCCGATGCGCACGCGGTCCCAGGCATTGGCCATGCCCAGGCAGTTGGCGCCGATGACATCCACACCCGCCTCCTGGCAGAGCGCCCGGATGTTGCGCGAGTCCCGCGCCGGCACCTTCTCCGTGACGATCACGATGCGCTTCAGGGCCTCGTTGTGCGTCACCAGTTCAGAGACCGCCTTGCACACGCCCAGGGGCGGAATGTAGACCACGCCCATGTCGAAGGAGATCCCCTTGTCCAGGACCTCGCGGATGCTGCGGTGGACGGGGATGCTGCCGATCTTGGTGTCGAGCACGCCCCGTCGCCCGTACTGGACGCCGGCCACGATATTCCCGCCACTGTATTCGTGGGAGATGGGCGTCACCTTCCGGCTTTCGTTGCCGAGGATATTCATCACGCAGACACGGTGCTCCCGGGTCACCAGCTCTTCCAGGGAATGCAGGCCCACGTAGTACGGGAAAGGCTTCGTCTTCAAGCGCCGCATGGATGCCTCCTAGGCCCTGGCCTGCGTTTCAACCTGTTTCCGGTAGGCCTCGGCCCCCTCTGCGCGCCACCACGCGTCCACCTTCTTCGCATACTCCAGCGTGAGGATCATCGAGGTGTCGTGACCGAAGATCTTGTAGGGGAAGCGGAGCCGGTCGAGGATGTCCTTGGCGTAGAACATGCCCTTCACGACGTTGGGTCCGCCCCGCCCGATCACCACGTACAGCGGCTTCCAGCCGGCCTTGGCCACATGGTCCCGCAGGGCGTCGAAGACCCCCTTGAAGGTCACGTAAATGTCCGTGTTGTTGGCCTTGCCGCCGATGAGCAGCAGCATGCTCGCCTGGTCGTACCAGTGCTCGAAAGTGATGCGGCTGATCTCGTAGATCTTCTCGTAGGGCGGATTCCCGCCGAAATCCGACGAGAAGATGGCGGCCTCGCCCAGCGTCTCGGTCCCCGCGCTGTTGGCGCCGCCACCGAACATGAAGGGGATGATGCTGCCATCCGGGTTCATCTCCAGCACATCGCTCTGGCCCTGGTAGGTCCGCAGCTCGTTGATGTCCGCCTCGAAGGCCGTGGTCTCGGTCTGGAAGAGGACGTCCGGAAGGCCGATGCGCTTCCAGGCCGGGTTGTCCTGGTCGAAGCTCGCCTTCACGTCGCAGGCCACGGGCAGGAGCTGGTTGCCCCTGCGCATGACCCGGATGGGGTTCAGCTCGATGGTGGTGAGGCCGTAGCCGTCGTAGAGCTCCCACAGCTTCGGCAAGTGCTGGACCAGGGCCGAGATGAAGGGTTCGGGACACCCGGTGTCCGTGAGGGCGTTGGTGATCTCGAAGGCGTTGATCCCGATGAAGGGATCGATCTCCACCACCGCTTTCTTCTCGGGCGGCAGGACCTCGATGTCCACCCCGCCCCAGGGCGTGATGGTGAACACCGGACCCCGATGCTCGCTGGAGCTGGAAATGCTGAAGTAGACCTCCAGATCCGAGGGGACGAAGGCCTCCATGGTCACGCCGTTGGCCGTGACGGTCTTGTTCCCGTAGACATGCTGGGCGAAGAACAGGTCGCGTTTCGCCTGCAGCGCCTCCTGGAGGGTGCTCACGATGCGCACCAGCCCGGCCTTCCCCTTTTTGCCGACGCCGCCGTAGAAGGCCGGTTTCACCACCAGCTTCCGGTGCTTCTCCAGGAACTGCTGGATGTCCTGGTTGGTGGCAGAGCCATCGATGAAATCCGCCACGGGGAATTCAACCAGGTGAAGAAGCTTGGAGCCGTAGCGCAAACCCGAGAGCTGCATGGTCCCTCCTCGATCGACGTTGGCAATGACCTGGAGCGCCGGTCTGATCAGGTGGAGCCGGGTCCGAATAAATGATATTTAGATCCCTTTTAGGTTCAAGACCAAAGATGACTCATGAGTCGTAATACGATGCGCATCACCCCCCGGCAGCCTGCAACCGCCGCCGCGGCAGAGGTCCCCCTCGGCCGTGGCGGCGGTTGGCTGCGGACCGGAAGGGTCAGCCGCGGCTGGCGGCGCTCGCCTTCACGAAGGCCGTGAATAGCGGATGCGGATTCAGCGGGCGGCTCTTGAATTCGGGGTGGAACTGGCAGGCCAGGAAGTAGGGGTGGTCCTTCAGTTCCACGATTTCCACGAAGACACCATCGGGGCTCATGCCTGTGAACACGAGGCCCTGGTCTTCCAGCGCCTTCTTGAACTCGTGGTTGAACTCGTAGCGGTGGCGGTGGCGCTCGCTGATCTCGGTGCTGCCGTAGGCCTTCGCGGCCTGGCTGTCCGGCGCCAGGCGGCAGGGATAGGCCCCCAGGCGCATGGTGCCGCCCAGTTCCTCCACATCCACCAGCTCCCGCAGCTTGAAGATGACGCGGTGCTTCGGCGCGTCGTCGAACTCGGTGGAATCGGCACCCTCAAGCCCAGCCACGTTGCGCGCGAATTCCACGGAGGCCATCTGCATGCCCAGGCAGATGCCGAAGAAGGGGATCTTGTGCTCCCGGGCGTACTGGATGGACTTGATCATGCCGCGGGTGCCGCGCACGCCGAAGCCGCCGGGTACCAGGATGCCGTGGCAGTCCTGGAGGAAGGCGGCAGGGTCCTGGTTCTCCAGCTCCTCCGCCTCGATCCACTTGAGGTCCACGTGGGTCTCCAGGCCGTAGCCCGCGTGGTGGAGCGCCTCGATGAGGCTCTTGTAGCTCTCCTTGAACTCCACGTACTTCCCCACCACGCCGATGCGAACGTTGCCCTTGGGGTTGCGGATGCGGTGCAGCAGGTTCTGCCAGGCGCTGAGGTCCGGCTCCTTCTCGCCCAGGCCCAGCAGGACCGCGACCTTCTTGTCGAGGCCCTCGAGGTGCAGGTTCAGGGGCACTTCGTAGATGGAGTGGGCGTCCCGGCAGCTGAAGACCGCATCCGGCGTGACCGAGCAGAACAGGGCGATCTTGTCCTTCAGGTCGCGGGGGATGTCCTGTTCCGCGCGACAGAGCAGCACGTCCGGCTGGATGCCCAGGGCCCGCAACTCCTTCACGCTGTGCTGGGTGGGCTTGGACTTCAGCTCGCCCGCGGCCTTGATGAAGGGCACGTAGGTGAGGTGCATGTTGATGGCGTTGGCCTTCATCTGGGAATCCAGGCCCGCTTCGAGCTTGAACTGGCGGATGGCCTCCAGGAAAGGCTGGCTTTCGATGTCGCCCACGGTGCCGCCGATCTCGACGATCACCACATCCATGTCCTTGGCGACCTTCTTCATCACGCCCTTGATCTCGTCCGTGATGTGGGGGATCACCTGCACGGTCTTGCCCAGGTAGTCGCCGCGGCGCTCCTTCTGGATCACCGTGTTGTAGATGCGGCCCGTGGTGATGGTGTGGTTCTGCGTGGTGGGCACCGAGGTGAAGCGCTCGTAGTGGCCCAGGTCCAGGTCCGTTTCGGCCCCATCGTCCGTGACGAAGACCTCGCCGTGCTGGAAGGGCGACATGGTGCCCGGATCCACGTTGAGGTAGGGGTCCATCTTCATGAGCGTCACCTTCAGCCCGCGGGCCTCCAGCAGCGCGCCCAGGCTGGCCGCTGCGATGCCCTTGCCCAGCGAACTCAGCACACCACCGGTGACGAACACATACTTGGTCATGGAAGCTCCTGGAATCGCAGGTGGGTGGGGCTCACATCTCCTCCGGGGCCTGGATGCCCATGAGGAAGAGACCCTGGCGGAGGACACGGGCGGTGGCGACGCAGAGGGCCAGGCGGGCCTCGCGGACCTCAGGTTCGTTCTCCGGGGCCAGGATGGGGCAGTTGGTGTAGTAGCCGCTGAAGGACCGCGCGACGGCCACCAGCTGGCGGGCCAGGGGCGTGGCCATGCAGCCGTCCGCCACGGCGGCGATGGCCTGGGGCAGGCCTGCCAGCTCGAAGAGCAGGGCCTGGGCTTCGGGTGCGGCGAGGCCTTCGCTGCTTCCCGGAAGCTGCGCTTCCGGGAAGGACAGGAAAGGACCAGTGATCGACTGGACCTGGGCTTTGGCGGCCCAGCCGCCGCCGGCCTTGCGCAGCACGCTCAGGATGCGGGCGTGGGCGTACTGCACGTAGGGACCCGTGTCGCCGTCCAGGGCGATGACGCGATCCCAGGTGAAGGTGATGGGCTTCACGCGGTCGTTCATGGCGTCGAAGAACACCACGGCGCCCATGCCCAGCATCTCGGAGACCGCGGCCTTGTCCTTCAGGTCGGGGTTCTTCTCCTCGATGATGGCGGCCACGCGCTCGCGGGCTTCGTCCAGCACGTCCTCCAGGAAGATGACGTTGCCCTTGCGGGTGCTCATTTTGCCTTCGGGCAGCTTCACCATGCCGAAGGGGGTGTGCAGCATGCGGCCCTTGAACCAGGGATCCAGCTTGTCGAGCACCGCGAAGATCTGCTGGAAGTGGAGCACCTGGTCCGTGCCCACCACGTAGAGGCAGCGATCGAAGCCGTAGGCCTGCTTGCGGTAGAGCGCCGCCGCCAGGTCGCGGGTGGCGTAGATGCTGGTGCCGTCGCCCTTCTGCACAAGGCAGGGCGTGGCGATGCCCACGTCCTCCAGGTTGATGATGCGGGCGCCCTTGTCGCCCTCCACCAGGAGGCCCGCTTCCGTGAGGCGCTGCATGGTGGGCGCGAGCTGATCCTCGTAGAAGGCCTCGCCCTGCTCCAGGGTGTCGAAGCTCACGCCCAGGCGGTCGTAGATGCGCTGGAANNCGCATGGCCGGGTCGTTCTCCTCCTCGGCGTGGAAGCGCACGTAGAGCTGGAAGAGCCGGAACAGCGGCGTGCGGCGCTTGTCGGGAGCGGGCTCGGCCCAGTCGAAGTCCTGCTCCAGATCCGCGTTCCCGTCCTGGGCCCAGCGGGTGTAGGCCGCCAGCAGCGTGCCGAACTGCGTGCCCCAGTCGCCCAGGTGGTTCAGGCGCACCACCTCGCAGCCCAGGAACTGGTGGGTCTGGGCCAGAGCGTGGCCGATCATCGTGGAGCGCAGATGGCCGATGGTGAAGAGCTTGGCGATGTTCGGCGAGCTGTACTCGACGATGACCTTCCGGCCGTTGGCTGCACGAGAGCCATAGGGCCGATCTGCGGGCGCTTCGAGGATGGCCCCCAGCACGGCCTGGGCCCGGGTCTCCGGCGCCAGCTTCAGGTTCAGGTAAGGGCCCGCAGCCACCAGCGCGGCGCCTTCAATGGTGATAGAGCCCGCCAGTTCCTGCGCCAGCTGCACGGGATTCTTCCCCAGCTGCTTGGCGGCGCGGAAGCAGGGGAAGGCCAGGTCGCCCAGCTCGCCGGATTTCGGCCGCTCCAGCGTGATCTCCACGCCGGGCAGGGCCGCCGCCAGCCGCTGTTCGAAGGTGTGTCGCAAGGCATCCATCCGGGTCAGTCCTCAGTCAGTTAGTCGGCCAGTTCGGCCAGGGCCTTCTCGTAGTCCTCGGTCTTGGGCGCCACGCCGTGCCAGCCGGCCTGGTTCTCCATGAAGCTCACGCCCTTGCCCTTCACGGTGCGGGCGCAGATCATCGCGGGCTGGCCGTGGATGGTGCGGGCCCAGGCCAGGGCCTCCAGGATCTGGGTGAAGTCGTGGCCGTCGATTTCCTTCACAGCCCACCCGAAGGCGCGCCATTTCTCAGGCACCGGGTTGATGTTCATGACCTTCTTCACGTCGCCGTCGATCTGCAGGCCGTTGAGGTCGTGGAAGACGCAGAGGTTGTCCAGCTGGTGGTGGGGCGCCGCCATGGCCGCCTCCCAGATGACGCCCTCCTGGCTTTCCCCGTCGCCGATCACGCAGTAGACCCGCTGGGGGGCCTTCTGCACCTTCAGGCCCAGGGCGATACCCACGGCCTGGGGAAGGCCCTGGCCCAGGCTGCCGGTGGTGACCTCCACGCCCGGCGTGTAGTGGTTCTCCGCGTGGCCCTGGAGCTTCGTCGGATACTGGCGGAAGGTCTCCAGCCAGGCCTTCGGGAAGAAGCCCTGGTCCGCCAGGATGGCGTACTGGGCCGGGCAGGCGTGGCCCTTGGACAGCACGAAGCGATCCCGGGCCGGGTTGGCCGGGTTCTCGGGAAACACCGTCATTTCGTGGTAATAAAGCGCTACGCCGATATCGATCCAGCTGAGACTTCCCCCCGGATGGCCGCTCTGGGCCTTGTAGACCTGCAGCAGCACGTCCCGCCGCAAGGCTTTCGCCCTCGCCGCCAGATCCTCGACGGACTCCAATTTCTGCTGAGGCATGACCCCATCCTTCCCGGGAGGCCATTCGCCTCCAACCAGGATGCCCTGGGGAGGGCCGCTCCGGAAGGGGGCGATTGACCCCTGAGCCCCGCCTTTTGCCCTTGACCCACGCGGTGTTTGCGATAGGATGGTCATTCGCGCTTCCTCAAGTCCCTCCCGGGGGCCCCTTCGGAAGCTGGAGATACGACCCATGGCCAATCACAAGTCTGCCGCCAAGAAGGCCCGCCGCGATGCCGAGGCCCGCCTCCGCAACCGGGGCAACCGCTCGACCCTGAAGACCGCCGTCAAGAGCTTCCTGGCGCTGATCGCCGGGGGCAAGAAGGATGAAGCCGCCAAGGCGCTGCCCCTGACCCAGGGCCTGGTCGACAAGGCCTGCCGCAAGGGTGTGATGCACAAGAACGCCGCCGACCGCACCAAGTCCCGCCTGGCCGCCAAAGTGAACAAGCTGGCCTAACGAATCATCAAGCACGACGAATGGACCCGAAGAACCGGGTCCATTGTTTTGTAGTCTCGCGTATCCCCGCAGGGGATACCGAGAGAGTGAACAATCTGGCCTAATGAGCCTTCCATCTTGCCTAGAGGACCCGGGGTGCCGGGTCCTCTGTGGTTTAAAGAATGAAATAAGCGGAGAAGCGCGGAGGAACAGAGGGAGCGGAGGAGGGCGTCTCGCCAGAAGCTCCTTTCTTTCTCCGCTTTCCCCAGCCCCTCGGCCTTCCTCCGCTTCCATCCCATCTTGGCCCTTGGGCCCTGCCATGCTGGCCGCATGATCCCTGTCCCGCTCCTGCTCCTCGTCGCCCCGGCCCCGATGCCGGAGGCCCAGAAGATCGAGGCGCTCATCCAGGCGGTGGCTGACCTCCAGGGTGCCGTCTTCTTCCGGAACGGCAGCCAGCATGCCCCGAAAGAGGCGGCGGAGCACCTGCGCCTGAAGTGGAAGAACGCCGGGCGCAAGGTGAAGACAGCCCCTGAGTTCATCCAGTACTGCGCCAGCGGCAGCAGCCTGAGCGGCAAACCCTACGAGATCCGCTTCAGGGACGGCCGCACGGTGCTGGCCCGGGACTGGCTGTGGACCGAGCTGAAGCGGATGGAGGCGAAGCCCTGAATCAGGCCCAGGCTTCGGGCACCCGCACCTCGCCCAGGGGAACCCGCGCCCAATCGAATTCCCGGATGAGGTCCGCCGCGGCACAGGCCTGGGGACNNGCGGGGCGCGGCAGGCCCAGGGCCTCCTGAATCCGGATCTGCGTAGCCGTCACGGAGCGCAGATCCGCGCCCCGCACCACTTCTGTCACGCCCTGGGCGCCATCGTCCACCACCACCGCCAGGTGGTACGCGAAGCAGCCGTCCCGGCGGAAGAGCAGCGGATCCCCGGTGAGGGCTGCGGGATCGTCCATCTGGGGGCCGATCAGCCGGTCCACCCAGGCCACGGGCCCCTCGGGAAGGCGAACCCGCAGCGCGCAGTCGTAGCCCTCCCAGGCCCGGCTCCGGCAGCGGCCCGGGTAGGGGCGCAGACCATCCTCCGCGTGGGGGGCCGACGCCAGCAGCTGCAGGTCCTTGCGGGTGCAATGGCAGGGATAGAGCCCGTGCCCGGCGTGGAGCCCCGCCAGGGCCTCGCGGTAGGCCGCCTCCCGCTCGGATTGCCAGACCACGGGGCCATCGGAATCCAGTCCCAGCGCCGCCAGATCGCGCAATTGCGCCTCACCCAGGTCCCGGCGGCAACGGGGACCGTCCACATCCTCCATGCGGATGAGCCAGCGGCCGCCCGCGGCCCGGGCCGACAGCCACGAGGCCAGCGCCGTGCGGAGGTTCCCCAGGTGGAGGATTCCGGTGGGCGAAGGGGCAAAGCGGCCAACGAGCATCCGATTAGGATAGGTCATGGCCCTGCTCCGCCGCCTCCCGCCCGTCCTGCGCGCCCTGCTGGCGCAGGCCCTGGCCTTTGCGGCCCTGGTGGCGCTGGCGCGGCTGGGGCTGAGGTTCCCGGGGCTGGTATGGGTGCTGATGCAGGCGGTGGGAGCGGTCTTCCTGTCCCGCTGGATGGAGCTGAACCCACGCTGGATCCTCATGCAGGGGGCCCTGCCCTTCCTGGTGCGGGCCCTGTGGGGCGCTGCCGTCCCCGCCTGGATCTACCTGGCCCTGTTCGCGGTCCTGGCCCTGGTCTTCGGCGGTGGCCTGCTCAGCCGGGTGCCCCTCTACCACGCCAGCCGGGATGCCTGGGAGAAGCTGGAAGGCCTGGTCCCCGACCGGCCAGACCTGCGCTTCGTGGACCTGGGCTGCGGCTTCGGCGGCCCCGTGGCGCACCTCGCCGCCCGGCGCCCCAAGGGGGTTTTCGTGGGCGTGGAAGCCTCGCCCTTCACGTGGCTGGTGGCCTGGCTGCGCTGCCTGCCCCACACCAATGCGCACATCCGCCTGGGCAGCCTCTGGCGTACGGATCTTGCGGGCTTCGACGCGGCCTACGCCTTTCTCTCCCCCGTGCCCATGCCCGCCCTCTGGGCCAAGGTCCGCCGGGAGATGAGGCCCGGCACCCGCTTCATCAGCCACAGCTTCGACGTGCCGAACGAAACGCCCCATCGCGTGATCCCCGTGAAGGGGCGTGATGGGGCGCGGTTATTGGTTTGGGATCTCTGAAAGAGAACGGATTTACCAGCCCAGCAGGTACGCGAAGATCAGCGGGGCCACGATGGTGGCATCGCTTTCCACGATGAACTTGGGGGTGTCTACGCCGAGCTTGCCCCAGGTGATCTTTTCGTTGGGCACGGCGCCGGAGTAGGAGCCGTAGCTGGTGGTGCTGTCGCTGATCTGGCAGAAGTAGCCCCAGAGGGGAACCTCGGTCAGCTCCAGATCCTGGTGGAGCATGGGCACCACGCAGATGGGGAAATCGCCGGCGATGCCGCCGCCGATCTGGAACATGCCCAGGGTCGAGGTCTTGGTCACCTCCTGGTAGTGCTTGGCCAGCCAGGTCATGTATTCGATGCCCGTGCGCACGGTATGGACATTCTTGATCTCGCCGCGGATGACGGCGGCGGCGTACATGTTGCCCAGGGTGCTGTCCTCCCAGCCCGGAACGACGATGGGCACGTTCTTTTCGAGCGCCGCCAGCATCCAGGAGTGCTTGGGGTCGATCTGGTACGAGGGCTTCAGCACACCGGACTTCAGCACCTGCTGGAAGAACTCGTGGGGGAAGTAGCGCTCGCCAGCCTGGTCGGCCCGGGTCCACACGTCCAGCATGGCCTTCTCCATGCGGCGCATGGCTTCCATCTCGGGGATGCAGGTATCCGTCACGCGGTTCATGTGGCGGCCGAGCAGGTCCGCTTCGTCCTGGGGGGTGAGGTCGCGGTAGTGGGGCACGCGCTCGTAGAAGTCGTGGGCCACCAGGTTGAAGATGTCCTCTTCCAGGTTGGCGCCGGTGCAGACGATGAGATGCACCTTGTCCTGGCGGATCATCTCCGCGAAGGAGAGGCCCAGCTCCGCGGTGCTCATGGCGCCGGCCAGGGTGACCATCATCTTGCCGCCCTGCTCCAGGTAGACCCGGTAGCCCTCGGCAGCGTCCACCAGGGCCGCAGCGTTGAAATGCCGGAAATGATGCTTCACATAGCTGCCGACGGGGCCGAGCTGGGGGCTGGAAGGGGCCATAAATCCTCCGAATTCTTTCATTGTGCCAGCGGCCCGGCCCCGGTCCGACACCAGAATTCAGTCCCGGGCTTCGAGGACCGATGAAACGGGCAGGAGATGCAGCATGTTCTTCATCATCGGTCTGGTCGTGGTCTTTGGCGCGGTCATCGCCGGCTACCTCATGGAGGGTGGGAGCATCCCCACCCTGCTGCATCCCCTTCCCGCGGAAGGGACCATCATCTTCGGCGCCGCCATTGGTTCGTTCCTCGCCGCCAACCCCATGCCCCTCATCAAGCGCGTGGTGGCCGACCTGTCGAAACCCCTGAAGGGAAGCCCCTACACCAAGCCCGTGTACATGGAAATGCTGATGATGCAGTACGAGGTGTTCGTGAACATCAAGAAGGGCGGCCTGCTGGCCCTGGAACAGGATGTCAACGACCCCCACAATTCCGCCATCTTCAAGAAATACACGGCCTTCACGAACAACCACCATGCCCTGGATTTCTTCTGTGATTCCATGAAGCTGCTCATCAACGGCAGCGCCAAGATGGACGAGATCGACCTGGTGATGGACGCGGACCTCGATGTCCACCACGCGGAAAACGCCGCACCCGGGGCGGCCGTGAGCACCCTCGCGGACGCCTTCCCCGCGTTCGGCATCGTGGCCGCCGTCATGGGCGTGGTGATCACCATGGGCTTCCTGGACCAGCCGCCCAACGTCATCGGCGGCAAGGTGGGCGCGGCCCTGGTGGGCACCTTCCTGGGCATCCTCCTGGCCTACGGCGTATTCCAGCCCCTGGCCAAGAACATCGACGCCGTGAACGCGGCCGAGTCCTTCTACTACAACTGCCTGCGGGCCGGCCTCACCAGCTTCGGCAATGGCGCCGCCCCCGTGACCGCCGTGGAATTCGCCCGCCGCAACATCCCCTCCACCGAGCGCCCGGGTTCAGGGGAGTTGGAGGAAGTGGTACGGCAGATCAAACCAAGGTAGGTGGGCGTGGCCGAGCAGCAACCGGAAGTCAAAATCCGGATCGTCAAGAAGAAGGGCGGCCACGGAGCCGCCCATGGCGGTGCCTGGAAGGTGGCCTACGCCGACTTCGTGACGGCCATGATGGCCTTCTTCCTGCTGATGTGGCTGCTGAACAGCTCGGATCCCAACACCAAGGCCGGCATCGCGGGGATGTTCCAGGACGCCAACTTCTTCAACACCGAACGGGGCAAGGAGATCCTGGCCAACCACGGCAAGGGCATCCTGCCCGGCGGACGGGGCATGGCCCCCGGCCCGGACGGGGATGGCGGCACCGAAACGACGGTCGAGACTCCCGGCGCCGCCGAGGAGGAACGCAAGGCCATGGAATCCACCGCCGAGGCCATCGAAAAGGCATTCCAGCAGGACGAGCTGCTGCAGGCCTTCCAGGATCAGATCACCATGGACTTCACGGACGAGGGGCTGCGCATCCAGATCCAGGACAAGGCCGCCCAGGTGCTCTTCGATTCCGGCAGCGCCAAGCTGAAGCCCTACACGCTGACCATCCTCAAGGAGATCGCCAAGGAGCTGGGCAAGCTCCCGAACCGTGTGGTCATCGGGGGCCACACGGACGCCGCCCAGTATTCCAACAAGGCCTATACCAACTGGGAGCTGAGCGCCGAGCGCGCCAATGCCGCCCGCCGGGTCATGGAAAGCGCCGCGGGGGGCCTGCGTCCCAACCAGGTGCGCCGCGTCACGGGCTACGCCGACACCATCCCCTTCGGAGACAAGGACCCCAAGGACCCCCAGAACCGCCGCATTTCCATCATCGTGGTCTCCGCCGCCACCGAGGCGGCCGAAACCAAGCACCAGAAGGCCCAGCCGAGGGAAAAAGACAAGCCGGCCGCGGCCACCAAGGCCACACCCCCAGGTCACTGACCCCGGACGAAAAAAAGAAGCGCCCGGAGGTGCGGGCGCTTCGTGAGGGTGTATGTGGCGGGGTTTCGAGTGGTGGGATTTGGAAGCGGGAGTCCCTGAACGGAACTGGTGTCAAGTGGTGGGATGGTTGGTGGCGGGAAGCCCTTGCGGGCACCTCGCCTTCCAGTCTATCACCGGTCCTCTCCCGGCAGTTCGAAGGCCGCGGGCGCCACGCCGCCCCGGGTCCAATGGCCGAAGGCCAGCTCGACCCTTCCCCCGCCGGATTCCGCCAGCACCATCCCCGACAGCACCGCCTGGCCGTGGGCCTCGGCCGGGGCTCCGAAGTGCGCCGTACGGGCCAGCCGGCCGGAGGCCAGCCGGAACTCCGCCTTCAGGGGCAGAATCCCCTCCTTCACCACCCACAGGCTCACGTGGCGGGCGCTGAGGGCCGGACGTTTCGCCACCAGTTCCAGGCGCCAGCAGGCCCGCTCATCCAGTGTGGCCTCCGCCAGCGCCTGCACGGCGTAGTCCTCGCGGAACCTTGTGCGGGCCACGTCCCCGCCCGCCGCAGGGCCCATCAGGCGCTGTTGCGGGGTGACTTTCACCGGCCGCTTCGTACCCGGCAGCAGCAGCCACATCTGATCGCCCCGAAGCAGCACGGCGCGGCCCTTCTCCTTCTCGGAAAGGCCATCCAGCCGGGCATCGCCATTCTCCCGGGCCGATACCTTCCACCGCTGGCTGGCTTTCGCATCCTTCACCGTCAACTCCACGGTGAACGCGGGCCAGGGATGGCGCAGGCGGTCCACCCGGGCGAGGATCTCCTCGCCACTCTGGGCCAGGCCCGGCAGGGCGGCCAGCAACAGGATCGTGGCGCGCATCAGCGGCGTCCGTAGTCATCCTGGAGCCGCTCGATATCGGCTTCATCGAAGGCGCCGAAGCTCACCTCCAGCACCCGCACAGGATGGGCCGTGGCGGCATCGCAGCGCAGGCGGTGGGTGCTGCCCTGGGGCAGCCAGATCTCCTCTCCCACGGCGGGCCGCAATTCCGCACCATCGCGGTCCACCACCACCCCCGAATCCAGGGCCACCCACAGCTCGCCGCGGTGCGCATGCCGCTGCAGGCTCAGCTTCTGGCCCGGATTGCAGGTGAGGATCTTCACCGTGCAGGGCGTGTTCAGGGCGTACTGATCGAAGGAGCCCCAGGGCTTGTCGACGTGGAGGGTGTCGGGTCGGTTCATGAAATCAATCCTCAGTCTTCAGTCTTACAGCAGATCTTCGCGCCCTTCGGCCTTGAGCCGCTCCACGATCTGCTTCACCGACTGGGCGCGGTCGCGATGGCAGATGAGGAGAGCGTCTTCGGCGTCCACCACGATGAGGTCATCCACGCCGCTGGCGGCGATGAGGCGCTTGCCGCCGAAGAAGGCGCTGTTCCGGGTATCCAGCAGCAGGGTCTCGCCCTGGCTCACATTGCCTTCCGCATCAGTCTCCTGGAATTCGATGGCGGCAGGCCAGGAGCCCACATCCGACCAGCGGAACCGGGTGGGCACCACGGCCACCGTCTCAGCCTTCTCCATGAGGGCCACATCGATGGCCAGCTTGGGCAGCTGCCGGTAGGCGATGGGAAGGGCCGCTGGGTCCGCCCCGGCCTTCACCCAGGCATCGAGGGGGGCGAGCACCTCCGGGGCATGCTTCATCAGCCCCTCGCGAAAATCCGCCAGGGTCCACACGAACATGCCGGCATTCCAGTAGTGGCGGCCAGACTCGAGGTACTGCATTGCCACCTCGACGGGGGGTTTCTCGCGGAAGGCCGTCACCTTCAGCACCGAACCGTGGCCTTCGGATTCGATATAGCCGTAGCCCGTCTCGGGATAGGTGGGCCGGATGCCGAAGGTGACCAGTTCCCGTTCCCAGGCCGCGTGCTTCACAGCGGTGTCGAGGTCCTCGAGAAACACCTCACGGTCGCCGATCCAATGGTCCGCGGACAGCACCGCCATGACGGCCTGGGGGAACTTCCTTTCAATCTGGACCAGGGCCAGGGCCAGGCAGGGCGCCGTGTTGCGGCCCTCCGGCTCGACCAGCACATTCTCCGGCGGCAGCTCGGGCAGCATGCGCCGCGTCTCGGCGGCCAGGTCCTCCGTCGTCACCACGAAGATGCGCTCGGGGGCCACGTGGCCGTCCAGCCGGCGCACGGTCTGGTGCAGCAGGGTCTCGGCGCCCACGATGGCCAGGAACTGCTTGGGACGCGCATTGCGGCTGCGAGGCCAGAAGCGGGTGCCGCGTCCCCCGGCCATAACGACCGCGACCAGGGTTGGAT
>DPRT01000165.1 GCA_003538615.1 Holophagaceae bacterium | reverse complement strand
ACGCCATCGAGGGCGCCTCCGGCACCATCTCCCTCCACCTCTACTCCGATCACCTCGGGGAGGCCCAGCTGGAAGGGGCGCTGCCCCATGCGGAGCTCCAGCCGGGTCCCTACCTCATCCTGGAGGTGGCCGACACCGGGTGCGGCATCGACGAGGCGCTGCGCTCCAAGATCTTCGAGCCCTTCTTCACCACCAAGCAGAAGGGACGCGGGCTGGGGCTCGCCTCCCTCCAGGGCATCGTGCGGAGCCATGGCGGCAGCCTCGGGGTTTCCAGCACCCCGGGATCGGGCAGCACCTTCCGGATCTACCTGCCCGCGAAGGACTGATCCCGGGCCTCAGAGGGTGTAGCCGAATTAGACGACCCCGCGCAGGGGGCGTCGGCGGNNGCCGCCGCCCCCTGCCCGAAGGGACGGGCCCAGCCGCGGGGCCGTCTTATTCGGCTACACCCTCTCAGTCGGAAGTGGCGCGGGCCCCCAAGGGCAGGCGCAGGAGGAAGCGGCTCCCCGGGTTCAGCGGCGCGTAGCCCACTTCGCCCCCGTGATCCTGGGCGATGCGGCGCACGATGGCGAGGCCCAGGCCCGAGCCCTTGCGCTTGGTGGTGAAGGCGGGCTCGAAGAGGCGCTCGCGGTTTTCCGGCGCCACGCCGGGGCCATCATCCTCCACGCTGAGGGTCGCCGTGCCGCCCTGGTCCTCCAGCGCGATGCGCACGCTGCCCCGCGCCTCGCCCCCCTCGCCCTCCAGGGCGCCCAGCGCGTTGTCCACGTAGTTGATGAGGGCCCGCTTCACCATGTCCCCATCCCAGGTGGCGCCGAGGGGGTGCCCGGGCACCTTCACCTCCCAGGCGACGCCCGGGTGGTTGGGCTGGTACAGCGCGGCCACCTGCAGCACCAGCTCCCGGGCATCCAAGGGCGCGAACTGGGGCTGGGGCAGGCGCGCGAAGCGGCTGAAGCTGTCCACGAGCCGCGCGAGGCTGCCCACCTCCGTGAGGATGGTCTCGGCGCCCTCGCGCACGCTCTCGGGATCGAGCTTGCCTTCGCGGCCCTTGCGCAGCAGGCGCTGGGCCGTGAGCTGGATGGGCGTGAGGGGGTTCTTCACCTCGTGGGCCATGCGGCGGGCCACCTCCTGCCAGGCGGCGCGCTTCTCCGCCTGGGCCAGCAGGGACAGATCCTCCAGCACCGCCAGCACCCCGCCCCCCTGGAGCGGTTCGAGGATGGCCCGCACCAGGCGGCCCTCCCCTTCGCCGCCCAGGCGCAGCTCCTCCTGGGCGCCCCGGCCCGATTCGCGCACGGCGGCCAGCAGGTCCGGCAGGCGGCCCAGGCGCGGCAGGGCTTCCACCTCCGCCCAGCGGGCCTCGGAAGGATCGAAGGATTCCAGGCCCAGCCAGGCCCTGGCCGCGGCGTTGAAGGTGCGCAATTCGCCATCCGCCCGCCAGCTCATGACCCCCACGGGCAGGGCCGCCAGGATCTGCCCCAGGTAGGCCCGCTGCTGCTCGATGCGGCTGGCCTGGGCCTCGATGGCTGCGCGGCTGGTCTTGAGGTCGCGGGTCATGGCGTTGAAGGTGCGGGCCAGGAAGGCCAGCTCGTCCTCGCCCAGCTCCGGCAGCTGCACCTCCAGGTCGCCGCTGCCCACGCGCTGGGCGGCCTTGGCCAGGGCCCGGATGGGCTCGCTGAGCGACCTCGCCAGGGCCAGGCCCGACCACACGGCGAAGAACAGCGTGAGCATGGTCAGGAACAGGAAGGTGTTCTGGGGCAGGGTCTGGAGCGTGTCCCGGGCCGCCCGGAGCTGCTGGCTCTCCTTGAACCGCTGTTCCAGCGCCGTCACGCGGTCCAGGGTCTCCCTCGGCATGAAGACGCCCACGGCCCATCGGCCATCGCCCCGGGGCACGGTGCGCAGCATCCATAGGCCCGTCCGGCTCTCCTGGGCGGCCTCGGCCCCCAGGATGGAGAGGTCCGGCGGTTCCAGGCCCGGGGCCAGGTCCAGGGCCTTCACGCCCTCGCCGCCCTTGGCCCCCAGGAAGGCCACCAGGTCCAGGCCCGAGGCTTCCCGGATGGCCAGCGTCTCCGCCGAAGGCGAGGCCAGCAGCCGGCCCGCCCCGAAGGCCAGGCGGGCCTGGGCCGCGGCGCGCAGATCCCCGGCGATCTTGTGGCCCTCCCGGATGACCACTTCCGTTTCCGGGCTGAACCAGCGCTCCACGTTCTTGTTGATGAAGTTCCGGCCCACGAGGTAGAGGATCAGGCTGGGCACGATGCCCACGATGAACAGCGTGAGCACCAGCCGGGTGCGCAGCCGCGCCCCCAGGATGCCGCTGCGGCGCTCGAAGTAGAGCTTGGCCAGGCTGCGGGCCACGATGAAGAGCAGGGTCCCGATGGCCAGCACGTTGGCCAGGCCCAGGGCGATGAGGGCCCAGCGCGAGGGCGCGTCCAGGCCCCCCTCGGCGATGCGGGTGCCCACGGCCTTGTAGGCCAGGATGATCATGATGATCACCACGCCCAGGCCCACGGCCACGTAGAGGCGCGTCAGCTCGGGATGGCGCTTGGGGGCGGGATTCATGTCTCCAGCAGGCTATCCTGGAAGCTCCCCGAAAGGCAGGGCGATGGATACGGAAACAGCCGCGAGCAGGGCCTTCCTGGCCGACCTCGCCCCGGTGGAGGATGCGGCCTGGGACGAGGTCCACACCGCCTCCGGGCGCCGTCCCCGCCTGTCCGCGGAATTCTGGACCTCCCGCCAGCGGCAGGCCGCCAACCTCCACGAGATCTCGTACCGGGCCTGCTACAAGCCCCAGCTGCCCCGCCACTTCATCGAGCGCCTCACCCTGCCCGGCGAGCGGGTCTACGACCCCTTCAGCGGCCGGGGCACCACGGCCCTGGAAGCCGCCCTCATGGGCCGCCGCGTGGCCGCCAACGACCTCAACCCCCTGTCCCGCATGCTGGCGGAACCCCGGCTCACCCCGCCGGATCCCGCCGACGTGGCCCGGCGCCTGGCGGCCATCCCCCGCACGGGCGCTTCGGACGGCCTCGACCTCGACATGTTCTTCCATCCGGACACGGAAGCGGAGATCCGCGGCCTGCGGAGCTGGTGCCTGGACCGCGCGGCCAGCGGCGAGCTCGACACCCTCGACGCCTGGATCCGCATGGTGGCCACCAACCGCCTCACGGGGCACAGCCCGGGCTTCTTCTCCGTCTACACCCTGCCCCCCAACCAGGCCGTCACCGCCGAGACCCAGCGGCAGATCAACGCCAAGCGGAACCAGGCCCCCACGTACCGGGATACCCACACCCTCATCCTCAAGAAGACCCGGCAGCTGCTGGCGGGCCTCGACGCCCTGGCCCTGCGGAACCTGGCGGACGCCGCAGAAGACGCCCAGTTCCTCACCGGCGATGCCCGGGCCACCTCCGCCCTGGGGGACGGCTCCGTGGCCCTCACCGTCACCTCGCCGCCCTTCCTCGATGTGGTCGACTACGTGGGCGACAACTGGCTGCGCTGCTGGTTCACGGGCCTGGACGCCGCCGCCATCGGCCGGGGCCTCAGCACCCACCGCACGGTGGAGGCCTGGTCCCAGGCCATGGCCGAGGTCTTCGCCGAGCTGCACCGCGTCACCCGGCCCGGGGGCTTCGTGGCCTTCGAAGTGGGCGAGGTGCGCGGCGGCAGGCTGAAGCTCGACGAAGTCGCCCTGCCCCTGGGCCTCGGGGCGGGCTTCCGCGCCCACGGCGTGCTGGTGAACACCCAGGCCTTCACCAAGACCGCCCACATCTGGGGCGTGGACAACAACGGCAAGGGCACCAACAGCAACCGCATCGTGCTGTTTGAAAAGTGATCGCTCCGGCCAGCCGATCAGGGATCGTGGGGCAGGAGGAGCCGGTGGACCGCGACATCGCCAACAAGATCATTGATTTCATCTACACCGCCACGGGCATGAACTCCATCGTCTGCGACCTCACCGGGACCATCGTCGCCGCCAAGATCACCTCCCGGGTGGGGAACGTCCACTCCGGCGCCCGGCAGATGCTCCAGGAGAACCTGCCCCACATCATCATCACCGCCGAGGAGGAGGCGGCCTCGGGGGGGCTCGTCAAGGCGGGCATCAACCTGCCCATCCGGCACAACGACGAGCTGATCGGGTCCATCGGCATCCCGGGCGATCCCGAAAAGACCATGCTCGTGACCAAGATGGCCTCGGGCCTGTTCTCGAAGGAGCTGCGCGAGCGGGAGATCCTGAACCTCCTGCTGGGCCATGCGGCGCAGATGGACAGCGCCATCACCGCCATCGTGTCCACGGTGGACCAGGTGAACGCGTCCCAGATGCAGGTGTCCGGCATGGTCGACGAGGTGGAGCAGCTCGTGAGCGCCTCCTTCGACGACCTCAAGACCACCGACGAGGTGGTCGGCACCATCCAGACCATCGCCAGCAACACCCAGATGCTCGGCCTGAACGCGGCCATCGAGGCCGCCCACGCCAAGGAACATGGCCGGGGTTTCGCCATCGTGGCGGAATCCGTCCGGAAGCTGTCCATCGAATGCGCCGAGTCCGCCGAATCCATCAAGGTCACCCAGGCCCACCTGAACAGCTCCATGGGCCGGGTCGTGGCCTGCTCCAGGGACCTCACGGCCCAGGCCCACGAGCAGACCCGGGCCACCAGCGCCATCGCCCGCATGGTGATGGAGCTGAAGAAGGTCAGCGAGGCCCTGATGGCCATGACCCGGAGCTAAACGGCCTCCCGTCGCTGGTAGAGCGCCGCGTCCTCGCCATCGGTGTAGTACCGGAGCCGCCGTCCGCAGGGCTCCCAGCCGCAGGCTTCGTACAGGCGGACGGCCCCGGCGTTGCTGGGGCGCACTTCCAGGAAGAGGTGGACCAGCCCTTCGGCGGCCAGGTCGCGCTGGCAGGCCTCCAGCAGAAGGCGGCCCAGGCCCTGGCCCCGGTGGGCGGGATCCACGGCGATGCGCAGGAGTTCGGCCTCGGCCGCCGCCGGGATGCAGGCCCAGCGGGCAAAGGCCACCTCGGGCAACACCCACAGCGCCTCGTGGGCCGCCGGCGCCTTCCAGGCCGACCCGAAGGCCGTGCGGTCCAGCCGGGACACCCAGTCCGGCAGCGCCCCGTTCCCCGCCAGGCGCTGGATGCGGGCCTCCGGCGCCCCGGTCATCGCGCCACGCCCTTCCGCAGGGCCTCCGGCAGGTGGGCGGCGGCGTGGGGGAAGTTCACCTCGGCGTCGGTCTCCCGCAGGTAGAAGGGCACCAGGGGCGCCTCCGGAGGGCCCTGGGCCACCCGCCGCGCCAGGGCCGCCAGACCCGCCAGGGTGGCCGCACCCTCGTCCGCCAGGACCATGCGGCCCGCGGGCAACAGCGCCTCCACCTTCGGCGCGAAGGCCTCCGGCGCCCACCAGGGCTCGCCCCCCACCCGCTCCGGCAGCGTGGCCAGGGGATGCTTGGCGGCGGGTTCTGTGGGGCCCGCCTCGGCCCAGCGCTGGTGGAAGGCCTCGCCGCGCTGGCCATCCAGGAGGATCCACACCGGCCCGGCCACCCCAGCCTGGCCCTGGCGCAGCGCCTCGGCCCGCAGGGCGAAGGCCGAGAAGCCCCAGGTGGGCAGGCCCGTGAGGCCGAAGCCCTCCGCCGTGGCCACGCCGATGCGCAGGCTGGTGAAGCCGCCGGGGCCCAGGCAGGCCGCCACGCCGGACAGGTCCCGGGGTCCGGCCCCGGCCTCCGCCATGAGCTCGTCCAGGGTGGGAATCAGCCGCTCGCTGTGCCCCCGCCCCAGGCCCGGCGGCACCCGCCGCGCCCACACCCGGTCCCCCCGGATCAAGGCCAGGTGCAGGATCTCCGTGGTGGTGTCGAGGGCGAGCAGCATGAGGCCAGTGTATCGAGCCTAGGCCCTCAGGCCCTGCGGCCTCAGGAACGCGCCGAAATCCTGGTCCTGGCTCAGGATGTGGTCCACCAGCCATTCTTCAAGGAAGGCGAGCAGGGNNCGCATGACCAGGTCCGCATGGGCCGCGAAGTGGGCCGAAGCCTGCGGATACCCCACCTGGATCATCAGGGCCTCCTCGGCGGCGAAGTGGGTGACGGCGTAGTCCCGGAGGAAGCCCAGGATCCGCCCCAGCTCCTCCCGGTCCTTCCCCTGGTCCAGGGCATCATGCAGCCGGTTCACCGCCTCCACCAGGGCGCGGTGTTCCATGTCGATCTGGTCGTGGCCCGTCTCCAGCGCCGGTCCCCATTCCATGTAGGCCAAAGGCTGCTCCTGTGTCATCCCGGGGGGAACCACGGAAAAGGCGGCCGCTGGGGCCGCCTTTTCATCTGGCAACCGGCTCTAGCAGGCCTTGAGGACCTTGCCGGCCTGGATGCAGGAGGTGCAGACGCGCAGGCGCTTGGGGGCGCCGGCCACCAGGGCGCGGACGCGCTGGATGTTCGGGTTCCAGCGGCGCTTGGTGACGTTGTTGGAATGGGAGACGTTGTTCCCGAACTGGGGCTTCTTACCGCAGATTTCGCACTGACGAGACATGGGAACCTCACGAGCCAAAAGTGAAAACAGCCAAGAGAACCAGTGTAGCCAGGCACGGGCACAACGCAAGGGGAAAGGCCTTGCGCGGCGCGGCGCCCCGTGGCCAGGATAGCCTCACTCCCCCCGGAAGCCCCATGGACCTGCCCCTCTGGGCCCTCGCCTTCACCGTGCTGGACTGGCCCGAGCGCCGGAAAGCCGAGTGCTGGGCGGCCCTGCAGGCCGGGGCGGAACCCGCCCTGTCCGCCGAGCAGACCGGGGCCCTGGCCCGACTGGAGGCCGATCTGCCCCGGCGCCTCCAGGAGGCCCGCGACCGCGGCGCCCGCCTGCTGCTGCCCGGCGAGGCGGGCGTGGACGCCCTGCTGGCCCCCCTGCCCTACCCCGTGGCCCTGTGGGTGCGGGGCACCCTGCCCCCCGCGGAGGGCCGCCGCATCGCCATCGTGGGCAGCCGCCAGGCCAGCGTCCGGGGCAAGGCCCGCACCCGCGCCTGGGCGAAGGCGCTGACGGAGGCGGGCGTGGCGGTGCTGTCGGGCCTGGCCCGGGGCATCGACGGCGCCGCCCACGCCGGGGCCCTCGAAGCCGGTCCCACCTGGGGCGTCCTGGGCTCGGGGCTGGATCATCCCTACCCGCCGGAGCACGGCCCCCTCATGGACCGCATGGTGGCCGCCGGGGGCGGGGTGATCACCCCCTTCCCCCCCGAGGCCCCGCCCCTGAAGTGGCACTTCCCGCGGCGCAACTGGCTGCTGGCGGCCTGGACGGACGGCATCCTCGTCACCGAGGCCCGCCTCAAGTCCGGTTCCCTGGTGACGGCCCGCCTGGCTCTGGACCTGGGCAAGGAGCTCTGGGTCTGCCCCGGCGCCCCGGAAGATCCCTCCGCCGAGGGCCCCAATGCCTTGCTAAGAGAAGGCGCCGCAAGGCTTTGCCGATCGCCATCTGATCTTTTAGAGGACCTTGGCCCCGGTGGGGTCGCTTGACAAACCTCCGCCCTTAGGTTCCATCCTTAGGGGCCGTTCCGGGCCGACAGCGTTTTTCCTGAAGCCCCCGGACGGCGCCTTGTGCCGCCCCGCTGGTTTCGACGAAAAGCCGTTTTGCGAGGGTGGTTTAGCCCCCAAAGGGAGTGCCCAGTGACCAAGAAGCCGAGCAAGGGCGATTCGAGCGCGCCGGACCCCGTCGAACCCGCCAAGAAGGGCCTGAAGCTCGTGATCGTCGAAAGCCCCTCCAAGGCCAAGACCATCACCAAGTACCTGGGCAAGGGCTACAAGGTCATGGCCTCCGTGGGCCACATCCGGGATCTCCCCAAGAAGCTGGGCGTGGACATCGAGAACGGCTTCCAGGAGGAGTACGAGATCAGCCCGGCCAAGGAGAAGGTGGTCAAGGAGCTCCGCGCCGCCGCCAAGTCCGCCTCCGAGCTCGTGCTCGCCACCGACCCCGACCGCGAAGGGGAGGCCATCAGCTGGCACCTGCTGGAGGCCATCAAGCCCCCCAAGACCCTGCCCGTGAGCCGGGTCCTGTTCAACGAGATCACCCCCGCGGGCATCGCCAAGGCCATGGCCGCGCCCACGGTCATTAATAAGAAGCTGGTGGACGCCCAGCGGGCCCGCCGCGTGCTGGACCGCCTGGTGGGCTACAAGGTCAGCCAGGTGCTCTGGGACAAGGTGCGCCGGGGCCTCAGCGCGGGCCGCGTGCAGAGCGTGGCCGTGCGCATCATCGTGGACCGCGAAAAGGAGATCCTGGCCTTCAACCCCGTGGAGTACTGGGTGCTGAAGGGCCGCTTCGGCGCCAAGCTGCCGCCCTCCTTCTGGATGAAGCTGGTGAAGGTGGGGGGCGAGGCCCTCCAGCTCGGCAACAAGGANNACCAAGGAGAAGAAGCGGAACCCCGCCGCCCCCTTCACCACCGCCAAGCTCCAGCAGGAATCCGCCCAGAAGCTCAAGATGAGCGTCAGCCGCACCATGCAGAACGCCCAGCGCCTGTATGAAGGCGTGGACTTCGGCGAAGGCCCCGTGGGCCTCATCACCTACATGCGCACCGACTCGCCCCGCATGGCCCCCGAGGCCGTGGAGGCCACCCGCGAATTCATCGCGCAGAAGTACGGCCAGGAGTACCTGCCCGCCAAGGCCCGCGTGTACACCGGCAAGGCCGGGGCCCAGGACGCCCACGAGGCCATCCGCCCCACGGACATCACCCGCACCCCCGAAAGCCTGCGCGGGCANNCAGATGGAGGCCGCCCGCTTCGACGAGACCGTGGTGCAGACGGAAGCGTCCGTGGGCAAGGAGACCGCGCTCTTCGAGGCCAAGGGCGAGATCGAGCGCTTCCCCGGCTGGCTGGCGGTCTACCGCACCGGCAAGACCGAAGAGGCCGCCGAGGCCATCGCCGACGCCACCAAGGGCCCCGAGGAGGAGGACGAGGACGAGGCCCTGCTGCCCGCCCTGAAGCTGGGCGAGGCCCTGAAGCTGGAGCAGCTCGACGCCGACCAGCAGTTCACCAAGCCCCCCGCCCGCTTCAACGAAGCCACCCTGGTGAANNGACTACGTCAAGAAGCACGAGGGCCGCTTCAAGCCCACGGACCTGGGCATGACCGTCACCGAGCTGCTGCTGCAGGGCTTCACCGACCTCATGGATCCCAAGTACACCGGCGCCATGGAAGGCAACCTCGACCGCATCGAGGAGGGCAAGCTCACCTTCAAGAAGGCCATGACGGACTTCTACGGGCCCTTCGAGCAGTCCCTGGCCGCCGCCGGGAAGGACATGCAGAACCTCAAGGCCGGCGTGCCCACCGGGGAGAAGTGCCCCAAGTGCGGCGACAAGAAGAAGGGCGGCGGCAAGCTGCTCAAGCGCATCGGCCGCAACGGGCTCTTCGTGGGCTGCACCAACTACGGCGCCGAGAACGAGAAGGACAAGTGCGACTACACGGCGGACCTGGAGAAGATGGAGGAGCCCGAGGACGCGCCGGAGTGCCCGCTCTGCGGCACCACGCCCATGAACCTGCGCAAGGGCCAGTGGGGCCCCTTCTGGGCCTGCCCCAACTACCCCAAGTGCAAGGGCATCGTGAAGGCCGATCCCAAGGGCATCCCCGTGCCGCCGGACGAGCCCATCGGCGAGAAGTGCCCCAACTGCGGCAAGGATTTCGTGAAGCGCCACGGCCGCTACGGCGAGTTCATCTGCTGCGTGGACTACCCCGGCTGCAAGACCGTGAAGAAGGAGATCCTGGCCGTGCCCTGCCCCAAGTGCGGCAGCGGCCTCAGCCCCCGCAAGACCCGCTTCGGCAAGGTCTTCTACGGCTGCGTGGCCTACCCCAAGTGCGACTACACCGCCTGGGACAAGCCCGTCCCCGTCACCTGCCCCGCCTGCAAGAACCCCAGCATGGGCGA
>DPRT01000020.1 GCA_003538615.1 Holophagaceae bacterium | reverse complement strand
TTCGCGCATTCGGGGCACATGCCGTGAGTGAACGTCAGGTCCGTGTGCTCGGCCAGGTAATGTTCCACCCGGGTCCAGAGGCCCTCATCGTTCCGGACGTTCTTGCACCAGCCGCAGATGGGCAGCAGTCCCTGGAGGGTGCGGATCTCGGCCAGGCTCTGTTCCAGCTGCGCGTTCATGGCCTTGAGCCGCGCCCGCTCGCGGTCGTGGGCGGCCAGCACCACCCGCAGGACCAGGACGCAGACGAAGGTGGTCACCACGAAGCTGGTCGTGAGGTCCCATAGGCGGTCGCCCCCCCGGGAGTAGGGCACGACGAGCCTCGGGAAGGCGTGTTCCACCCACAGGAGCGCCAGGCCGTTCACGAGAAAGGCCGCCAGGAACAGCCACTGGGAGCGCCCGCGGAAGAAGATGTTCAACACCAGGACCCCGGCGAACATGAACATGATGATGCTGCCCTGGGAACCGGCGTTCATGAACCAGCTGAAGTTGAGCAGCAACGCGAGGAGCATGCAGAACGTCTTCATGGCGTGCACGCCACGGAGCGAGGCCCGGTACAGGGCGTAGGCGGAGAGGCCGAAGGCGAGCACCGCGAGGTTCAGGCTGGCGGGAAGGTCCTGGAGATGGTTCGCCGGCAGCACGACCCCCAGGGCCAGGCCAGCCGAAGCCAGGCATACCTTCCGGAACAGCCGGATCTCCATGGTGGGATGTTCGTCCCATGGGATCAGCCCCGGCCAGAGGCGGTTCAGCCTGCGAATCATGGAAAGGCCTGCGGAAAAGTCGATGTTGATCGGAAGGTGGTGTTTTCAGCTATGAAATCATCGACTGCCGGGTGGTGCGATCCCAGTGATGTTGGACACAACATCTGCGGCAAGTTGGCCTCGCCCATCCGCGTCTCACGAGGTCTTGCCTGGCGCTCAGGCCGCGTCCGGCCGCTGGGGGAAATGCGCCTTGAAGCACTCGGGGCAAAGCCCATGGGTGATGGGCACGCCCGCGCCTTCCAGAAGGTGGCGGTCCACGGGGGCCCAGAGGCCCGCTTCATCACGGACCTTGCGGCACCAGCTGCACACCGGCAGCAGGCCGCCCCGGGCCTTGATCTCCGCGAGGCGTTCCGCCATCCGCCGCTGGAGGGGGGCGGCGCCATTCCTTTCCAGGCCCGGCCGCGAAGCCGCGGGCTGGTTCAACGTGCGAGTCATCGAAGGCATCTCCGGGGCTCCGGGAAGATCAGGATCGACCCGTCCTGAAGCCCACACCCATGATGCGCAGAAGAAACTGTTTTGACAGTGACATTCGGCACGCCCCGCGTGGCTACCGTGGGTCAGGATCTCAGGGCGGCGGCGAAAGCCCCCAGGGCCCGGTAGTAGGGATCGATGCTGGGGAGGTAGTGGCGTTCCCCGGCGGCGTGGGGCCCGATGCCGGTCTGGCCCCAGACCACGGCCTGGCCGCCGGGGGCGAAGCGGGCCGACGTGCCGGCCCCCTTGCGGCCGAGACGCACATCCCCGCCCGCTGAGGTGATGGCCGCCAGCAGGGCCTTGAGGTACGGGTTTTCCGCATCGCAGGTCACGCCGGGTTCCCAGGCGGAGGGCAGGAAGTCCAGCTGCTGTTCGGCCGCCAGGGCCTCGATCCCGGCGCGCAGGGTGGACACGTCATCCTGGGGGATGGGGCGGATCTCCACGCCCAGGGCGCCGCGGTCCGGCGTGATGTTGTAGATGCCGGGCGTGCCCACCTGGATGTAGGCGAAGCGGGCCAGGGACTGCCAGCCATCCTCGGCCTTCAGGGTGAGGTGCTTCGCGAACAGCTCGCGCAGGGCCTCGCGGGCGCTGAGCAGCCGCTCGGTGAGGTCGGATCCTCCGGCGAGGCCGCTGTGCCCCCGGGTGCCGCGGGCCATGAGCTCGAAGCGCAGCACGCCGCGGTTCTGGGTGCAGACCTCGCCCCAGAGTTCGGTGCCCTTTTCGCCCGTGCGTTCCCCGGCGATGAAGAAGGACGGTTCGTAATTCCAGTCCTCCTTCAGCGCCTTCAGCACGTGGGGCGTGCCCATGGGTTCCAGCTCCCCGTTCTCCTCGTTGCCCACCAGCAGCAGGTTCACGGGCGGGTAGGGCGTCCCCTTCCTGAGGGTGTCCTTCATCCACACCAGGTAGGTGGAGACCACGGTCTTCATGTCCGCGGCGCCCCGGCCCCACAGGTAGTCGCCTTCGACTTTCGGTTCGAACTGGCGGTCGTCGGGGTCCGGCTCCACCACGTCGAAGTGGCCGCAGAGCATGACCGGGGCCTTTTCGCCGCCGGGGAAGTGGGCCAGGAGGGCGGGGAAGGGCCCCTGGTCGAAGGTGCGCACGGGCACGCCGTGATTGCGCAGGTAGTCGTAGATGAAGGTGGCGGCGCGGTGGACCTCGGGCAGGCGCTCCTCGGGGCAGGCGGTGACGCTGGGGATGCGCACCAGGCGCTGGGAGAGGGCCACCACCTCGCTGGTCTTGTCGGGATAGTCCGCATCCACCAGGGTCTCGGGCCGGGGGCGGAAGCGGATGGGGGCCTGGGGGTCCAGATGGACCTCGTCCCGGGCGCGCTCCAGGAAGTCGCGCAGCTTGCCCTCCTCCCCGCCCAGATCGGCCAGGCGGGCGGTGATGGTCTCGGTCTCATGGCGCACCTGGGTCTTGCGCGCCTCGGCCAGCTCCACCAGCAGCGACGGGGGCACCAGGTCCGAGGTGCCGAGCCGCGCCTTGAGCCGCTGGCGGATCTTCTCCGCGGTGCTGGGCGCCCCCGCGGCCATCTCGACCAGGGGCTGGAGATCCTGCCACAGGCCCAGGGCCTCGGCCAGGGGGCGCAGCTGNNCCGGGCCCGGGCGATGTCCTCGCCGTCGTAGCGGAAGCCCCGGGCAAAGCCGGGATCGCCGTAGAAGCGAAGCAGGAGCAGATGCTTGAGCGTGAGGTTGGCGACGTCCAGGGCCAGGTCGTGGCCGGGATCGTCCGTGCGCACCTCCACGCGGGCCATGGGCAGGTCGATGCGCGCGAAGAGGTTCTGCCGCTCGATCTGGGCGGCCATGTCCTCCACGTTGCGGGTCTCGCCCGCGGCGAAGAGGCCCCGGGCGTAGATGTCGTGCAGCTGGTCGCTGGTGACCTGGATGAGGCGCTCCACGGGCTCGGCCTGGGAGCGGGCGCGCACGGGGATCCAGTTGTTGTTGCCGAAGCGCACGCCGCGGCGCACCAGGTCGTAGGACAGCCGCAGGTAGTCGGAGTGGCTGCGGTTCAGGTCCGGCACGTCCAGGGCGGGCGGATTGGGGAAGGTGAGGTTGCGCACGGATTCAAAGGGCGTGAGCCGGACCACGGGCTTGCCGTTCTCCTCCGAGGCCTGCAGGGGCGTGCTGGCGCTGGTGGCGATGAAGAGGGCNNTGCATGAAGTCCCAGGCCAGCATGGGCTCGGGCAGGCTCAGGTTGGAGTGGGTGCCCGCAGTGGCCAGCTCGGTGCCGTACATGTCCACGCAGCGCTGGAGGTAGCGCCGCTTGGCCAGGTGCCAGGATTCGGGCACGCAGTCGGGGCCGATCTGGGGCAGCACGAGCAGGTTGCCGTGCCAGTAGTGGAGGGGCTCGCCGAAGGCGCGACCTGCCTTCGCCAGGGCGTTGATGAGGGCGGCCTCCAGCAGGCGGCCCTCGTACACGGCGCCGCGGGGCGTGTGGTAGGGCCGCGTCACCCACTCGATCATCCAGTGGAAGACCTCCAGCTGGTGGTATTCCTCCGTCCAGGGCGACAGCACCTTGGACCGCAGATGGTCCACAAAGGACATGCGGTCGGGCCCCGTGCCCACGGTGAGCAGGGGACGGAACTGCGGATCCACCAGGTTCCACTCCAACTCCAGCCCGCAGAGCCCGCCCGAGGGCCGGGTTTCCAGCGCCGTCTGGCGTGCCAGCTGGAACTTCTCGACGAAAGCGTTCAGGTCGAACACTAGGCCTCCATATCCTTCAGGGCCTCGACCAGCCGCTCGGCCGCGCCCTGGGTGCGCTCGACGGGGGTGGCGTAGGAGAAGCGGAGCCACTCGGCGCCGTAGGGACTGAAGAAGGCGCCGGGCACCACCGCCACCCCGTGGTTCTCCGCCAGGTGCTGGCCCATGGGCTCGGAATCGGCCCAGCCCCTGGCCTTGAGCACATCCGCCACCTGGATGAAGGCGTAGTAGCCCTGGCCGATGATGTGGGTGAGTCCCTGCTGTTTCAGAAAGCCGCGCAGCCAGGCGCGGCTGGCCCGTGTGGGCCCGGCGATGGGGGCAGAGGCCACCTTGAAGCCCTGCTCGTAGGCGGCCATGGCCACGGCCAGGCTGAAGAAGGAGGGGATCACCGTGTGCGAGGCCTGGGCCACGATGGTCTTGACCACGTCCGCATCGGCCAGCAGGTGGCAGTTGCGGATGTTGGAACCGCCGAGGCTCTTGGTGATGCCGTCCAGCACCATGAGGCGCTTGCGCAGGGCGGGCTCGAAGGCGCGCAGGAGGGCGTTCACATCGTAGGGCTCGCCATCGCCCACGGCGTGGTACATCCAGTCGAAGAGCACGAAGGCCACGCCCGCCTCCAGGGCCGCGCGGGCCAGGGCGATCTGGCGCTCCAGCGTGAGGGTCTGGCCCGTGGGGTTGTCGGGGCTGGTGATGACCAGGCCCGCGACCTTGCGGCCCGACTTCGCGGCCTCCGTGACGCAGGCGCGGAGGCCGTCCTCGGAATAGGCCCAGCCCTCCTCGGCGCGGCCCGGGGCCCACATCACGTTGGCGCCGATGCCGTAGGGGCCCCAGTTGTAGCTGATCCAGGGCACGCGGCTGACGACGATGACATCACCCTGGCGGCCGTGGCCCAGGGCCAGCATGGCCTGGTAGGCCTTCTGGAGGCCGTCGCGGCCGCCCTGGGTGCCGATGACGTTGGCCGCGCCCCAGCCCGTGTCGGCGGCCAGCTGCCAATAGGTTTCCGCCACGGCCCTGCGGTAGGCCTCGGTGCCGAAGGGCATGTCGTAGGCGGTGCCATGCTGCTTCTGCAGCTCGAAGGCCCGGTCCAGCAGGGCCTCGGGCACGCCGGGGAGCGAGGCCCCGCCATCGCCCTGGCTGGCGTCGAAGACCGGCACGCCCGGCTGCTTCTCCTGGAACACCTTCAGCGACTTGTTGATGAGGAACATGCGCGAGGCCGGGATCGGCATCAGCCGTCCCAGGTGGTCGCCCACGGGGACGAGGTTCCCTTCAGGTACGGCGAAGGCAGGCTTCTCGGAGGAGAGCAGGGGCACGGACACGGAACCTCCAGGGCGGGGACGCAGGTGGGCCGATGCGAAAAAGTCGTCCCCGCGNNGGCCTTCAACGATTCCCACAGCGCTTCGACGTGCCGCCGCTCGGTGCTTTCGGCGCCGATGCTCACCCGGAGCATCTGTTTCCCCTTGAGGAGGGAGGGGGTGAGGTAGGCCCTGCCGCCCTCGTTGATGCGGCGGGCGAGCTCCAGGTTGTGGGCGGCGAGGGCGGCCTCGTCCAGGCCGGGCTTCAGATGGCGGAGGCAGACGGTCTGGAGCGGCACCGGAGCCAGGCGTTCCCAGTCAGGGGCAGCGTCCACCTGGTCCTTCAGCCACTGGGCGTTCTCCAGGTCGCGGCGCAGGCGGGCCTGGAGGCCCTCCACGCCCACGTCCATGAGGTAGAACCACAGCTTCAGCGCCCGGAAGCGGCGGCCCAGCTGGATGTGCCAGTCGCGGAAGTTGCTCACCTGGCCGTCCTGGGCCGTGCGCAGGTAGCTGGGGTTGGTGCTCATGACGCGGATGAGGTGCTGGGGATCGCGGACGAAGTAGGCGCTGAGGTCGAAGCCCACGCCCATCCACTTGTGGGGGTTGAAGACCAGGCTGTCGGCGCGCTCCACGCCCTCCCACATCCAGCGGCACTCGGGCAGCACCATGGCCGTGCCCGCCAGGGCCGCGTCCACGTGGAGCCACAGGCCGTGCTGCTCCGCCAGATCCGCCAGGGCCGGCAGGGGATCCAGGGCCGTGGTGCCCGTGGTGCCCACGGCGCCCACCAGGGCGCAGGGACGCAGGCCGATCTCGATGTCCTTCTCGATGGCCGCCTGCAGCAGGTCCAGGCGGATGGCGTGGTTATCGTCGGTGGGGATGAGCCGCAGGAAGCTGCGGCCGAAGCCCGCCAGCAGAGCGGCCTTCTCGATGGAGCTGTGGCCCTGGTCCGAGGCGTAGACCACCAGGGGCGCCTCGCCGCTCTGGAGGCCTTCCGTGTTCTGCGCGTACTCCGAGGCCTTCTCCCGGGCGCAGAGCAGGGCCGTGAAGGTGGCGGTGCTGGCCGTGTCGTGGATGACGCCAGTAAAGGCGGGGCTGAGGCCCACCATCTGCCGCAGCCAGTCCATGACCACCTCCTCGACCTCCGTGGCCGCGGGGCTGGTCTGCCAGCTCATGCCCTGGGCCCCCAGGCCCGACGCGGCGAGGTCGCCGAGGATCGAGCTGTAGCTGGTGTTGCTGGGGAAGTAGGCGAAGAAGGAGGGGTGGTTCCAGTGGGTGATGCCCGGCAGCACGTCCCGGTCCAGGGCCGCCAGGGCCTGGTCCATGCGGCCCCCGTGCAGGGGCGGATGGTCCGGGAAGGCGGCGCGGATGTCGCCGGGCTGGACCCGGCTCATGACCGGCAGACGCTCCAGACCTTCGCGGTAGTCCGCGATCCAGTCCACGAGCTGGTAACCGAGGCGGCGGAATTCTTGGGCGTCCATGCCTTCAGTGTGGCCGGAACCGGCAGGCATGGGGAGCCTGCCCGGGCCGGGTTCCAGGCCACTGCACCTTGGCGGCCCCGGAATGGCCCGGCCACAATGGGCCTTCGGAGCGAGGAACGGCACCCATGGACATGACCATCGATTTCCCCGGCGGCGCCCGCGTGGATGCGCACTTCGGGCCTTTCACCGTCCAGACCGACCAGCCCCCGCAGGCCGGGGGAGAGGGCTCGGCCCCCACCCCCTTCGCGCTCTTCCAGG
>DPRT01000013.1:25194-41799 GCA_003538615.1 Holophagaceae bacterium | reverse complement strand
TTGGTGGACCTGATCAGGATCGAACTGACGACCTCTGCATTGCGAACGCAGCGCTCTCCCAGCTGAGCTACAGGCCCACGAACGATCAGTGTAGCGGGCCTGTGGGCCTACATCAATGCCTGCATGATCTTGCCCAGCTCGGCGGGGCTGGGCTTGAGCAGGTCCTCGCCCAGGGTGGCCAGGGGCTCATCCACCAGGTTGAGCACCTGGGGGAGGGGGGGCTGGGTGGGGTTGATGTAGAGCAGGCCCGTGAGGAACTCGCCCTTGGCCATGGATTCGTGGATGGCCTTCATGGCCCCGAAGCGGTCCGTGGGATCGTAGGTCTCGTGGATGGCCTTGATGGCGACCTTGGACCCGTCCGGGAAGGTCACGACCTCGGTTTCGCCCGCGGCGATCTCCACGTCCTCGACCTCGGAGTACTGGATGAAGCCCAGGTCGTGGAGGGGGAAGTCATGGTCCTTGACGTGCTTGTAGGAGCGCGTGGAGGCGTCGTGGTTGTTGAAGGTGACACAGGGGCTGATGATGTCCAGCACCACGGTGCCCTCATAGGCGAAGGCGGCCTTGAGGATGGCGTTCAGCTGCTTGGGGTTGCCGGAGAAGCAGCGGGCCACGAAACCGCAGCCCAGCTCGATAGCCAGGGTGCAGGGATCGATGGGCGGCAGGTCGTTCACGGCGCCGGACTTGAGGTGGGAACCCTTGTCGGCGGTGGCGGAGAACTGGCCCTTGGTGAGGCCGTAGACCCCGTTGTCCTCGATGATGTAGATCATCGGGATGTTGCGGCGCACGGCGTGGACGAACTGCCCCATGCCGATGGACATGGAATCGCCATCGCCGGACACGCCGATGTTGATGAGGTTCCGGTTGGCCAGGGAGGCGCCCGTGGCGATGGACGGCATGCGGCCGTGCACGCTGTTGAAGCCCCAGCCCTGGTTCATGAAATAGGCGGGCGTCTTCGAGGAGCAGCCGATGCCGGAGTACTTGGTGACCCGGTAGCCCTCGATGCTGGATTCGAAGGCGGCATTGATGATCTGGGCCGTGATGGCATCGTGGCCGCAGCCGGCGCAGAGGGTGGACTTGGAGCCCACGTAGTCCTGCTTGGTGAAGCCGAGCTTGTTGGTGGGGGCGGCCGGAACAGGAGCGGAAGGGGTGGTGGTCGTCATGGTCGGCTCCTTACTTCTGCTCGAAGGCGGTGATCTGATCCACGATGCACTTGGCATCGATGGCGTGGCCGTCGTAGTGGAGGACGCTCTTGAACTTGGTGGCGTGCTCGGGATAGGTCTCGCGGAAGAGGTTCGCCATCTGGCCATCGCGGTTCTGCTCGACCACGTAGACCACCTGCTTCTCCATCACGAAGGCATCGACCTCGGCCGTGAAGGGCAGGGCCCGCAGGCGCAGGTAGTCGGTCTTGAGGCCAAGCTCGGCCAGGAGATCCTGGGCCTCGACGACAGCGGGATCGCTGGAGCCGAAGGCGAGGATGCCCTTGCCCGAGCCCAGGTTGCGGAACACGGGGACGGGCACATGGGTCTTGGCGGTTTCGTACTTCTTCCTCAGGCGGTCCACCACCTCGACGTAATCCTCAGGCTTCTCGGAATACTGGGCGTAGGCGTTGTGGCCCGAGCCGCGGGTGAAGTAGGAGCCCTTGCCACCGGGGGTGCCGGGCAGGGAGCGGTAGCAGATGCCATCGCCATCCACGTCCTTGTAGCGGCCCCAGTCCTTGGCCTCCGCGAGCTGCTGCTGGTTGAGGACCTTGCCCCGGTCATAGGGCTTGGCGGGATAGGCGAAGGGCTTCGAGGACCAGTTCTGCATGCCCAGGTCCAGGTCGGTGACGACGAAGATGGGGGTCTGGAACCGCTCGGCCAGGTCGAAGGCATCGTAGGAGAACTGGAAGCACTCCTCCATATTCCCGGGGTAGAGGTTGATGTGCATGGTGTCGCCGTGGCTGCACTTGGCGCAAAGCTCCACGTCGGACTGCTGAGTGCGCGTGGGGAGGCCCGTGCTGGGACCCGTACGGGCCACGTTGAAGAAAACGCCGGGGGCCTCCACGTAGTAGCCCAGGCCGATGAATTCGCTCATGAGCGACACGCCGGGGCCCGCGGTGGAGGTCATGGAGCGGGCGCCCGCCCAGCCCGCGGAGAGCACCACGCCCGCGGAGGCCAGCTCGTCCTCCATCTGCACGATGGCGACGGTGGACTTGCCGGTCTTGGGATCCTTGCGGTACTCCTCGGCGTATTCGATGAAGGTCTCCACGAGGCTCGACGCCGGGGTGATGGGATACCAGCCCACCACGGTGACGCCGGCAAAGAGGGCGCCCAGGGCGCAGGCCTCGTTGCCGTCCACGATGATGAGGCCCTGGGTCTTGTTGTCGCGGACGACCTTGATGTGGTCCTGGTCCTCGAGGTTCTCCATGGCCCAGTCGTAGCCGGCCATGCAGGCCGTCTGGTTGAGCTCGATGGCCTTGGCCTTGCCCTTCAGCTGCTTGGCGATGGCCTTCTTGACCTCCTCCATGTCGATGCCGAGCAGGCGGGCCGCCACGCCCACGTAGATCATGTTTTTCACGAGCTTGTGCAGCTTGGGTTCGGGACAGGAGGCGGTGACCAGCTTCTGGAAGGGCACGGGCGTGAAGGCCAGATCGTTCCGGAGCTTGTCGAGCTGCAGGGGCTCGTCGTAGATCACCAGCGCGCCGGGGTCGGCCTTGGCGATGTCCTCCTTGGCCGTCTCAGGGTTCATGAGGATCAGCATCTCGTTGCTGGCCTTGCGGGCCACGTAGCCCTTGGCGCTGGCCCGGATGGTGAACCAGGTGGGCAGGCCGGCGATGTTCGAAGGGAAGAGGTTCTTGCCGCTGACGAAGACGCCCATCTGGAAGATGGCGCGCAACAGGACGGTGTTCGCGGTCTGGGAACCCGATCCGTTGACCGTGGCCACCTGGATGGAAAAATCATTGATCCGGGTTTTCGCTCCTCCGGTGGTCGAGGGGGAGGCAAGGGCGGCAGTCATGGGACTCCTTTCGCATCGGGGCAATGGCGACGAAGAGGGCGTAAATACTAGGTTCGTCACAGCATCCTCCAGTATGGCAGAGGCCACCATGGGCATCCATGAAAGGTGCTGGAAAGAGTGTCTTTGGTGATCTGAAATAAAGCGAAAAAAAAGGGATTGACGACCTTTGGATCGGCTCCTACCTTGGAACCTATGAAAGCCAGCGATCTCACCAAACGCCAGCAGGCCGTCCTGAACTTCATCCGCACCTTCGTGCAGGACGAAGGCCGCAGCCCCACGCTGGCGGAAATCGCCAAGGGGGTGGGTTCCAGCGCGGTGTCCACCATCCACAAGCATGTGCAGCACCTCATGGACAAGGGCTTCCTCGTCCGGAGCCATGGCAAGGGGAACAACCTGGTGGTCGCGGCCGGACCAGCCGTGGAGGGGGCGGCCCCGCGGGTGGATCGGCCCGAGCCCGCCACTGCGCCGCGGATCTTCCCCTTCTGCGGGGACGTGGCCGCCGGATCGCCCATCCTGCCCGAAAGCCGCGCCCTGCCCATCGAGGTGCCCAACAGCATCCATCGGCAGCGGGACGAGCTCTTCGTGCTGCGGGTCCGGGGCGAGTCCATGGTGGACGACGCCATCCTCGACGGAGATCTGGTGGTTCTCCAGCGCAAGGGCGAATACCGCAACGGCGATCGCGTGGTGGCGCTCATCGACCGCGAGGAGGTCACCCTCAAGGAGTTCCGCCGCGACGCGAAGGGCGTATGGCTGATCCCCCACAACCCCGAGCTCCAGCCCCGCTGCTATCCCCCCCAGCGCATCGATATCCAGGGTGTCCTCGTCGGGGTCATGCGCAGCTGCTGACGGGAACGGGGCTGCGAAGAGGGCTGAGCGGCGTTCAGCGGGGCAGGTGGCTGCGGATGGCTGTTCCCATGTCAGCGGTGCTCAGGCTGCCGCCCAGGTCGCGGGTTTTCATGCCGCGCCCGATGGCTTCGGCCACGGCCCCTTCCACGGCCTGGGCTTCGGGCTTCCAGCCCAGGTGGCGGAAGAGCAGGGCCGTGCTGAGGATCATGCCCACGGGATTGGCCAGGCCGCTGCCCGCGATGTCCGGCGCGGAGCCGTGCACCGGCTCCGCCAGCGCGGCACAGCGGAAGGGCCGGTGCGGGGCCCAGCTCAGGGAGGGGGCCGTGCCCATGCCGCCCGCGAAGGCCGCTGTGAGATCGCTGATGAGGTCGCCCAGGTAGTTGTCCGCGGCGATCACGCCGAAGGAACGCGGATCCTGCACCAGGGCGCAGAGCAGGATGTCGGCGTGCATGCCGCGGGCGGGCACCTGGGGGTGGGCTGCACACAACTCCTGAAATACCCGTACCCAGAGCCCGTGACCGTGCTTCAGCACGTTGGCCTTGTGGGCCAGGGTCAGGGCGCAGCCCCGGGCTGCGGCGCCGGCGAAGGCGGCTTCCAGCAGGCGCCGCACAGCGGGCTCCGTGTGCACGGCCATGTCCACGGCGCGGCCGGGTTCTGTCGAGCCCTGCAGGCCATAGGGGCCTTCGGTGTTTTCCCGGAACACTTCGATGTGGAGGCCCGCCTGCCCCACGCCGGGAAGGGGACGGCAGGGGCGGAAGTTCACGGTGAGGTCGAGGCCCTGCCGGAGGCGCAGGAGGATCTCCTCCGCATGGCGTCCGTCCGGCACCCGCGGATCCCCCACGGCGCCGAAGAGGATGGCGTCACATCCGTCCCGCAGGTCCTGAAAGACAGACTCGGGAAGGGTCTCGCCAGTGGTCAGGAAGTGGTCGGCTCCGTAAGGGAGGCGCAGCACCTCCAGGCGGCGCCCCCGAGCCCGGATCCAGTCCAGCAGGGGTTCCGCTTCGGCCATGACTTCGGGCCCGACGCCATCGCCGGGGATCAGGGCCATGCGAATCACGCTGTCCAAGATCTCTGCCCTCCTCCCTGTCAGCCGATGGTGCCACACTCGCCCCCTCAGGAGGCCACCATGGACCGGAAGTGGAGGGGCGCGGTGGGGATGCTTGCGATGTTCGGATTCGCCTCCGCCGGCGAGGTGGCCGAGGGACTGAAGGCGCCCGCCTTCGAGGCCCGCGATCAGCATGGGGCCCTGGTGCGGCTGGCGGATTTCCAGGGGAAGTCGGCGGTGGTTCTCTACTTCTATCCCAAGGACGATACGCCGGGCTGTACGGCCCAGGCCTGCAGCCTGCGGGACGGCTTTTCCGCGCTTCAGGCCGCCGGGGCGGTCATCCTCGGGGTCAGCGCCGACACCACCGAGAGCCACAAGGCCTTTGCCGAGAAGTTCCACCTGCCGTTCAGCCTCCTGGCGGATCCGGACCGGCGGATCATCGAGGCCTACGGGGTGAAGATGCCCCTTCTCGGGATGGCCAGGCGGGTCACGATCCTCATCGATCGGCAGGGCACCATCCGCAAGGTCATCCGGGACGTCCGCACGAAGGACCACGATCAGCAGGTGTTGGCCCTGCTCAAGTCGCTGCCCTGAGGCCGGGGCGGGAAAACCGGCATTTGCATTGAGCCCGGGCGGAATTCCGGGCTAAACTTTTTCCTACCAAGAGGTTCAAGAATGGTCTTCTTCAATCACGCCACCCGGCAGATGACGGCGAAGATCGTCTACTACGGGCCCGGTCTGTGCGGAAAGACCACCAACCTCAACACCATCTACGGCAAGACGAGCCAGAAGGCCCGCGGCGAGATGGTGAGCCTCAACACCGAGACGGACCGCACCCTCTTCTTCGACCTGCTGCCCATGGACGTGGGCATGGTGGGCGGGTTCAAGACCAAGCTGCAGCTCTACACGGTGCCCGGCCAGGTGTTCTACAACAGCACCCGGAAGCTGGTGCTCAAGGGCGTGGACGGCATCGTGTTCGTGGTGGACAGCCAGGTGCCCATGGTGGACGCCTGCCGCGAGAGCTGGACGAACCTCGAGGAGAACCTCCGGGAGCTGGGGCTGAGCCTCCAGGACATCCCCGTGGTCTTCCAGTGGAACAAGCGGGACCTGAAGAACGTGGTGCCCGTGGACGAACTCGAAGCGGCCTTCAACCCCCGCGGCATGCCCAGCTTCCAGTCCGTGGCGTCCGATGGCACCGGTGTGTTCGAGACCCTGCGCGGCATCACCCGGCTGGCGCTGTCGCACATCAAGACCCATGTGCTTGGGGAAGGGCAGGCCGCCCCGAAGGCACCGGCCCCCAGCGTTGCGGCACCCTCCAGTTCGGGGGCCCTCACCCTGTCGGATCTGCCTTCCGTCACCGACCTGCTGGACATGGAAGGATCCCTTCAGACCACCGGAGGCGATCCGCTGCCCGACATGGACGACGATACGGGCATCTTCATCGAGGCGCCCCACCTGCCCGAGCCCCCCGCGGAGGACGAATCCATCGCCTTCATCACGGATGAGGATGAAGGGACGGAAGGCCCCGGTCCCGGGGGCCCCGGGCAAGATTTCCTGGAAGCGCTGCCCGAACCGGCATTCGCGGCCGCCCCTGACCTTCCGGAACCTGAGCCTGTGCCCGTTCCCCCGGCACCCGAGCCGGAGCCCCACCCGGCCCCCGCTCCCGCAGCGGCCCCCCGTCCTGCCGTGAAGGCGGACCCGCTGGCGGCCCTGGCCTCGCTGAAGGTGGAAGGCAAGCGTCCCGCGGTACGCCCCAAGGGTGCAGACTCCAAGGACGCCATCTCCTCCCTGATGGGCGAGTTGACGCAGGTGGGGCGCCAGGGCGCGCCCTCCGTGCTGCGGCTCGAGGTGCCCGCCGGCGCGGATGGCCAGGACATCGAGATCTTCGTTCAGCTGCGCCACCGGGGGCAGGTGGTGGCCGAAGGCCAGATCCAGCGCCCGGCGCCCGCCAAGGGCATCACCGCCAAGCTCAGCGTCGAGTTGAAGCGGAGCTGAGGTGCGGGCCCCCCTTCTCGTGGCCCTGCTGGTGGCGCCCCTCGCGGCGGCGCTGCCCGGGTGGTGGACCGCCTTTCTCAAGGCGCCGGTCCTGGCCAGCCGCTTCCGCCAGGAGAGCGACAGCGCCGTGTTCGGCAAGATGGCGCAGGAAGGCAGCCTCCTGCTGGCCCGGGGCGGCAAGCTGAAGGTGGCCTACGATTCCGGATTGACCGTGACCGCCGATGGCCATCAGCTCGTGCAGTACGATCCGGATACCCGCACGGCCCAGCGGATCGATCTGGCCCGCGCCGTGCGCGACTTCCCCCTGCTGGGAATCCTGCTGGACCCCTCGCGGATCGACGAGCTCTACCGCGCCGAAGCCCAGGGTGGCGATGGAGTGAAGCTGGTGCCCAGGGCGCCGGACCTGCCGCCCCTCCTGGCCACGGGGCGCAAGGGCCTGCTGCGCAGCCTCGAGTGGACGGACCCCACCGGCGCTCGCCAGCGGCTGGAATTGCTGGATCCGAAGGTGCCCGCGAAGCCTGGGCCCGGGGCCTTCAAGCCCCAGGTACCTCCCGGCACGCGCTGGGGCTGAGCGCCTGACCCCTACTCCGAACGGCTGAAGGCGTCGAACACTTCGGCCTGGGGGAAGCGGATGCGCAGCCAGGCATCCAGGTCCGGCACGGCATCGAAGATGCGCTCGGCCCCTGCATCCATCAGCTCCTGGTGGCTGCCGTAGCCCCAGCCCACGCCGATGGCTTCCAGGCCATGGTCCCGGGCGGCTTCCATGTCCACACCCCGGTCCCCGATGAAGACGCCACCGGGCCAGATGGTGCCCCGGTCCGCCAGGCCCGCCAGCACCCCGGTCTTGGGCTGCCAGCGCCCCTTCAGCGTGCTGCCGAAGATGTCGTCGAAGATGAGGTTCAGGTCGAACTGGTAGGCGATGCGCCGGGCGAAGACGCTGGGCTTGGCGGACACGATGTAGATGCGGTGGCCCTGGCGCTTCAGCCGGTGCAGCAGGTGGAAGACGCCGGGGTACAGCTCGTGCTCGAAGACGCCATCCTCCCGGTAGCGCTCCCAGTAGAAATCCAGGGTGGCCTCCAGCCGCGCCGGATCCTCCAGCCCCGGGAGGGTGGCCAGAGATTCCCGCATGCCGAAGCCGATCCAGGCCCGGATGGTGGCCTCGTCCGGCATGGCCAGGGCGAAGGCCGCGCAGGTCTTCCGCAGGCAGTTCCGCACACCCAGGAGGGGGTCCACCAAGGTTCCGTCCAGGTCGAAGCAGACGAGGCCCGGGGCCTCCTCCGGAGCCGCCATGGCCGCCCTACTTCTTCTGCCGGTTGTAGGCCTCGATGGAGGCTCTCACGAAGGCGTGGGCCTCGTCCTTGCCGCCCCAGCCATCGCTGGCCACGCTCTTGCGCTCCAGATCCTTGTAGGTGAGGAAGAAGTGCTCCACCTCGAGCAGGAAGTGCGGGGGCAGGTCGCTGCGGGAGGTCACGTGGGCGTAGCTGGGATCGTCCGTGGCCACGGCCAGGATCTTGGCGTCCTTCCCCTTGTCGTCCGTCATGCGCAGCAGCGCGATGGGCCGGGCCCGGATCACCACGCCGGGATAGGTCGATCCGTTGATGAGCACGAGGATGTCCGCCGGGTCGCCATCCTCGGCCAGGGTGCCGGGAATGAACCCGTATTCGGCCGGGTAGTGGAAGGGCGAGAACAGCACGCGGTCCACATGGACCAGGCCCGTGTGGTGGTCGATCTCGTACTTGATGCGGGATCCCGTGGGGATCTCGATGATGGCATTGACGAGCTCGGGCGCCTGCTTTCCGGGATCAAGGTGGACCAGGGACATGGGCGCTCCGCAAAGGGTTTGATTTTCGCACGGCCTGTGACCGGCGTCACGACATCGCTGGCGCCGGCAGCCGCAGATGGACGGTGGTCCCGCGCCCCACCTGGCTTTCGATGAAGAGCAGGCCCCCGTGGGCCACGATGATCCGGTGGCAGACGGCCAGGCCCAGGCCCGTGCCTCCGCCGAAGGTGCTGAAGAAGGGGTCGAACACCCGGGACAGCGCCTCGGCGGGGATGCCGCAGCCGTTGTCCGTGAGGGTGAGGTGCCAGCAGGGCCGGCCCTCCACGGTCTCTTCCGCAGCATCCAGGACCACCTGGGGCCGCTCGATGTCCTCCAGGGCCCGGGTGGCGTTCTGGAGCAGGTTCTGCGCCACCTGCCGGAGGAGATCGGGGTCGCCCTCCCAGGCGGCGGTTTCGGGGATCCGGTTCTCCCAGGGCACGGCCTCGGCCAAGGTGGCGTGGCGGAGGGCGTCCTCCCAGAAGGCCCACAGGGGCACGTCCAGGGGCTTGGGGTGCAGGTCGCGGCTGAAGGCCAGGGTGTTGCCCACCACGCGGTTCAGCCGGCCCACGCCCTCCTGCATCTTGCGGGCGAGCTCCAGAGGGCCGGGCTGCTCCCCGAGATCCTCCACCAGCATCCCGGAGAACAGGGCCAGGCTGCCCAGGGGGTTCCGGATCTCATGGGCCAGCTCGGCGGCCATGCGCCCCATGGCGGCCAGGCGGTCCTCCCGGGTGGCCTGCTGGGCCTGGAAGACGGCTTCGGTGACGTCGCGCAGGGTGACGATGGTGCCACCGTGGGGGGCGGACCGCCGCTCCTCCTCGAAAATCAGTTCCCGCCCCTCGCCGGTCTTGAAGCGCCGCTGGCCCCCGGGGCTGCCGGGCTCCCAGGGCGCGGGGCCCTGGAGGAAGCGCCCCTCCAGGCCCTGGGGCCGGTTGGTGAACCGGAGCGAACTGTCCTCGCCCAGCACCCAGATGGCGAAGGGGACCGCCTCCAGCACCGTCTGAAGCTCCCCCTGCAACTGGCCCAGCTGGGCCTGGAGGGCTTCATACCGGGTCTGGAGATGCTCCGAGGCCGCGGTGAAGGCCTCGAAGGCTTCGAGCAGCTGGCGGGGATCGGGATGGGCCTGGAGTCCGCTCATGCCGAAGCCATGGATTCCAGGAGCTGGAGGAAGGCCTGCCGCTCCACGCCCCGGGGTTCGGCATCGACCACCCGCAGGAGGGCTTCCCGGGCCTCGGGGATGCCCAGCACGGTCAGGGCCCGGGCGGCGGACAGGCGGACGGCCGGGGGTTCGGTGGCGGCGAACAGGCCCTTCCGGCGCAGCAGTTCCACCAGCGCAGGCAGGGCCCGGGGGGAGGCGATGAGGCCCAGCGTGTCGGTGGCCTGGACCCGGAGCCGTTCCTGGATGCGCTTGTCCAGGGCGAGCTCGGCGGTGGGCGCCACGCTGCTCTCCGAGCGGAGCTGGCCCAGGGCGAAGAAGATCTCATGCAGAGTCTCGGGATCCGTATCCTTCATCCGGGCGATGAGGTGCGGCTCCGAGGCGGGTCCGCCGAGCTTCCAGAGGGCGCGGACCGCAGCCCGGCGCACCCTGGGTTCGGTGTGCCGGAGAAGCGGGACGACGGCCTGAAGACAGCCCGCATCCCCCAGGTCGGACAGCAGGGTGAGGGCATTCCGCACCAGGTACCAGGCGGGGGAGGCCAGCGCCTCGAACAGGGGCGGGAGGGACAGGGGGCCCATGCTGCGCACGGCTTCCACGAGGCGGCCCCGGCGGGTCCGGTCATCCTCCTGCCCGAGCCGGGCCACCAGGTGCCGGGCCATGGGGGCTCCGAGGAATTCCAGGAAGGGATGGACCTCGGTGGCCAGCCGGCTCCGCTCCATGCCGAGGATGTGGACCACCACCGCATCCATCAAGGCGGGCCGGACCAGCCCGGCGCGCAGGCGTTCCAGGGCCGCCTGGCGCCAGGGCAGGGGTTCGCCGAGGAAGGCGCACAGCCCTTCGAGTTCCTGGAGGTCGGCCATCACGTGGCCGAGTTCGGACCGGGGCACCAGCGACGACAGCAGGGCATCCAGGGCCTCGGTGGTCCACTGGTGGACCGGCGGGTCCGGCTCCCAGGCGAAATGGGCGCGGAGCGCCTCCGCCAGCGCCCCCTCGCTGCCCGGAGGCAGGCCCGGTTCCAGAGCCCATCGGGAAACCCCCGCCAGGGTCTGGGCGGCCTTGAGGCGGATCTCCACCTGCTCATCGCGGAGGGCGTCCACCAGCGCCTCCTGGACCTGGAGGAAGGCGCCGAAGCGGCGGAGGTCCAGCAGCTCCCGGAGAAAGGCCAGCCGTTGGGCGACGCTCAGCTCGAACAGCCAGCCTTCTTCGAGCGCCTTCACCAGCTTGGCCTCCAGGCTGAGGGAATCCCAGTCCAGGTGGCGGAGCATGGCCTCCGCCTGCGTGGTGTCCTGGCCGGCCTCGCGGAGCTGGGACACCATGGTCCGCACCAGGGACTCGCGGTCGGGCAGGGGCCGCAGGATCTGCTCCAGGGGCCCCCGCAGGCGGGCCCAGGACATGCCCCCGGCCAGGGCGGAGCGGGTGGCGCTGGCGAGCAGATCGCCCGCCAGCGCCTTCAGGCCGAGGGTCAGGCCGGCGGGGTGCTCCGGCAGGGTCGCCAATCCGGCCACCAGCCTCAGCTGCGCCTCCGGCGCCAGGTCCATGACGATCTGGCGCAGCAGGGCGAGCTGGTCGGCGTCGGGGGCACCGTCCCCCAGCCCCAGCTTGTGCCCGAGCGGGCCCAGCCCGCCCAGATCGGCGGGGCCGCCCGGCGCGCCGGACAGGGCCACGACGAGAGCCTCGCGGAGGACCTTCTCCAGAGGTTCCACGGTGGAGATGACCGGGCTGGCGGGGGGCTGGTCCTCGGCGGCGCCCTCCTCGCCTTCGTGGACGGCCTGGTAGCGGATCTGGGAGACCTTGATGCGCCGGACCTCGGCGGCCTGGAGGAGGTGCTCGATGCCGCCCTGCTCCTCCAGCTTCTGCGGCTTGAGGGAGAGGGCCTGGAGGAAGGCCAGGCACTCGCTTTCCGCAACCCCCTGCTCGAAGACGAAACCGCTCACGCCCCGCTCGGACACGAGGCGCACGAGCGTGGCCACATGGGGGTTGCGGCTGTCCTGCACCACCCCGTCCGCGAAGGCCTTGGTGCCCGTGACCACGAACTGGAGGCGGCTGCTCCCCGCCAGCCAGCGGGTCAGGGCGGCATGCGCGGCCGCCACTGCCTCCTGCGCCCTGGGGTGCGCGGCGGTGTACATCTGGAGCGCCTTGAGGGCCATGGACAGGGTCTGGGCGAGCTGCAGGAAGTCGTTCATGCGGGCATCGCCCTGGCGGGGTCGGACCATTCCCGCCTCAACTGGGCGTAGTGGGCTTCGATGAAAGCGAGGCGCCGCCGGCCCTCCTCGCGGGCGGGCGCGGTGTTGAAGCTGGCGGTGATGTCCCGGGCCAGATCCAGCCAGGCCTCGCCGCGGCGCAGGATCTCGGCGGTGGTGATGGGCTGGAAGGCGCCGCTGATGCAGCCGAAGTGGATGAGGCTTGCCGCACCGATCTTGCTGAGCTTGTCGCAATCCCAGAGGCAGGCGGTCTCCAGGGGCTCCAGGCGCTTCGTGAGTTTCAGCCCCACGTGGTGCTCGATGGCGTGGCGCACGGCGGGAATCTTCTCCGGCGGGAAATCCGTGCCCGCGAGGATCTCCGGCACCCGGGCCGAGGCCTCCTGGGCGTGGGTGTCCCTGGCGTGCGGATCCTTGAGCCGCTTGGCCACGTCATGCAGCCAGGCGGCGCATTCGACGACCTCCGGATCGGCCCCCGCTTCGGGGGCCAGCCAGCGGGCCAGCAGCACGGCGGCGTAGGTGTGCTCGAAGCGGTAGTTGAAGATGGGCTGGTAGGCGCCATCCACCTCGTGGCCGATGCCCCAGAACCGGATGGCATCGGCATCGGAGAAGCGCCGGAGCGCCTCTTCGCATGCAGTCCGCCAAGGGGTGGGCAGGGTCATGGATGAGCTTCCTGGTGGGCCCGGAGGGCGCCGAGGGTGGCCTGGATCTCCATGAACATGACGCGATCGGCCCAGGGAGCGCAAGCATCCGCGAGGCGGTCCATCAGGGGCTGCAGGCCCTTGGCCGGAGCCAGGCCCACGATGCGGAGCCCTTCCAGGGCCATACGGGCCTCGATGGCCAGCACCTGTTCGAGGGCGTCCACGGCGCGGAGGAGCTTGCGGGCGGCGATGGGCCCCATGCTCACGTGATCCTCCTTCCCGGCGCTGGTGGGGATGGTGTCCACGCAGGCGGGATGGGCCAGGCCCTTCATCTCGCTGACCAGGGCCGCAGACGTGACGTGGGCCATCATGAAGCCGGATTCGAGGCCGCCGTTCTGGGTGAGGAAGGCCGGCAGGTCCGAATAGGCGGGGTTCACCAGGCGCTCCTGGCGGCGCTCGGAGATGCTGGCGAGATCCGCCGCGGCGATGGCGAGCACATCGCAGGCGAAGGCGGGGTACTGGCCATGGAAATTGCCACCGGAACGGGACTCCTGGGTGTCTGTGAAGATCATCGGATTGTCCGTGGCGCTGTTGAGTTCCCGCTCGAGGATGGCCCCGGCGAAGCCCAGGGCATCGCGGGTCACGCCGTGCACCTGGGGGATGCAGCGCAGGCTGTAGGCGTCCTGCACGCGGTGGCAGTCCTTGTGGCTTTCCGAGATGTCGCTGGTCTGGCCCAGGATGTCTCGCATGCGCCCGGCGACGGCGATCTGGCCCGGATGGGGCCGGGCGGCATGGATGCGCGGATCGAAGGCGGCGCGGGTGCCGCGCAGGGCCTCCAGGCTGAGACCGGCGATCTCGTCCGCCAGATCCGCCAGGCGGGTGAACTTCTCCACGGCCAGATTGCCCAGGGAGGTGATGAGCTGGGTGCCGTTGATGAGGGCCAGGCCCTCCTTCGCCTGGAGCGTCACGGGATTCAGACCGGCCTTCGCCAGGGCCTGGCCGCCGGGGACGTGGCCCCCGCCTTGCCACGCCAGCCCCTCGCCCACCAGCAGCAGCGCCATGTGGGCCAGCGGGGCCAGGTCGCCGCTGGCGCCCACGCTCCCCTGGCTCGGCACCACAGGCACCACGTCACGGTTCAGACATTCCATCAGCAGGCGGATGGGCTCGGGGCGGATNNCCCACGCCCGCGGCGTGGCTGCGGATCAGGTTGAGCTGGAGCAGCTGGAGCTGGTCCGGGGGGATCACCACCGTGGCGAACTGGCCGAATCCCGTGTTGATGCCGTAGACCGTGCGGCCCTCGGCCACGATGCGGTCCACCACGCCGCGGTTCTCCGCCACGAGGGCCAGGGCGCCCTCGTCCAGGGAAACCCCTTCGCCGGCGGCGATGCGGGCCAGCAGGGGGGCGGTCAGGGACTTTCCATCGAGGCGGATCATGCGAGGTCCTTGCGGGAGAGCGTCAGGGCCAGCAGCAGAGCCAGTCCCAGGGTGATGCCCGCGGCGGTGTAGGTGGCCTGGCCACCCCAGCGGGCGAAAATGAAGGTGCCCAGGGCGGGGCCGATGATGCGGCCCAGGCCTGTCATGGCATTCAGCACGCCGAAGAGGCTGCCCTGGTCTTCTGGCGGCGTGAGCTGGCTGGCCAGGGCCGTTCCGGCCGTGTTGCCCATGCCGCTGCCCCAGGAGAGCGGGATGAAGATCAGCAGGAAGGGCCACATCCAGGCGGCGACGGGCATCAGTGGCAGGGCGATCCCCATCATCACCAGGCCCGCGATGAGGGCGGCCCGCTCGGGGATGCGCTTGGACACCAGGCGCACGAGGCCCCCCTGGTAGATCACGAGGAGGACGCCGATGCCGGCGAAGAGGTAGCCCACCTCGCGCTGCTGGAAGCCGAAGCGCTGCTGGACCAGGAGGGCGAAGGTGCCTTCCATCATGGCGAATCCGGCCATGGCCAGCAGGGACACGCCCAGCAGCTGGGGCATGCCGCGCCGCTTGAAGGCCTTCACGAGGGCGTGGCCGCGGCTCTCGTGGGAGCGGGCCCGTTTCCGCACCTCGTCCGTGAGCGTCTCGGGCAGCCAGAACAGGACCATCAGGGAGGCGGTCAGCGAAAGGCCCGCGGCCACGAAGAAGGGCAGGTGCCAGCCGCGGGTCTCCAGCAGGTGGTGGCCGAGGGCGCTGCCGCTCAGGATGCCGGCCATGGCGGGGCCCAGCACGAAGCCGAGGCCGAAGGCGGCGCCGATCATGCCCATGACCTTGGAGCGCTCGGAAGGATCGGAGGTGTCCGCCATGGCCGCCTGCGCCACGGAGATGTTCCCGCCCGTGATGCCGTCCAGGATCCGGGCGGCCAGCATCCATTCGAAGCGGCTGGTGAGGGCCAGCATCAGGTAGCCGACGGTGGAGCCCACCAGGCTCATCCACAGCACCGGCTTGCGGCCCACCATGTCCGACATCCGCCCCAGGATGGGCGAGGCGATGAACTGCATGAGGCTGAAGCTGAGGAAGCCCACGCCGGCCCAGAAGGCGCCGGGCGTGGTGCCCGTTCCGCCGAGGCCGAGGAAGTGGTTGACGCTCTCCATCCAGCCGCTGGGGTGGTCGGCGATGGCCTTGGCGTAGAGGGGCAGGATCGGGATGACGATGCCAAAGCCGAGGAGGTCGACGAAAACGGTGAGAAAAATGGCCAGCCGGGCGCGTTTGGACGACGTCATCGAGGTTCTCCAGCCCACCAGTTTAGCTGGGGAACCCGCTCAGCTCTCCAATGCTCTCTGGAGGGCGGCCCGAAGGTCCTTGAGCTGGTAGGGCTTCTGGAGGAAGGCGGCGGGTCCGCCGTCCGGAAAAGCCTGGAGGGAATCCTTCTCCGAGAAGCCGCTGCTGAGTACCACGGGCACGCCGGGATCGAGGTCCCGCATGGCGTGGAAGGCCTCGCGGCCGTCCATCCGCGGCATGGTCAGGTCCATGAGCACCAGACGGATCTCCTGCCGGCGCGCCTGGAAGCACTCCAGGGCCTCCCGGCCGTCCTGGGCGGTGACCACCTGGAAGCCCAGGGCCTCCAGGGCCAGCCCGGTGGTCTGGAGGATCCGCTCCTCGTCGTCCACGAGCAGCACCAGCCCGTGGGCGGGCACCTGCCCGGGGGCCGGGTCCTCCAGGGTTTTCGGGGGGACCAGGGCCGCCACGGCGGGGAAGCAGAGCCTGAAGCGGCTCCCGCGGCCCACGTCGCTGGTGATGTTCAGGCCGGCGCCATGCCCCCTCAGGATCCCCAGCATGGCGGAAAGCCCCAGGCCACGGCCGGTGGCCTTGGTCGTGAAAAAAGGATCGAAGATGCGCTCCTGGACCTCGGGGGCCATGCCACAGCCCGTGTCCTCCACTTCGAGGATCACATGGCGGCCGGGCACGGGCGCCTCGACCCGGTAATCTGCGCGCAGGGCCCGCTCATCCAGGAACGCCGCGCTGGTGGAGAGGTGGATGGCGCCCTCCCGGTCCCCGATGGCATCCGAGGCGTTGGTGACGAGGTTCATGACCACCTGCTGGAGCTGGGCCACGTCCGCCTGGATGGCGGGGAGGCTGGCCTCCAGATCGAGTTGGAGACGGACTTTCTTCGAAATGGACACCACCAGCAGGTGGGTCAGGTCCCGGACCACGGCGTTGAGGTCGTGGGGGCGGACCACGAAATGCCCCCGCCCTGAATAGGCCAGCATCTGCTTCGTCAGCTCCGTGGCCCGGAGCACGGTGGCCTCCATGTTCGCCAGGTAGGGGCGGGCGGGAGCGGTCTCCGGAAGGTGCATCTGGGCGAGGTTCAGGTTGCCCAGCACCACCGTGAGGAGGTTGTTGAAGTCGTGGGCGATCCCGCCGGCCAGGACGCCGAGGCTCTCGAGCTTCTGGGCCTGCCGGAGGGCGTCCTCCGCCTGCCGGCGGTCGGTGATGTC
>DPRT01000013.1:383-25143 GCA_003538615.1 Holophagaceae bacterium | reverse complement strand
TTCCGCAAGGCGCAGGGTCCGCTCGGCGGCCTTGGGCGCGGTGATGTCCCGCGTGATGGACAGCATGCAGGGCTCACCATCCACCGTGATGACCGTGCCGGAGAGGAGCCCCATCCGGATGCTGCCGTCCTTCATCCGGAAGGGGGCCTCGAGGCCATCGAACCGCCCTTCCTGCTTGATCATCTCCAGGGCCCGCAGCCGGTCCTCCGGGTTCACCCAGAGGCCCAGTTCGAGGGTGGTCCGGCCCAGCACCTCGTCGCGCGTCCAGCCGCTCATGCGCGTGAAGGCGGAATTGACTTCCAGGTAGGTTCCGTCCAGCCGGTTGATGTTGATGGCATCCGGGCTGGCCTGGAAGGCCTTGGAGAATTTCTCCTCGCTCAGGCGGAGGGCCTGCTCCGCCGCCCGGCGCTCGGTGGTGTCCCGGGCGTACCCGAAGGCGAGGTCCTGCCCTTCGTGGGTGAGGTGGCAGACGGAGATCTCGACGGGAAGGGTGCTGCCATCCTTCCGGCGGTGTTCCGTCTCCACGAACAGGCTGCCCTGGGCGCGGAGGGTGGCCATGAAGGCGGGCCATTGGTCCTGCGGAAACTTGGGGTCCACATCGGACAGGGAGAACCCGAGCAGCGTCTCCCGGTCGTAGCCGAGTTCGCGGCAGGCCGCCTCGTTCACGAAGACGATCCGCCCCCCGGCATCCAGGCCGAAGACCGAATCCCGGGTCTGATCGATGGTGTGGGCCATCATGCGGTGATTGGTCTCGGCCCGGTTCCGGTCGATGGCCATGGCCACCTGGCCGGACACGAAGGCCAGCAGATCCCGCTCCTCCGCCGTGTAGCGCCGATTGCCCGCGTAGATCTGGATGACCAGGGCCCCGAACACCCCTTGGGCGCCGATGAGGGGAACGCCGAGCCAATTCAGGGAATCGGCGCCGATGGGTTCCACCTCTCCCGAAGCCTCCAGTTCCTTGAGCACCTCTGGATCCAGGAGGAGGGGCTGTTCTGTGCGGAGCACGTATTCCGTGAGACCGCGGCCGAGCGTCCGGGAGGCCGGAGCCGGGTCCAGGGCATCCACGAAGTAGGGGAAGGAGACGGTGCCCGAGGCCCGGTCCCAGAGGGCGAAGTAGAGGTTGTCCGCCGGCATGAGGTCGCGGACGGTGGCATGGACGCGGCCGTAGAGTTCCTGGAGATCCGTTTCGCCCAGGGCGGCCTGGGCGATGCGGTAGGTCGCATCCAGGTACCGGCGCACCAGGGTGAGGGCCTCGGCCGGATCTTGGGGTTCCCGTGGTGCCTGCATGGTCCCGCTATCGGCAGGCACCCCTTGTCGGCACAAATACCGTCATCAGGCCCAGCGGAACCGCCAGGCGACCAGGGCGGCCGCCTGCGGGGGCCGGGTTCAAGCCTGCCAGATCCCCCAGGCGGGATGGGAGGGCCGGAGGATGAGCGCGGCGGCATCCCGGTCCGCGGCCGTGGTGTAGCGCGCCGCCCAGCAGCTGCCGGAGCCACAGAGCAGGGGCTCTCCGCCGGTGTCGCGCAGGGCGTCGCGCACCTCGGCCAAAGGTGGACACACCCACAGGGCCGCGCCGGTCAAATCATTGCGCCAGGGCGGGGGGGTACCGGCGGGCTGGGAGGCCAGGGCCTCGGGGAAGGGGTAGCCCACGTCCTGCAGGGCCCGGTAGACGCTGGGCGTGCTCACATGCAACCCGGGATGGACGAGGAGGATGGGTTCCAGGGCCACGGGCCGCAGGGGGAACACCCGCTCACCACGGCCGATGCCCAGCACGGTGCCCCCCAGGAGGAACAGGGGCACGTCGCTTCCCAGCCGGGCGGCCATGCGGAGCAGCTCGCCGTCGGGCAGGTCCAGCTCGAACATCCGGTTGCCCAGGCGCAGGGCCGCGGCCGCATCGCTGCTGCCCCCGCCGAGCCCCGCCCCGTGGGGGATGCGCTTCTCCAGGCGCAGGGCCGCGGGCAGGGGGCGCTTCGCCGCCTCCTCCAGCAGGCGCCAGGCCTTGATCACCAGGTTGGATTCGTCGGCCACCAGGCCTTCGCCCGTGGGGCCCGAGATGGCCAGGGCCAGCTCTCCCGAGGGTTCTCCGCTCAGGGTGTCGGTGAGGTCCGCGACGCCCTCCAGTACGGTGGTGACCAGTTCCAGCTCATGGAAGCCGTCCGCCCGCCGGCCGAGCACGGCGAGGAAGCGGTTGAGCTTGGCGGGGGCCTGGATCGCGTGAACCATGGCTCCAAGGTAGCGCAACCATCCGCTAGGCTCAGAGCATGGTTCTGTTCTTCCGCACCCTCTGGAAGCTCCTCACCCTCCGGTTCCGGCCACCCCTGGATTCCCTGGGCACCTCGATCCTCCGCTTCCGCGTCTGGCCCAACGACCTGGACGTGAACATCCACATGAACAACGGGCGCTTCCTGAGCGTCATGGACCTGGGCCGCTTCGACCTCAGCTTCCGCACGAACCTCGGCCGGGTCATGCTGCGCCACCGCTGGAAGCCGCTGGTGGGTGGCGTCACCATGCGCTACCGCCGCAGCCTCGATCCCTTCGAGCGCTATGAACTGCACACGCGGTTGCTGGGCTGGGACGAGAAGTGGGTCTTCCTGGAGCAGCGCTTCCTCAAACGGGGCGGCGACCTGGCCGCCGAAGGCGTGGTGAAGGCCCTGTTCCGGGGGAGGGATGGCAACGTCCCCGTGGCTGAGGTGCTGCGCCAGATGAGCTACACAGGTGCGCAACCGGAGTTGCCGGAGGCCATCAGGCAGTGGGCGAAGGGATGACGCGAAAAACGCGGCCGCGTTTTTTGTAGGCGCACGGGCTCAGCCCGCGCTTGAAGAATGAGGACTGAAACCTGGGGCTGCCTGCAGTCCGTCTTCCAGTTCGTGGCGTGAATTCGAGCGGGGTGCCCGCTCGCAACGCTGCCCCGCAGCGTTCCTCGCGACCCATGGAAGCCGGGCTACAGCCCGTCTTCCAGCTCGAATTCAGGATCGGGAATGCTCAGGATTTCCGGGTCGCCCTTGGTGATGGCGATGTCGTGCTCGAACTGGGCGGACAGCTGGCCGTCGCGGGTGCGCACGGTCCAGCCGTCGGGTTCCACCAGGCAGTGGTGGGTGCCGATGTTGAGGATGGGCTCGATGGTGATGGTCATGCCCGGCTCCATGCGGAAGCCGGTGCCGGGGCGCTGGTCGGCGAACAGCACCTGGGGATCCTCGTGCAGGTCCCGGCCCAGGCCGTGGCCGATGTACTCGCGCACCACGGAGTAGCCACGCTCCTCGGCAAAGGTCTGCACGGCCGTGGCCATGTCCCCCATGCGCTGGCCGGGGCGGCAGTGCTCGATGCCCACGAACATGGCCAGCTGGGCGGTCTGGATGAGCCGGCGGGCCTCGTCGCTGATCTGGCCCACCCCCACGGTGAGGCAGGTGTCGCCGTGAAAGCCGTCCAGCTTGGCGCCGCAGTCGATGGCGATGACATCGCCCTCCTGGAGGACGTACTTGCTGGGAATGCCGTGCACCACCTTGTCGTTGACGGAGGTGCAGAGGGTGCCCGGGAAGCCGTGGTAGCCCTTGAAACTGGGGGTGGCCCCCTGCTGCCGGATGTAGGCTTCGGCAATGCGGTCCAGTTCCAGCAGGCTCACGCCGGGCTTGGCGGCCCGGGCGGCGATGCGCAGGGCATTGGCGGCCACCCGGCCGGCTTCGCGCAGCTTGTCGATTTCCTTGCGGCTCTTGTAGCGGATCTGTTCGCGGATCAGGACCATGGCCCCCTCGTCCTTCAGTCTAACGGGTAGAATGTCGGCATGGCGCGACCTTCGACGATTGTGGTGATGACAGCCTTGTTCCTGGGCCTGCTGGCGGCCTGCCGCGGCGTGCCCGCCCGGCCGGCCGCCGTGCCCCCCGAGGCCCGCTGGGGCGGCGAGGGCCGGCGGGGCGTGTTCCTGAAGGTCGAGGGCCATCAGGGCACCCTGTGGCAGCTCCATGTCTGGGACCGCGACGGCCGCCTGCTGGGCTCGGGACCCTTCCGCCTCCGCGGCTTCGCGAAGGCCGCCATCGTCCCGGAGGAAGTGCTGGCCTGGGAGAACGGAGCCCTCCAGCTGAAGGACGGCACCTGGCTCGTGCCCGAGGCGCCGGCTCCGGAACGGCCGTGATGTCCTACACCCGCGAGGAGAAGGACTGGCTGGAACGCGAGTGGGCTTTCCGCGCCTGGGGCCGGGCGGGGTTGCTCAGCACCGACGACTACCGGCAGGTGCTCGCCTGGGAGGCGGATGGCGTGCCCATGGACCTGGTGGTATCGGCCCTCAACGCCTTCTTCGACCGCCGCGAGACCCGCGCCAAGCCGCGCACTTTCGTGGCCCTCAAGCACCTGGACCGCGATGTGGCCAAGGCCGTGAAGCTGCGGGAGTCCCTCCTGCGGGCCGGGCCGGAACTGGATGCGGGCCGGGGCTGGGCCCAGGTGAAGGCGCCCCTGCGGGACGATCCGGCGGCGAAGGCCGCCTTCGAAGCCTGGCAGCGGCTGCGTGCCACCGCGCCCTCCCCGGAATCCGCGGGCTACCTGACCCACCACGACCAGGAGCGGGAGGCCCGCGCAGTCCTGCTGGCCCTGGCCGAAGGGGCGCTGGGACCGCGGGTGGAAGGCCTGCGGGCCGAGCTCCGCCAGCGGCTGGAGGCCTCGGACATGAAGGAGGGCAGCCTCGTGTGGAAGCGGGCCTGGAACCACCACTGGGCCCGCCTGGTGGCCGCCGCCTGGGATCTGCCGCTGGAGGGAGCATGACCGTGGGAGCCCGCTGGCAGCAGGAGCTGGAGGCCCCGACAACGGGCTTCTTCACCGTGTTCGCAGAGCAGCTTGCAGAGCCGGATGGTCTGCGGGACGGGGTGCGCGAGGCGGTGAAGGCCCTGGTGCCGCGCATCGACTGGGAGGCCTACCAGCCCCATCTGCCCCATGGGATTCTGGGCCTGCGGGCGGTGCTGCGCCTGAAGCCGCTGCTGGCGGAGCGCAGCTTCCTCCGGATGCTGGCCATCCAGCTGCACATGGCCGCCCACGAAGGACGGCGTCCCGCCCCGGTCCACGCCCAGGCGCTGGCGGCCAAGGGCAGCGGGCTGTGGCGGAACCTGGAGGCCTTCATCCAGTCCCGCCGGCCCGGCCTGGCCTTTGCCGAAGCCCAGGGCTTCGAGTCACCCGGCGCCCAGGACTTCCAGCGCCTCGGGGTGTTGACCGCCACGGACATGGCCAACGTCGGCCACAAGGCCGTGGTGTGCGATCACTTCGCGGACCTCCACGGCCAGTTGGACCAGCCCAGGGCCACCGGGCGGCGCCTCTTCGGCCTGGCAGCCTGGGTGGTGGCGACGCCGGAGGACACCTTCTGGGCCCGGCGGGCGGCCAAGCGCCTGGGGGATGCCGAGATCTCCGTGCCCTGGACCCCGCCCACGCTGGATGCGGCGGCCTGGGAGATGCAGGTGCGCGAGCTGTGCGACCTGGGCCTGGTGGCCCTGCTGGATGCCTTTACGGCGCGGTTGAAGGCCGGACAGGGGGGCGGGGACACCCTGGCAGCCCTGGTGCTGGCGGCCTCCGAGAAGCAGCTGGACGCCCGGCGCGACCTGGAGGGGAAGACCGCCTGGACCTATGTCTACCTGGCCACCCTGGCCCGCGCGCGGCCCACGGATCCCCGCGTCTGGGGCCAGGCCGCGGCCCTGGTGAACCTCTTCCCCACGGATGAGCCCGAGGACCGGGTGCGACCCACGGCGATCAGTGAACCCAGCGCCGGGGCCCTGACCGATGCTGTGCTGGACGCGGAGCCCGCCCTGGCCATGGGCCACGCCTTAGGCCTCGTGCGCGGCGGACACGCTGAAGCCGCCCTGGGGGCGCTGGCGGAGGCCGCCACCCGCAACGACCCCACCTTCAACCATGCCCATCAGACGCTGGCCATCGCGGCGGCTGCGGATCTGCTGCCCCACCTGCCTCCCTCGGCCCAGGAAGCCATGCTCACGGCCCTCGCCAAGAGCCTCGCCAACAGCCAGGGCAGCGGGGACCTGGGGCGGCTGGCCGACCGGGTGCTGGCTTAGAGTGCCTAACAAAACCCCGGATCAGGCCCGGTAGTTCGGCATCACCTGGCCCTTGGCCCACTCAAAGATGAGGCTGGTCTGGATGTGGGCCACTTCGGAGCGGGTGGTGAAGGCATCCAGGGCCAGGTCGCGCAGGTGATGGGCGTCCCGCACGGCCACGTGCACCTGGAAATCGTGGGTGCCCGCCACGTGGAAGACCGACAGCACCTCGGGCAGGCCCAGCGCGTGCTTCCAGAAGGCCTTCACCTGGGCGCGGCTGTGCTGGCGCAGCTGCACGGCGATGAGGGCCTGGAGGCCCACGCCGAGGGCCTGGGGATCCACCTCCGCATGGGCGCCGCGCAGTACGCCCTCCGCGCGCAGGCGCTGGACGCGGGCCAGGCAGGAGGAGGGCGCCAGACCCACCGCCGCGGCCAGTTCCTTGTTGGACAGCCGAGCATCCTTCTGTAGAAGGGCTAGAATGCTGCAGTCAATTCGGTCAATATCCATAAAAATCATTGAATCACGAAATAAATTCGGGGGAATGGCGAATCCTTGAAACCTACATTGGGGACAGGAGCATCCCCATGGCCAAACCCATCGCGTCCACCTCCATCGAAACCCAGGCCGTCCACGCCGGCCGCGAGGTGCTGCATGAGCAGGGCATCCACGCCATGCCCATCGACCTCAGCAGCACCTACCCCGTGCAGGATCTGGATGAGGGCGGCCGCAGCCTGGAGGCCATGGCCATGGGCGGCCTGCCCATCGGCAGCCCGGTCTATTCACGCCTCTACAATCCCACCGTGGCCCGCTACGAGCAGGCCCTGGCCCAGCTGGAGGGCGCCGAGGAGGCCGTGGCCTTCGGTTCCGGCATGGCGGCCGTGACCGCCTGCCTCATGGCCGCCAAGCAGCGCGGCAGCCACATCGTGGCCGTGCGTCCCCTCTATGGCGGCACGGACCATCTGCTGGCCTCGGGCATGCTGGGCCTGGAGGTGACCTGGGCCGAGGCCGATGGCATCACCGCCGCGCTGCGCCCCGACACGGCCATGGTCATCGTGGAGACCCCCGCCAACCCGACCCTGGCCCTGCTGGACCTGGACGACGTGGTGCGCCAGGCCGGCAAGGTGCCCGTGCTGGTGGACAACACCTTCGCCACGCCCGTGCTGCAGAACCCCATCCAGCAGGGCGCGACCCTGGTCCTCCACAGCGCCACCAAGTTCCTGGGCGGCCATGGCGACGTGCTGGCGGGTCTGGTGGCCACCAACAACGACTGGGCCACGGAGCTGCGCAAGGTCCGCGTCATCACCGGCAACGTGCTCCATCCCCTGGCGGCCTACCTGCTGCACCGCAGCCTGCCCACGCTGCCTCTGCGCGTGCGCAGCCAGCAGGCGGGCGCCCAGATCATCGCCGAGCGCCTGGCCAAGCATCCCGCCGTGTCTGCTGTGCACTTCCCCGGGCTCGCCGGCCAGGATCCCAAGGGTCTGCTGGGCCGCCAGATGAAGGGGCCCGGTTCCCTCATGGCCTTCGAGCTGAAGGGTGGTTTCGAGGCCGCCTCCGTGGTCATGGCCGAGGTGAAGCTCATGACCCCCGCGGTGTCCCTGGGCAGTGTGGACACCCTCATCCAGCATCCGGCGGCTCTCACGCACCGCGTGGTGAATGCGGAGGCCCGCGAGCACAGCGGTGTGTCCCAGTCCCTCATGCGCCTTTCCGTGGGCCTGGAGGGTCCTGAGGATCTGTGGGCCGACCTGGAGCAGGCCCTGGCCAAGGCCATGGCCGAAGCGACCGTGACTGCGGCCCGGTAGACAAGAAAAAACCGCGAAATATACGTGGTTGATTGACCTGACGTGGGCCGTATCCTGGGGCACCCGGGAGCGGCCCATGGCAGGTGTCTGGAAGATGGATCCGTGGCTTCGCTCGAAGGCTTGATCCATGTCCACTGCGGGGACGTCTCTGCCGCAGTCCACCGGCGTTCAGGCCTGCCGGGGGCCCTCCAGGTATGGCGGGACTCCCCGGCGGTGGGTCCCTGGACCCGGGACCGGGCCCGCCTGGCGGATCTGCGTGCAGCCTGGTGGGGTCCTCCGGAACCAGGGGGGGAGGCGGTCGAACCCATCCCGGGTCCGATGTCAGCCCCGGAGCCTGTGCTCTGGTTCGGCCCGGATCCCTGGGAACAGGCCTGCCTGCTCTGGGTGCTGGCGGAGCTTCCCGGGGACGCCCTGCCGGACCTGGTGCCCCTCGACCGCAGCGTGGGCCAGATGCCGCCCGTGGCCCTGCCGCCTCTTTTCGCGCAGCGGATTCTGCTGGGCGAGGAGGCTCTCGTTGCTGCCCGCGCCCTTTGGAACCACTTTCTTGAGGATGGCTGGGGGGGAATGGGAGGGCGGGGGATCCCGGGTCTGCCCTGGCTGGCCCCGGCCCTGGCGCGTCTGGCGGAGGATCATCCCGCCGCTGGTCCGGGCCGCACCTGCCTCCAGATCCAGAGCCTCATGGGTCAAGGCCTGTGCGGGATCCCGGCCCTCATGGCCGGACTGGAGCTTCTGGAAGCTCCCCAGCACGGCGCCTGGTACGGTGATCGCTTCGTGGCCAGGATGGTGGAGTCCCTGGAGGCGCGGCTAGGCTGATGGAGCCTGCCATGACCTTCGCCCCCCTCCCCCTNNTGCGGGGCCTCGAACCGGCAGAGCCCGGTGTCGTCACGGTGCTGGGCACCCTGCGGGATCTGCGCCAGAGCACCACCCGGGTGCAGCGCATGGTCCTCACGGAGGCCCTGCTGGAGGACGGCACGGGCAGCCTCCGCCTCATCTGGTTCAACCAGCCCTACCTGGCCCGGGCACTGAAGGTCGGCGACCGCCTGCTGGCCTTCGGGAACCTGTCCGTGGGCCGCCACGGCCTGGAGATGCGGGGGCCGCAGATCGAGGTGATGGGCCGGGGCGAGGACATCGGCTGGGTCCGGCGCTTCCTGCCTTTGTACCGGAAGCTGGGTCCCCTCACGGGCCGGTTCCGGCAGAAGCTGGCGCAGGAGGCCCTGGGGCGAGCCCACGCAGGCGAGGAATGGCTGCCCCTGGACCTGGCGAAGGACCTGCCCGGCACCATGGCCGCCTTCCGGCTGCTGCACGATCCCCCGGACGACAGCGATCCCGCCCTGCTGGACGCGGGCACCTCGCCCGCCCACCAGCGGTTGGCGGCCGAAGAATTGTTCGCCTTCTCCCTGGGCGTGGCCCTGCGCCGGGCGGGCCGCCTCCAGCGCCGGGGCCTGGTGGTGCCCACATCTCCCGAGTTGCGTGAACGCCTGCGGTCCTTCCTGCCCTTCCACTTGACGGGGGCCCAGCGCCGGTCCTTCAAGGAGATCGTGGACGACCTCACGTCGGGCCGCGTGATGAACCGCCTGCTCCAGGGCGACGTGGGCAGCGGGAAGACCCTGGTGGCGCTGCTCTCCATGGCCATGGTGGCGGAGACCGGCGGACAGGGTGCCCTGCTGGTGCCCACGGAAGTCCTCGCCCGCCAGCACGCCGCCAGCTTCCGCCGCTACCTGGGCGATCGCGCGGATTCCATGCAGCTGCTGCTGGGGGGCATGAAGGTCGCGGAGAAGCGGGCGGCCCTGGCCCGCATCGCCAGCGGCGAGGCCCGCTACGTGGTGGGCACCCACGCCCTCTTCCAGGAATCGGTTTCGTTCCACCGGCTGCAGCTGGTGGTGGTGGACGAGCAGCACCGCTTCGGCGTGAAGCAGCGCGAGGCCCTCAAGGAGAAGGGCGGTGATCCCCACTGGCTGGTGATGAGCGCCACCCCCATCCCCCGNNGCTGCACAAGCCCGACGTCGCGGAGCGGGCCTGGGAGCAGGTGCGCCGGGAGCTGGCCGAGGGCCGCCAGGCCTTCGTGGTGAGCCCCAGCATCGACCCCTCCGACGAGGGCAAGGTGCAGCTGCGCGACATCCAGGCCATGGAGGCCCTGTTGCGGAGCATCTTTCCGGACGAGGGCATCGAGGTGGTCCACGGCCGCCTCAAGGCCGACGAGATGGCCGTCCGCATGGGACGCTTCGTGGCGGGCGAGGCGAAGATCCTGCTGGCCACCACGGTCATCGAGGTGGGGGTGGACGTGCCCAACGCCACCGTGATGGTGGTGGACCATGCCGAGCGCTTCGGCCTCAGCCAGCTGCACCAGCTGCGGGGCCGCGTGGGCCGCGGCGCCCACCGCAGCCACTTCCTCATGATCAGCGGCTCCGAGACCGAGCGGCTCCAGACACTGGTGGAAACCCAGGACGGCTTCCGCATCGCCCAGCGCGACCTGGAGCTGCGGGGGCCCGGCGAGTTCTTCGGCGTGCGCCAGGCGGGCCTGCCCCAGTTCCAGGTGGCGGATCTGGTGCGCGACCGCCGCCTCCTGACCCGCTGCCGGGAAGCCGCCGACCGCGCCCTGGCCCACGGCCTCAGCGAAGCCCAGGCCGACTGGCTGAAGCGCGAGCAGGTGCGGTTGAAGCTGGCGGAGGTGACCTGAAGGGGGTCCGGGGACTGCTGCTACCGTGGATTCCGGGAGGTCCCCTGATGCTGGATGCCGCCGTTCGAGCCGTGCTGGAATCCGAAGGTTCCGCGACCTTCGTGACCATGGGCCCGGAGGGCCCTCATCTCGTGGCGACCTGGCAGAGCTACCTCGATGTGATCGATGATCACACCCTGGCCTTTCCCGCCGGGGGCTACCGCGCCACGGAAGCGAACCTCCAGCGGGATCCTTCGGTCCAGATGGTCATCGGAAGCAAGGGTGGCCCTTCCGGGGCTGCCGTGGGCTTCCGCCTCTCGGGCACGGCAGAGCTGCGGTCCGGCGAGGCGCTCCACGGGCGGCTGAAGGCGGCGTTCCCCTGGTGCCGGGCCGCGGTGGTGATGCATGTGACCAAGGTCGAACGGGTTCTCGGCTAGGCCCTAGGTTTTCCTCAACCGCGCCGCAATCCGCGCCTGCAGCGCTTCCGGCACCAGGTCCGTCAGGTTGCCGCCCATGCCGCCGATCTCGCGGACGAAGCGGCTGCTCACGGCGCTGTACTTCTCCTTGGGCATGAGGAAGACCGTCTCCAGGTCCGGCGCCAGCTTGCGGTTCATGAGCGCCATCTGGAATTCGTACTCGAAGTCGCTGAAGGCCCGCACGCCGCGCACGATGACCTGGGCGTTCTGGGCCTTGGCGAAGTCCACCAGCAGGCCGTGGAAGGCCGTGANNTTCGCCGCCCGCTGGATGAGATCCCAGTGGCCGAGGGTCACGGGATCAAAGGAGCCTGGGTAGATGGCCGACCGCACGGGCACTCCGAAGGATGGGGAACCAGCCTAGCGCATCCGGGGCGGAATCCCGATGTCCCGGCCGCTTCAGGGCTTGAGAATCCAGGTCCGGAAGCGGCCCGAGGCCTCCGCCTCGCACCAGCAGGGGAACCCCTCCTGCCGGAACTGGGCCAGCAGGGGCTCGGGGCGGAAGGGGCTCAGCAGCTGNNGCCAGCAGCGCATCGGCATCCAGGGTGGTCCGCACGCTTCCGGGGTTCGCCCAGGCGGGCCGGGGCTCTTCGGCGGGCGCGGGGACTCCCGCTTCGGGGGCGGCCGCGGCTTCGCCCGTCAGCTCCCGGAGGAACCGCACCAGTTCTCCCGTGGGCATCCCGGCGATGCGGGCCGCCTGGTCCACGGTGGCCAGCTTCGCCACCGTGCGCCGCAGGATGGGGTTCCGCAGCTTGGCGAACTCGGGGACCCTCTCGATGAGGGCCTCCTGCAGGTCCGGGCGGGCTTCCAGGAAGTCGCCGATCTTCGTGTCGGGCGTGATGATCATGGGGGCCTCAGGCTTCGTCGTACTGGAGCAGGCGGCGGTCGCCTTCGAGGGCGCGGAGGCGCGTGAGGTCCTGGGTCACCTCCAGGGTGCCCAGGTAGGCGCCGGCCTCGTCGCGCACGGCGAAGTAGCGGATGTGGACGAACTTCCCGTGCATCTGGATCCAGAATTCCGCCACGGACTGGCGGCCCGTCTTGAAGTCCTCCAGGATGCGCTCCACCACGTCCACGCTCTTGGGCGGGTGGCAGTGCTTCACCTCCCGGCCCAGGATGGTGCGGCTGCGGGCGAAGACGCGGTCGGGTCCCTCGCTGAAGAAGGCCACGCGATCGTCGGCATCCACGAAAGTGATGTCCACGGGCAGGCTGGAGAAGATGCCGATGAGCTGCTGGAAGCTGAGGGATCCGCTGGGGAAGGCCACGGCCGAGGCGGCAGGCAGCTGGAGGGTGTCTTTGGGGAAGGCCGGCTCCGGCGGGGCGTAGCCTGTGGCGGGCTCCACCAGGCACCAGCCGTAGCGGGGGCTGTCCTGCCAGATCTCGCCCCACTCCTCTTCCGTGAACAGGCCGAGGCACATGGGCAGGAGGATGGTCTCCTCCTTGTAGATCATGGATTCCAGGGCCGCGAGGGCGGGCCGCAGCACGGTGGGCACGAGGATCTTCAACTCCGCGCCGCCGAGGCTCTCCTCCCGCAGCACTTCGATGGCGCCCTTGAGGAAGTCGCGCACCTCGTCGTCCTTGGCCCACATGACCTTGGACGGCCCCGTGTTGCCGTGGCGCTCCAGGACCGAGAACACCAGGTGCTCCTTGCGCTGGTAGTGCTTGTCCACGTCCATGAGGGCGTTGAAGGCCCCCAGCGCGGCCAGGCGCTCATCGGTGGGATAGGCCTGGTCCGGCACGGTTTCCAGAGTGGCGACGCATTCGCGGGCCGTTCCGATGGCGGCCTCCAGGGCGCGATTCTCCCGGCGGAAGGTGTCCACGGGATGGCCCGCGGGCAGCTCCCGGGCCTCGGGCTGGGCCACGGCGTCCTGGAGGACCTCCGCGTGGAGGTCGCACATGGACTTCACTTCCTGGGGGCTCATGCCATCGGCCATGAGCGACTGCTCCATGGCGGCGATCTCCGTGGCGTCCACCTGGCCCACCAGGTGGGCCAGCCGCGCCTTCACCTGCTCGGGGGCCTCGCCCCGGTGCAGGTGCAGGATGATCTCCTTGAGGGTGGCGATCCGGTGGTCCCGGTTGTTGATGAGTTCGCTCATGGTGTCTTTCCGAGGGGTGCCGTCCCCGGGATCATGAATATCAGATAAAAATGATCAACAATTCCTAAATGTGATTTTGGTCGCAGGACTGGGCGAGTCTCCCTGCGGAAACACCCCGGATCCGGATGCTAAAGTGGGGCCATGAGCGACAAACTGAGCGTCGGCCTCCTCTTCGGCGGGGAATCCCCCGAACACGAAGTCTCCATCGTCACGGCCCGGGCCATCGCNNCGGGCGATCCCTTTGCGCGGCTGGCGGCCGGCGAGCTGCCGCAGCGCAGCGATCATCCCTTCCTGCCCCTGGAGAAGGGCGCCGAAGGCTCGCCCCTGCCGGATCTTTTCTTCAATGCCCTGCACGGTGCGGGGGGCGAGGACGGCCAGATCCAGGGCTACCTGGAACTGCTGCACCGGCCCTACACGGGCGCGGGGCTGCTGGCCATGGCCGCGGGCATGGACAAGTGGATCACCAAGCGGCTGTGGGAATCCGAAGGCCTGCCCGTGGTGCCCTACGTGGGACTCACGGAAGAGCGCTGGAACCGCGAACGGCCGGTCTGCCTGGCGGAATGCGCGAAGCTGGGCCTGCCCCTCTTCGTGAAGCCCGCCAACCTGGGCAGCAGCATCGGCGTGGAGAAGGTGAAGCGGGCCGAGGATCTGGCAGCCGCCCTGGACCGCGCCTTCACCTTCGACCGCCGCGTGCTGGTGGAGCAGGGGCTGGACATCCGCGAGATCGAGGTGGCGGTGCTGGGCGGCGACGAGCCCCTGGTGTCCAAGCCCGGCGAGGTGATCGTGGCGGACGAGTTCTACACCTTCGAGGACAAGTACCTCCACGGCAAGAGCCGCACCGAGATTCCGGCCGATATCCCCGAGGAACTGGCCGATCTGGTGCGCAAGCTGGCGGCGAAGGCCTTCGCCACCTCGGACGGCTACGGCATGGCCCGGGTGGACTTCTTCCTGGAGCGCCTCAGTGGCCGGGTCTTCCTGAATGAGCTGAACTTCATCCCCGGTTTCACCAGCATCTCCATGTATCCCAAGATGATGGCCGCCAGCGGGGTGCCCTACGCGGAACTGCTGACCCGGCTCATCGACCTGGCCCTGGCCCGCCACGCCCAGACCGCCGCCAAGCAGAAGGGCTTCCAGTCCGGCAGCGACTGGTTCCGGAAGGCTCAAGGCTAGGCTCAAGGCCAGGGTCGCCCGGGCCGATACCCTTCCCATGGACGGCTTCGGCATCGCACTTTCCGGGCTTCGCGCCGCCAGCGCGGGGCTGGCCGTGCAGGCCAACAACGTGGCCAACCAGCGGTCGGAGGGCTACCAGGCCAAGCGGCTGGACCTGTCAGCCCAGGCGGAGGGCGGCGTTCAGGTCCAGGGCCTGTCCGTGGATCCCGCCCCGCCCGTGCCCGGCGGCTCGAACGTGGACCTGGCTTCCGAGACCCTGCAGGGCATGGGCTTCGAGGTGATGTACAAGGCCAACCTCAAGATCCTCAAAAGCCAGGATGAGCTGCTCCAGGCCACCCTCGATCTGAAGGCATAGCCGCGGGATCGAAGAAGTCTCTACACTGAGGCCATGCATGCCCGTACCTGGCTCTCGGTGTTGTCCCTCCCCCTGGTGGCCGCGTTCACCTTGCCGGTGCTCCGGCAGGGCGCCCAGCCGGTCCAGCCGAAACCTGGCGTGAAGGCCGCGCCCCAGGATCCCCTCGCGGGCCTCTCCGACATCCAGGATGTGCTCTCCCTGGTGCAGCAGAACTACGTGGATGCCCCAGACATGGACAAGGTGGTGGCCGGCGGCGTCCAGGCCGTGCTGGAGCGTTCCCATCCCCTGAATGCCTACCTGACGGCGGAGGATCTGCGCCTGCCGGATCCCGGCCCCGCCGAGGCCGGGCTGGTGGTGCTGAAGCGCGGCATCTACGCCACCGTGTTGGCGGTGGTGCCCGGCGGTCCCGCCGCCAAGGCCGGCATCCAGGCAGGCGATGTGATCCGCAAGGTGGACGGTGATTCCGTGGGCCGCCTCAGCGCCTGGGCCCTGGAACGCCGTCTCCGCGGCGCCGAAGGCTCGACGCTGGATCTCTACCGCTACAACGCCACCGGCGACCTCACCAAGACCACCCTGCAACGCCAGCACCTGGCGAAAGCCCCCATCACCCTCAAGCAGGGCGCCCAGGCCCTGATGGTGTCCCTGCCGGACCTGACCCCTGGCCGGGCCGAGGAACTGAAGAAGCTCCTGGCGGCCCAGGATCATGGCCACACCCTGGTCCTGGACCTGCGCCAATGTGCGAAGGGGTCCATGGAGGAAGCCGCCGCCGTGGCGGGTCTGCTGGGTGCCACGGGCACCCTCGGCGTCCTCCAGGAGGCCGGCAAGCCAGACCGGCCCATGCCGGTGGCCGGATCCGGGACCCCCTTTACCCGCTCGGCGCTCCTCGTGGGCCGGTCCACCCTGGGCCCTTCCGAGGTCCTGGCCGCCAGCCTGAAGAAGGGGGGCGCGAAGGTGTTCGGCGAGAAGACTCCCGGCCTGGGCGTGGAGCGCAGCCGCTTCCCCCTGAAGCAGGGCGGGGCCGTGGAACTGGTCTCCCGCCGCTGGCTGGGCGCGGGTGGCGAGAAGCTGGATCGCCAGGGGCTGGCCCCGGACCAGATCCTGCGCCTCTCCGAGGCCGATGACGCCCTGGCCAAGGTGCTGACGGCCCTCCAGGCCCCCGCGCCCGCCGCGCCGGCTCCCGCGAAGGCCTCCTAGCTTTGGCCCGAGGCAGGGGCAAGCGCACCTCCACCCTGGCCCTGGCGGGCTGGGCCGTCCTCATGCTGGCCTTGGGCCTGGGCGCCGGGCTGGTGCTGGGGCAGCAGGGCTGCGGTAGGCGCGAGGCGCCGGCCAAGCGGGAAGCCCCCGAACCCAAAAAGCCCGAAAAGAAATCCGCTGAGCCGAAGGCGAAGCCATCCTCTGAGGCCGTCAGGCCTCAGAGCCTCGAACCGGAACGCCCGCTGCCCCGCCTCGCCCTGGTCATCGACGACCTGGGCTACGTGCAGCCGGAGCTGGTGACGCGCCTCTGCAGCCTGCCTGTGCCCTTCAGCGTGGCGGTGCTGCCCTACCAGGAGTTCACCCGCGACAGCGCTGACATCGCCCACCGCCTGGGCAAGGAGGTCATGCTGCACCTGCCCATGGAGCCCATCGGCTATCCGGGGCCGGGCCGCGATCCGGGCCCCAACGCCATCCTCTACAACCTGAGCGAGACCGAGGTCCGCCGCCGCGTGCGGATGGCCCTGGATGAGATTCCCCATCGCACAGGCGTGAACAACCACATGGGCAGCCGCATCACGCCGGACCGCACGCGCATGGGCTGGGTGCTTCAGGAGGTCAAGGCCCGGAAATGCTTCTTCGTGGACAGCCGCACGGAGAAGGACAGCGTGGCCTTTGCCATGGCTGAGCAGCTGGGCATCCCCGCCGTGGAACGGCGCGTCTTCCTGGATGACGACAAGGCCTTCCCCGAAATGGAAAAGCAGTGGGAACGGGCCCTCAAGCTCGCCGAGAAGGATGGCTCGGTGCTCATCATCGGGCACATCTACCCCGAGACGGTGGAGGCCCTGGAGAAGCTGGTGCCCCGCAGCAAGGCGCAGGTGCGCTTCGTGAAGGCGGGTGAACTGGCCCGCTGATAGGGTGGATCGAGGGCACAGGCATGGGCATCTATTCGTTTCTGGCGGTGGGCATCGGGGCGGCCCTGGGCGCCTGGTTGCGCTGGGGGCTGGGGGCCCTTCTGAACCCGATGCTCACGCCGCTGCCGCTGGGAACCCTGGCGGCGAACCTGCTGGGGGGCTACCTTGTGGGCGTGGCCGTGGCTGTGTTCGCCCAGCATCCGGGCCTGGCGCCTGAAGCCAGGCTCCTCATCGTCACGGGCTTCCTGGGTGGGCTCACCACCTTCTCCACCTTTTCCGCGGAGGCGATGCACCTGCTCACCCGCGGGGAGTACGCCTGGGCCGCGGCCCACGTGGCCACCCACTTGGCGGGCTCGCTGGGCATGACCCTGCTGGGCCTGCTGACGGTCAAGGCGTTCGTGAAAGCCTGACAAGCCCCAAGGAGGGCGCCATGAAAGGCATCTACCTCATCTTCTACGTCCAGGAGGACCGGACCCGGCACGGGCTCCTGGTCTACGAGTGGCTGTTGAAAGAGGCGCGCAACCTCGGCCTGAAGGGCGGCACCGCCTTCAAGGCCATCGCCGGGTTCGGCCGCCACGGGCTCATCCACGCCGACCACTTCATCGAGCTGGCGGGGGATCTACCGGTGGAAGTGACCTTCATGGCCACCGAAGCGGAGGCGGAGCGTCTCCTGGCCTTCATCGAGCGCGAGGGCCAGTCCATGTTCTATGTGCGGATGCCTGCGGAGTGCGGCTTCATCAACGAGCAGGTCCGCTCCTGATCAATGCCCGCACCCGCAGCCGCCGGTGAAGTGTTCGCTCCGCGCGGCCTTCACCATGCCCCAGCCTTCCCGGGCGATGAGCAGGGCCAGGGCCAGGGCCGCCGCCGCATCCACCCACCACAGGGCGGGCGCCAGCAGGAAGGCCAGGCTTCCGGCGAAGAGCACGGCCGAGAGCTGGATGCAGGCGCGGCTGCAGGCCGCGTCGGCCTCCACGGTGGCGCTGTCCAGGGCCTTGGCGGCGCGGAGCTTGGCGCGCCACAGGAACACCATGAAGGAGAGGGACAGGGCCGAGATCACGAGGCCTGGCACCGTGGTGGGCGGGTGCTCGCGGGCGGCGAGCTGGAGCAGCGCCCCGGCGGCCACGCCGGCCCCCAGGCCCAGGAACAGCCAGCCGATGGTGCGGGTGGCCTTGCGCTCCCGTTCGAGGCTGCCGTGGTCCAGCAGCTTCCATAGGACGATGGCGGCGGAGGCCACCTCGATGAAGCTGTCGGCGCCGAAGCCGAAGAGGGCCACGGACTCGTCGGCCCAGCCGAAGGCCATGGAGACCAGACCCTCGATGAGGTTGTAGGCGATGGTGAGCCCCGCCAGCCAGAGGGCGCGGCGGCGCCAGTCCACACCCGGCGCCATCATGGATGCGGTTCCCGGACCTTCCGGGCCTTCACGAGCACCAGGGTGGAGCCCTCCGGCCGGCGCTCCATGTGGACCTCGTCCATGACCTGACGCATGAAGAACACACCGCGGCCACCGGGCTTCAGGAGGTTCTCGGGCAGGTTCGGGTCGGGCAGGGCCTCCAGATCCACGCCCTTGCCGCGGTCTTCGATGCGGATCTCGAAGCGGTCCACCTTGGGGGTGAACGTCACCTTCACGGGCTTGTCCCGGTCCAGCTTGTTGCCGTGGCGCATGGCGTTGGCGATGCCCTCCTGGATGGCCAGCCAGAGCCGTTCGCCATCCTCCTGGCTGAAGCTGAGGTGCTTCAGGAACTCCGCGCCCACCACCTGGATGAGGTCGATGAAGCGCAGGTCCGTGTTGCACGTGAGGACGACGGGCAGGAGGGCGGGATGAGCCATAGGACGAATATTCCCTTTCAGAGATCCGGGGAGCCAAGGTCAAGGTACTTGGAATCCTGCCCCAGGGGCCAGAGGTTTTGCCAGGGCCCGCATGGCATCCCTATCGGAAGGGGGCGTGCCGGAAATCACAATTAAGAATTAATGGTCCTAAATATGGAGAATTGTGGAACACTGCTTTCCGGCGCCCAGAGCGGGCATGACGGAGGTTCCAATGAAGGCAAGATGGTGGCTGGTGTTGCTGGTGCTCCTGGCGGGCTTCGGCGTGCTGGGGCTGGGCGGGCGGCAGATCGCCCAGAACGCGCCCCCCATCCCGCAGCATGTGGTCGCCGAGGACGGCACCCAGCTGGTGGGTCCCGGGCAGATCCTCGAAGGCCAGGTCAGCTACCTGGGCCATGGCGGTCAGCACATCGGATCCATTTGGGGCCACGGGGCTTATCTTGCCCCTGACTGGTCCGCCAAGGCCCTGCACCAGTGGGCTGCGCACACCCTCGACGGGGTGAAGGCCCAGGGCGCGTCCATCGCCGATGCCAAGGCCAGCACCGTAGCCATATTTCAGAACAATAAGTATGAATCATCCACCAGCACGTTGACGCTGAACGCCGCCCAGGCAGCCGCCTACCTGAAGACCCGCGCCGAGCTGGCGAAGATCGCGTTGGAGGGCGACCAGGGCGCCGCCATTCCGGCCCGCTGGATCCCCACCATGCAGGAAGCCGAGCGCGTGGCCGACTTCTGGCTGTGGACGGCCTGGTCCGCCGCGGCCCGCCGCCCCGGCGCGGACCACAGCTACACCCAGAACTGGCCCCAGGAGCCCCTGGTGGGCAACAGCATCACGCCCATCAGCCACCTCTGGAGCATCCTGTCCATCATCCTGCTGATCCTGGGCGTGGGCCTCATGGTCTGGCACCACGCCAGCCAGCCCGCCGAGGAATTCCCGGACCCCAAGCCCATTCCGCCCGCGCCGGCGACCCCCAGCCAGCGCTGGTCGGCCCTCTACTTCGCCGTGGCCATGGCCCTGTTCCTGGTGCAGATCGGCATGGGCGTCATGACGGCCCATGACGCGGTGGAAGGCAATGCCCTCTACGGTCTGGACCTCTCCCGCATCCTGCCCTATGCCGCCTCCCGCACCTGGCACCTGCAGCTGGCCGTCTTCTGGATCGCCACCTGCTGGCTGGCCACGGGCCTCTACCTGGGCCCCAAGCTCAGCGGCAAGGAGCCCAAGGGCCAGTGGCTGGGCGTGGCGGGCCTGCTCGTGGCGCTCGTGGTGGTCGTGGTCGGCGCGCTGGCCGGCAGCCACCAGGCCATCCTGGGCAAGCTGTCCGGTTCCTTCCTGCTGGGCCACCAGGGCTATGAATACGTCGAGCTGGGCCGCCTCTGGCAGATCCTCCTGACCGTGGGCATGGTCGGCTGGCTGGTGCTGGTGGTGCGCGCGCTGATCCCCGCCCTGAAGGGCGAGGCCGGCCGCCTGGGCCTGCTCAAGCTCTTCGTGCTGTCGGCCATCGCCATCCCGCTCTTCTACTCCGCGGGCTTCATGTACACCCGCGAAACGCACCTCGCCATGGCTGAATACTGGCGCTGGTGGGTGGTCCACCTCTGGGTGGAGGGCTTCTTCGAGGTCTTCGCCACCGTGGCCATCGCGCTGCTCTCCACCCGCATGGGCCTGCTGCGCGAGGGCACCGCGCTCCGTGCCGTGAGCCTCTCCATGGGCCTCTTCCTGGGCAGCGGCGTCATCGGCACCTTCCACCACCTCTACTACACGGGCTCCCCGGCTTCCATCGCGGCCCTGGGCTCCGTGTTCAGCGCCCTCGAGATCGTGCCCCTCACCATCGTGGGCTTCGAGATCGCCATGAGCCTGAAGGCCGGCCGCGCCCTCGGCAGCGGCTACGAGTGGCCGTTCAAGTACTTCGCGGCAGTCTGCTTCTGGAACCTGCTGGGCGCCGGCGTCTTCGGCATGCTCATCAACCCGCCCTCCGTGCTCTACTTCGGCCAGGGCCTCAACACCACGCCCATCCACAGCCATGCCGCGCTCTTCGGCGTCTACGGCTTCCTGGCGATCTCCCTCATGCTCTTCGCCCTGCGCGGCATGACGCCGGACAAGGCCTGGGACGAGAAGTGGCTGAAGTACGGCTTCTGGGGCCTGAACCTGGGCCTGGTCCTGATGCTGGCGCTGTCGCTGATCCCCAGCGGCTTCTACCAGATCGCCCAGAGCCTCGAGCACGGCACCTGGTATGCCCGCAGCGCCGAAGTGGTGCAGGGCCCGCTCATGCGGACCTTCACCTGGCTGCGCATGCCCGGCGACATCCTCTTCGGCCTCGGCGCCCTCGCCGTGATCGTCTTCACCTTCAAGGCTGTCATCGGCGCCTGGAAGTGGAAGTCTGCCGAGTAGTCAACATCCGGCAGGAATGACGGAAACGGCCCCCACCGGAAGGCGGGGGCCTTTTCCTGTCCCCATCCGCAGCTGGGTGGCCTGTTACCCTGACCCGCCCCTGGAGGTGTGTTTTGGTCCTTTTCGCCCTGCTGCTGTTCGTGATCAGTGCCCTGGCCTGGCGGTGGAAGACCAAGGTCGGGTTCCCCCTGTCGGCCCGCCTCGCGATCGCCCAGTGGGTGGGTTTGACCCTGGGCGTGATCGTCCTGCTGGGCTCCATGGCCGTGATCGTCCCGCCGGGTCAGGCTGGGGTCCAGGTCCTGTTCGGGAAGGTGAATCCCGAGCCGCTGCCCTCGGGGCTGCACTTCATCAACCCCTTCGCCCAGGTGGTGGAGATGGAGGTGCGCACCCGGAACTACACCATGTCCACCGTGGGCGACGAGGGCCAGAGGCGGGGCGATGACTCCATTTCCGTCATCAGCAGCGACGGCCTCACGGTGAAGCTGGACGCCACCATCTTCTACTCGCTGCAGCAGGCCCGCCTGCCGGAGATCTACCGCACCATCGGCCCTGATGTGGAAGAACGCATCGTGCGCAGCGAGATCCGCGCAAGCCTGCGGGATGCCGCGGCCGCGCTGACCGCCACCGAGCTGTACACCTCCAAGCGCCAGGCCTTCGTGGATCAGGTGTCGAAAACCCTGAAGGCCTCCTTCGAGGCCCGGGGCATCTCCCTCGAACAGATGCTGCTCCGCAACGTCCTCCTGCCCGACCAGATCACCAAGGCCATCAACGACAAGATCAGCGCCGACCAGGATGCCCAGAAGATGATGTTCGTGCTCCAGAAGGAAAAGCAGGAGGCCGAGCGCAAGCGCATCGAGGCGGAGGGGCAGGCCCGGGCCCAGCAGATCGTGAGCCAGAGCCTGACGCCCCAGATCATCGAGTACCAGCGCATCCAGGCCCTGCGGGACATCGGCGCCAAGGGCAACCTGATCATCACGCCCATGGGCGGCGCCACGCCCATGATCCAGGTGCCGGCCCGGAAGTAACCCGGCCCACCTTTTGCACGTCCGCACCGTGCGCGAGCGCGGCGCGGACGCTATGATGAATAACCTGACCAACCCGGTCAGGATTGTGGGGCTGCCATGAAAGTCATCGTCGCCAAGACCGCGGGGTTCTGCTGGGGTGTCAAGCGCGCCATGGATGCGGTGCTGGAGGCCTCTGTGCGCAACGATGGCCGGGCGGTGCAGACGCTGGGGCCCCTCATTCACAATCCCCAGGCCCTGGACCTCATCGGCAAGCGGGGCGTGGCGGTGGCGGAATCCCCGGACCAGGTGCAGGCCGGTACCGTGGTGATCCGGGCCCACGGCATTCCCATCCAGGATCTGCGGGGGCTCAAGGAGCGCCAGGCCAAGGGCGAACTGAAGATCGTGAACGCCACCTGTCCCGAGGTGGCCAAGGTCCACCACAAGATCAAGAAGTGGAGCCCCAAGGGCTATTTCACGGTGATCCTCGGCAGCCACGGCCATGCGGAAAGCGTGGCGCATCGCAGCTTTGCGGACAACGGCAGCATCATCGTGTCGAGCATGGCCGAGGCCCAGGCCCTCACCGACGAGCAGCTGAAGAAGGTGCTGGTGGTGGCCCAGACCACCTTCACCGTGAAGGACTACCACGCCATCACGGACTATCTCCGCAGCCGCGCCGTGGATGCTGTCTTCGAGAACACCATCTGCGAAGACACCTGGATGCGCCAGGATGAGGCCCGGGAGCTGGCCCGCACCGTGGACGCGGTCATCGTCGTGGGCGGCAAGGCCTCCAGCAACACCAAGCACCTAGCAGAGCTGGCCCACCACTATGGCAAGCCGGTGCAGTACGTGGAGACGGCTGCAGAGCTGGACCTGGGGTCATTCACCGGGCGGGAGACCGTGGGCGTGCTCGCAGGCGCCTCCACGCCCACCTGGCTGGTGGATGAAGTGGTGGACGTGCTCGAACAGCTGGGGGATGGCCCCAGCCGCTGGCGCAGCTTCGTGCAGGCGGCCTTCGGCAGCTCCTCCCTGCTGGCCGTCGGTGCAGGATTCATGGCCCTCGGCGTGCACAAGTGGTTGGGCTTGCCGCTGGGTTGGCGCTACCCGGCCATGACGGGAACCTACGTGCTGGCCATGTACCTGCTGACCCCCTTCCTCGATCCCTTGGGGACTGGCGCCAAGGGGCCTGCCCGGGCGCGGTTCCTGGAGCGGAATAGGACGGCCCTGGTGGCCTCGGGCCTGGTGGCCCTGGTGGCCACCCTCGGATTGGCCGCCAGCCTGGGGCTCAAATCCCTGCTGGTCGTCGGGGGCGCCTGTCTGATCGGTTCGGCCTACAAACGGCGCTTTTCCCTGGCGGGCCGGGTCCTGAGCCTGCGGAACATCCCGGGCTCCAAGGACGTGATGGTGGCCCTGGCCCTGGCCACGGTGGCGGTGATCGTGCCCGTCTGGCAGGAGGGCAGGTCCTGGGATCTGCGCACCTTTGCGGCCATCTTCCTGGTGGGGGTCCTGGCCTTCGTCCGCACGGTGATCTACGAGATCCGGGACATGCAGAACGACCAGATCGTCGGAAAGGAAACACTCCCGATCCTCATGGGCAAGGCCGCCACCAAGGCGGTGCTGGTGACCCTGCTCGGCACTCTGCTGGCGGGTACGCTCTGGCTCACGTTCGACAATCGCCAGCATGGGCATCCCATGGCGGTGGCGGGGGTGCTGGTGGCTTGCGCCGCATACCCCGTGCTCTACCTGTGGCTGTACCACGAGCGGTTCACGGCCGGGAGGACCCGCTTCGAATTGAGCGTGGACCTGAGTTTCTGGCTGGTGGGGATGCTGGCGCTGGTCTGATCGATTGGATTGCATTCACAGAGGGCGCTGCTAGCCTTGGGGCGACTTTCACCCCCCCCACCTCAAGGAGAGCCCCATGCGCATCAAGTCTCTCGCCATCCTGTCGGCCACGGCCATCCTGGGTGCCGCCCTCGGCTGGGCCGCTGCCGCCGCCAGCTACCAGAAGACCGGCGCCGTGAAGGAAGTCGCCGCCGACAGCTTCACCCTGGATCTGGGCAAGGAGGGTGAATGGCGCTTCTACACCGACGGCGGCACCGCCGGGAAGGACGCCCTCAAGGCCGGCGACAANNGCGAAAGCCCCTGCGAAGAAGAAGTAGTTCCACCGCAGGTGGCAACTGCAGAACGGGGCGCGAACGCGCCCCGTTCTGCAGGCATGTGGAAAGATGAACAGATGCGGAACTGGGTTCTCATCACAGGTTGTTCGACGGGCATCGGCCGGGCCCTGGTGCCGCTTTGCCGCGAGGCGGGCTGGGGTGTGGTGGCCACGGCGCGGCGCGTGGAGTCGCTCGCGGACCTGCCGGTGGGGGAGGATCTTCGCATTCTGTCTCTTGATGTGACAGACGCGTCCAGCATCGCCGCTGCTGTGGCCGCCTGCGCGGACCTGCCCCTCAAGGCCCTGGTGAACAACGCTGGCTACGGTCAGGTGGGCCCGCTCGAACTTTTACGCCCGGAGGAACTCCGGGCGCAATTTGAGACCAACGTCATCGGCCTCCACCAAGTGACGAATGCCTTCCTGCCCCTGCTGNNCTGGCGGAAAGCCTGCGGCTGGAGGTGGGCCGCGAGGTGGCCGTGGTGCTGGTGGAGCCCGGCGCCATCCGCACGGCCTTCCGCGACACCCTCGCGAAGGCCTGGGGCGACCTGCCCGACCGGTCGAAGGGCACGCGCTACGAAGCTGTCATCGCCCGCTACCTCACCTTGCGGAAAGGGCAGGCGGACCGCTTCGCCCTGGACGCCGAGGCCTGCGCCCGGCGGATGCTGCGGGCGCTGAGCGCCCAGCATCCTCCACGCCGCGTGGTCATCGGGCGCGACGCCTTCTGGG
>DPRT01000013.1:0-369 GCA_003538615.1 Holophagaceae bacterium | reverse complement strand
CCGGGCCTACGGACTGAGGTGACCCAGAGACGAGTCCTGCCAGACTGAGGGCATGTCCGAAGACCGCCTCTACCTCATCGATACCTTCGCCTTCATTCTCTCGGTATCCGCTGCGCGGATACGCGAGACCTCGACGTTGATCGTGGAGGTGGCCCGTGGCTGAGGACCGCCTTTACCTCATCGATACCTTCGCCTTCATTTTTCGGGCCTACTTCGCCAATCCGCGGCTGAAGAATGGGGCGGCCTACACGTTCACACGGCTGGTGCTCCAGCTCCTGGAGAAGCACAAGCCCACGCACCTGGCCTGTGTGTTCGACACGCCGGGGCCCACGTTCCGCCATGAGCTCTATCCCGAGTACAAGGCCAACC
>DPRT01000022.1 GCA_003538615.1 Holophagaceae bacterium | reverse complement strand
ACGGGCGCGACCATGGCGGCGGGCAAGTTCCTGCGCTCGGGAACGCTCGCCTGGCGGGAGATGGTGGCCCCGGTGCTGGCCTCGGCCCTGGGGGCCACGGGCGGCGTCTGGCTCACCTACCGGGTGCATGGGGACTTCCTGCGGCCGGTCATGCTGGGCCTGCTGGTGGCCATGCTGGCCTTCACGCTCCTGAAGCCCGACCTGGGAGACCTGCACGCGCCGCGCTTCGGCCTGAACCATCAGCGGGGGCTGGCGGCCCTCATCGCCCTGGCCCTGGGTTTCTACGACGGGTTCTTCGGCCCCGGCACCGGCTCCATGCTGATCTTCCTGTTCGTGGCGGTGCTGGGCTTCGACTTCCTGCGGGCCTCGGCCCTGGCCAAGAGCGTGAACTGGGCGTCGAACCTGACGGCCATGGGGCTCTTCGTGTGGCAGGGCAGCTGGATCCCCACGGTGGCCCTCAGCATGGCGGTGGCCAACGGCGTGGGCGGCTACCTGGGAGCCCACGTGGCCCTCAGCAAGGGCAGCCGCTGGGTGCGGGGGGTCTTCATCGGGGTGGTGGGCGCCCTGATTCTGCGCTTGGGCTGGCAGGTCTTCCGCGGCTAGGCTTTTCGGATGCCTTCCCGCCACCGTCCCTTCGCCTGGGACGTCCTCTTTCGATCCGCGCGCTTCTTCTACCTGCTGTGGGGGGGGATGCTGCTCTCCACCCTGGCCTTCTACGGCCGGTTGAAGCTGCCGGCGTTCTTCTGGCAGTGGCCGGATCTGTGCCGGGCCCTCATGGGGCCCTGGGGCCGGGCCCTGGCCCTGGGGTTCGGGCTGGTCATGTGCCTGGCGGCCCTCATCGAGGTCTGGGAGCTGGTGGACCGCCTCCTGGTGCGGTTCATGGGCGAGTCTGAACGCTGAGTTCCGTGGAATGAGCTTGGTGATTCGGGCCCTTTTGGCGATCCTGGAGCCTTGGGCTTGAACCCTTTCTGGGTTCGGGCCATTCAAGAGGCGTGTCTCGGAGGCGTGGCGATATGGCGCAGGCGGTTCGTGGAGTGATCGGGGCAGGATTGATGCTGGGCGCGGCCGCCCTGCCGGCGGCGGCCCAGAGCCTGGCCCTCCCGGCCGCGGACCCCGTGGGCATCGCCCGGAGCGGAGCTCAGGTGGCTTACGGCTACAGCCTGGAAGCGGCTTCGGCCAACCCCGCGCTGCTGGCTTCCCTGAAAGACAAGACGAGCTTCCATCTGGCTGCGGGCCTGGCGATGGCTTCCACTCAGCAGAGCCTCGAATCGAACCAGCGCACCACCTACAGCACGGATCGAAACCGGACCCTGACCGCCTTCGGGGCCGCCTTCCGCATGTCCCCGGCGCTGACGCTCGGCCTGAAGCTGGATGAGCCCTTCCTCCGCCATGGCCAGCTCCAGCCGGATGCGGCGAGCCGCTTCCTTGGTGATGCCATCGACCTGACCGCCCACCGCCTGGAAGGGCAGGCGGCCTGGGCCTTCAGCCCGAACCTGTCCGTGGGTCTGGGCGTGGGCGTGGCCCGCCTGGGATTTGAATCCGGGAGCACCATGCGTTTCGGCGTGCCGCTGGACCCCTCCCAGCCCGTGTCGGGAGCCAATCCCGTGCAGGGCCTGGTGGAGCAGCGTGTGGCCCAGAGCGGAAACAAGGTGGTTCCCAGCTACTCGCTGGGCCTGCGCTGGGCCATCAGCCCCCGCTGGACCCTGGGGGCCGCGCACCAGTCCGGCCTGAAGGGCGACCTGGGCATGAATGCAGCGTTCCAGGGTGCGAGCCTGGGCCTCTATGCCAACGACGGGCTGAGCGTGGCCCCCCTGGGCATGGCTCCCCGCGCGACCGCGCTGCTGGCGGCCTCCAGCCCCCTGACCGGAGGATCCGGGACACTCGAATTGCCCTCGCAGACCACCGTGGGCATGCGCCACCGGATCACCCCCATGGTCACGTGGGAAGCGGATCTGCGCTGGACTTCCGCCGGGTTGCGGATGCCCGCCTTCGCCCAGGTGGCGACTCCTTCGGGCCCGGTGACGGCACCCGCCGAGCTGCCTCGCGGCAAGAGCCACCTTGGTTTCAGCGCCTCGGTGGAGGTGGAACTGGGCAAGCTCTGGACCCTGCGTGGCGGGGCCGCGCTGGATCAGCGATCCGTGGAGGAATCGGTGGCGGAGCCCCTGCTGGGCGGCTCGCAAACGGCCGCCTTTTCCATCGGCGCCGGGTACAAAATCTGGGGCGGCGAACTGAACCTCGGCTACCAGTACCGCCAAAGCGAGGACCAGGACACGCGCCGAGTGGATGGGGTCTGGAGTTCGGCGGGCTTCCGGGCCACGGGCACCCGGGTGCGCATGGAGGGCCTGGGCCATCTCATGGCCCTCGGTTTCAAGAAGACGTTCTAGCATGCGCTACCTCGGTCCCCACGCCTGCGAGGAGGCCCTGGCCCGGGGTGAGCTGCACACGGTCTGGATCGCCCCTGCCGCCTTCGGCCGGATGGCAAAGCTAGTGGCCGAGGCCCGGGCCGCGGGTGTGGTGATCCACCGGGAACCCATGGAGGGCCTGGACCGGCGCAGCCAGGGGCAGCGCCACCAGGGCGTGCTGGGCGAGGGCGGGGCCTTCGCCTACGCCGAGATCGAAACGGTCCTCGCCTCGGTGAAGGCCAAGGGCGATGCGGCGCTGGTGCTGGCCCTGGACGGTGTCACCGACCCCCACAACCTGGGCGCCATCCTGCGCTCCGCCGCGGCCGCGGCGGTGGACGGGGTGATCCTGCCCGAGCGGCGCTCCGCCGCGGTGAACGAGACGGTGGTGCGCGCCAGCGCGGGCACGGCGGGCCGCGTGCCCGTCTGCCGCGTGGTGAACCTGGGCCGCGCCCTGGATGACCTGAAGGACGCCGGGGCCTGGATCTACGGGCTGGCCGCCGGAGAAGGCAGCCGGGACTACCTGCGGGAGTCCTTCGACCGGGCCACCGTGCTGGTCATGGGAGCCGAAGGCGAAGGCCTGCACCTCAAGATCCGCGAACGCTGCGACGGCCTGCTGCACATCCCCATGCCCGGGGGGATCGAAAGCCTGAACGTCTCCGCCGCCGCGGCGGTCACGCTTTTCCGCGTCATCGCCCGCCGGGGATCCGCTTCGCCGGAAGTTTCCCCTTGAGGGGCTTCCGTTGCCGTGATACCTTTCGAGTTCCCTGTCAGGAAAGCCCTGCCTCGCAGCGCCCCTGACATGGAGCCCCGAAAGGGGTTCCGGGAGACATTTCTAGGAGTGTCTCAGGGTGCATTGACAAGCTCCGGGAGGGGCGCTGGACAAGCATGCCGAGATGGCCGAGTGGTTAATGGCAGCAGACTGTAAATCTGCCACGCATCGCGTTACGGAGGTTCGAATCCTTCTCTCGGCACCAGTCCCCTGGGCTTTTCCAGGGCGCTGGATCCCGTCCTTAAGGGTTTCCCCGCGGGAATAGCTCAGTTGGTAGAGCGTCAGCCTTCCAAGCTGAATGTCGCGGGTTCGAACCCCGTTTCCCGCTCCACCCTCCCCGTCTGCCGGATCCGCCCGGTGGATGGAAAGGCCCCCGCCTCATGGCGGGAAGGTTCAAAGCCCACATAGCTCAGCGGTAGAGCACTTCCTTGGTAAGGAAGAGGTCACCGGTTCAAGCCCGGTTGTGGGCTCCACCCTTTCGCAAAGTCCCCCTTCATCTTCTCTCCCACCTTTCTGGAGGCACCCGTGGCCAAAGAGAAATTCGACCGTTCCAAAACCCACGTCAACATCGGCACCATCGGCCACGTGGATCACGGCAAAACGACGCTGACCGCCGCCATCACCTACGTCCTGTCCAAGAAGTTCGGTGGCGAGACGAAGTCCTACGACCAGATCGACTCCGCGCCCGAAGAGAAGGCCCGCGGGATCACGATTAACACCGCCCACGTCGAGTACCAGACCGAGAAGCGCCACTACGCGCACGTCGACTGCCCTGGTCACGCCGACTACGTGAAGAACATGANNGCTCGCCCGTCAGGTCGGCGTGCCCTACATCGTCGTCTTCATGAACAAGGTGGACATCGCCGACCCCGAGCTCACCGAGCTGGTCGAGATGGAAATCCGCGATCTGCTGTCCTCCTACCAGTACCCCGGCGACGATATCCCCATCATCAAGGGTTCCGCCCGTCTGGCCCTGGATCACGCCGAGACCCCCGACCATCCGGACTGCGCCTGCATCCATGAGCTCATGGCTGCCGTCGATTCCTACATTCCCGATCCCACCCGCGCCATCGACAAGCCCTTCATCATGCCCGTCGAGGACGTGTTCACCATCACCGGCCGCGGCACCGTGGTGACCGGCCGCATCGAGCAGGGCATCGTCAAGGTCGGCGAGGAAATCGAGATCATCGGCCTCAAGGACACCGTCAAGAAGGTCGTGACCGGCGTCGAGATGTTCCGCAAGTCCCTGGACCAGGGCCAGGCTGGCGACAACGCCGGCATCCTGCTCCGCGGCGTGGAGCGCAAGGATGTGGAGCGCGGCCAGGTGCTCGCCAAGCCCGGCAGCATCACCCCCCACACCAAGTTCAACGCCCAGGTCTACGTGCTGACCAAGGAAGAGGGCGGCCGCCACACCCCCTTCTTCAACAAGTACCGTCCCCAGTTCTATTTCCGCACCACTGACGTGACTGGCTCCATCGAGCTGGAAGCGGGCCGCGAGATGGTGATGCCCGGCGACAACGTCACCCTGACGGTGGAGCTGATCCAGCCCATCGCCATGGACAAGGGCCTGAAGTTCGCCATCCGCGAGGGTGGACGCACCGTGGGCGCCGGCAACGTGGGCGAGATCCTGGCCTAAGCCAGTCCTGCCCGACCTAGGAGGTCCCCATGCGCGACATCATCCATTTGCAGTGCCAAGAGTGCAAGCGCAAGAACTACAGCACCACCAAGAACAAGAAGACCACCACGGGCAAGCTTGAATTCAACAAGTTCTGCCGCTTCTGTGGCGGTTACAAGATTCACCGCGAGACGAAGTAGGCCTCCGGTCGAAGGGATTTCCGCCCGGCTCTACCAACAGCCGGGCGGTCCCACAGGGGAGTAGCTCAGTTGGTAGAGCAGCGGACTCCAAATCCGCAGGTCGCGGGTTCGAAGCCTGTCTCCCCTGCCATTCCGGCCCCGGCGATTCCGCTCGGGGCCGGGTTTTTCAGACTGAATCCTTTCCACGGGGTCTATCGTGATTGGTGCCATCAAACAGCAGGCCAGGGATCTGTTCGCAGAGCTCGACCGGGTGGACTGGCCCAGCAAGGAAAAGGTGCTGACTTCCGCCTGGACGGTCGTGATCGTGTCGGTGTTTGTCGGCGTCTACCTGTGGTCTGTGGATTGGGTCCTCTCCAAGGGCTTCGCGGTCCTGTGGCTGAAGACCCGTTGAGCCGGAGGCAGCCATGACCGATCTCGTGAGCACTCCTTTGGATACGGTGGTCCCGGCGCAGCCGCAGGGGCGCGAACTCAAGTGGTTCATCATCCACACCTATTCCGGCTACGAGGCCAAGGTGATGGAGCATCTCCGCCAGCGCATCCAGATGGAAGAGCGGCAGGACAGCTTCGGGGACATCCAGATCCCCGAGGAGACCTATGAGGAGATGAAGGTCGATGCCAAGTCCGGCAAGAAGGAGCGCGTCGTCAAGAAGCGCAAGTCCTTCCCCGGCTACCTGCTGGTGCAGATCCAGGTGGAGCGCAAGCCCGACGGCTCCGTGGAGATGGCCGACGCCGACTGGCACCTGGTCCGCAACACGCCCAAGGTGACGAGCTTCGTGGGCGCCAACAAGAAGCGGCCCACGCCCCTGACGGACGAGGAAGTCCGCCAGATCATGCACCACACCGAAGAGACCCAGGAAAAGCCCAAGCCCAAGTACCACTTCGAGAAGGGCGAGAAGGTCCGCATCATCGACGGCCCCTTCGCCAACTTCGAGGGCGACGTGGAGGAGATCCACGAGGAACGCTCCACCATCAAGGTCATGGTCACGGTCTTCGGGCGTTCCACGCCCGTCGAACTGGACTTCATCCAGGTCGAAAAACGCTGACGCGTTTTTCGCACGGTTCTAGTAGACTTTATGGTCCCGGTCCCTTCGGATCGGGACCTTTTCAACCCCGGCTGATGGGCCTCTGGGCCCTCACCCTACAAGGCGGACGTCGCCGGCATGTGCCGGAATCCTCCGCGGGAGCACACCCATGGCAAAGAAGATCACTGGCTACATCAAGCTGCAGCTGCCCGCGGGCGAGGCCACGCCGGCTCCTCCCGTCGGTCCCGCGCTGGGCCAGCACGGCGTCAACATCATGGAATTCGTGAAGCAGTTCAACGCGAAGTCCGTGGGCTCCGTGGAAAAGGGCACCACCCTTCCCGTGGTCATCACTGTCTACGCCGACCGCAGCTTCAGCTTCATCCTCAAGACCCCGCCCGCCGCGGTCCTGATCATGAAGAAGCTCGGCCTGCCCAAGGGCAGCGCCACGCCCAACAAGGACAAGGTCGGCAAGATCACCAAGGCGCAGCTCATCGAGATCGCCAAGGTGAAGATGCCCGACCTCACCGCCGGCAGCCTCGAGGCCGCCGTCCGTTCCATCGCNNGGTCCGCGCGAGCCGATTTTTGTTGGAGAGCCGCGCCGTGCGGCGATCCCGGCCACCGCGACCGTCATCGCGGGAGATTGTTCGAATGGAGCCAAAATGGCAAAACCTGGAAAGAAGTACCGGGCTGCCGCGGCCAAGATCGAAGATCGTCCCTACGAGCTGAAGGATGCGCTCACCGTCGTGAAGGACCTGGCCTACGCCAAGTTCGACGAAACGGTTGAAGTGCACATGCGGCTCGGAGTGGATCCCCGCCACGCGGACCAGATGGTCCGCGGCACCATCGTCCTGCCCCACGGAACGGGCAAGACCATGCGTGTGGCGGTGATCGCGGGTGGCGAGAAGATCAAGGAAGCGGAAGCGGCGGGCGCCGAGATCGTGGGCGGGGACGAGCTGGTGGAGAAGATCGCCGGCGGATTCCTCGACTTCGATGCCCTGGTCGCGACCCCCGACATGATGAAGGGCGTCGGCCGGCTGGGTAAGGTGCTCGGTCCCCGTGGCCTGATGCCGAACCCCAAGACCGGCACCGTGACCTTCGATGTGGTCAAGGCCATCAAGGAGATCAAGGCCGGCAAGGTGGAGTACCGCGTCGACAAGACCGGCATCATCCACGCGCCCGTGGGCAAGCTCTCCTTCGGCGTCGAGAAGCTGGAAGAGAACGCCAAGGCGCTCATCGATGCCGTCCACAAGGCCAAGCCTGCCACGGCGAAGGGCAAGTACGTGAAGACGATGTATATCGCCTCCACCATGGGCCCCTCGGTCAACCTCAACACCACTGTTGAGAAGTAGGAGGCTGACCATGGAAAAGAACCAGAAGATCGCCGAAGTCGCCGAGCTCAAGGAAACCTTCGCGTCCGCCACCTCGGCGGTCGTGATCGAGTTCAAGGGTCTCGTGGTCGGGAAGGACACCGCCTTCCGCAAGAGCATCCGCGAGAGCAAGGCCCAGTACCGTGTCAGCAAGAACACCCTGCTCCGTCTGGCCGTGAAGGACACCACCTTCGAGGCCCTGGGCGGTTCCTTCCAGGGCGCCAGCGCCGTGGCCACCACCAGCGATGATGTCGTCGCCCTGGCCAAGGCCATCAACGGCTTCCTGAAGGACAACCCTGCCGCCACCTTCAAGGCTGGCATCATGGATGGCAAGCAGATCGACGCCAAGCAGCTCCAGGTTCTCGCCGAGCTGCCCAGCCGCGATGTGCTGATCGCCAAGCTGCTCTACCTCATGACCTACCCGATCTCCGGTCTGGCGGTCGCCCTCGAGGGCATCCGCAAGCAGAAGGCCGGCGAGTAGCACGAGTTTCTCAACCCCGAATCCAAAACCCATTTTCGAATTTTAGGAGACCATCATGGCTCTCACTGCTGATCAGCTCATCGCTGAAATCGAAACGATGACCGTGCTNNGTCATCAAGGCTGTCCGCGAGATCGTCGCCGGCCTGGGCCTCAAGGAAGCCAAGGACCTCGTTGACGGCGCTCCCAAGGCCGTCAAGGAAGGCGTGGCCAAGGACGAGGCTGCCAAGATCAAGGAAAAGCTCGAGGCCGCTGGCGCCAAGGTCGAGATCAAGTAGCTACTTTTCCAGCACTAACGCAAAGCGTGGGGTGCGTTTCGCACCTTGCGCTTTGCGGTTTTGTCTGGACATGGTACGATTATTCCTTCCGCCCGGCCCCTCGGGTGGACCCGCTACCTTTCAAAGGCCCCTGGTTGCGAAACGCCTTCCGCCGCAGCGCCAATCACCTTGCTGGGCCGCTCCCTCCACCGATGGGTGGCGGGGTGGCCCTCGGTGTGTGCGTCCGCGCCAGCCGCCCCTAGATCCCTTCCCCGGGGCCGTGGCTCCGGGGGCACCGCCGTCTTTGCTCAAGGCCCGCAGCATCGCACCTTTGCGCCGCGTGCCGTTCATCGAAGGTTCCGCCAACTTCACCTGGAGCGAACCATGAGTGTTCAGCAGAACATCTACCGCCAGCGCCATAACTTCTCGAAGATCCGGTCCCTGGTCCCCATCCCGAACCTGATCGACATCCAGAAGCGGAGCTACGACGAGTTCCTCCAGATGAACCTGCTCCACAGCGAGCGGGATCCCCGCGGCCTCAAGGCCGTGTTCGAGTCGATGTTCCCCGTGCACAACGGGAAGAATCCCGACGGGACCGATGCGTCCCTCGAGGTCGAATTCCTCGATTACACCGTGGGTCACTGGGCCTGCAAGTGCGAGAAGTACCTGGGCCTGGAGCACCTCCGCACCCAGTGCAAGCACTGCGGCCACAGCATCGTGTCGGACCACCCGAAGGACCCCACGGTGGACTGCCCCAAGTGCGGCACCCGCAACAAGAATGCNNTGCGTCGAGCGCGGCTCCACCATGGCCGCTCCGCTGAAGATCCGCGTCCGCCTCAACCAGTTCGACAAGGACGACAAGGGCAACCGCCGCTTCAAGCAGAGCCAGGATTCGGAAGTCTACTTCGGCGACCTGCCGATCATGACCGACCGCGGCACCTTCATCATCAA
>DPRT01000127.1 GCA_003538615.1 Holophagaceae bacterium | reverse complement strand
GTGCCGTCATGGATCTCGGGGACTTCGTTCTCGAAGAGCTTGATGAGCAGCCGCGGATCGGTGCGGCTGACCTGCACCTGGGGATCCTTGGCGCTGCGGTCCACGCTCACGATGACGACCTTGATGCGCTGGCCCTTGTCGAAGCGGTCGCCACGCAGGGCCTCGTTGCGGCGGAGCATGGACTCCACCCGGTCGATCTCGAGGATGATGGCGCTCTTCTCGAAGCGCTTGACCTCGGCCACCACCACCTCGCCGATGCGGTCGGCGAATTCGGTGAAGATGCGCTCGCGCTCGGCCTCGCGGACCTTCTGCACCAGCACCTGCTTGGCGGCCTGGGCGGCGATGCGGCCCAGCTGGCTGGTGTCCTGGGGCAGCCAGAGGGTGTCGCCCTCGGCGGCGTCGGGATTCAGGGTCTGGGCTTCGGCCAGGCTGATCTCCAGGTCCTCTTCCTCGACTTCGGCCACCACCTGCTTCAGGGCGTAGACGTGGAACTCACCGGTCTCCCGGTCCATCTGGGCCTGGAAGTTGCCGTAGAAGTCCTGGGCATTGAAGTACTTGTCCGCCGCCTTGGCGAGGGCTTCCTCCACCGCGCCAAAGACATCCTCTTCGGGGATGCCCTTTTCAGCGGCAATCATCTTCACGCTGTCGAAAAAGGTCGTCGCCACATTCGCCATGTCAGGCCTCCTCGTCTTCGGCGGCGCTTGTCTCTACGCCGTCGGCATCTGGCATTTCAGTGAACCGGGCCGTCAAGTGTTTGGGCCGCGGGGTCTTGTCCTCGTCAAAGGGCGCCAGGCGCGCCTTCTGGATGGCCTCGATGGGCACGGTCTTCAGGACGCCGTCCTCTTCGAGGGTGATGCTGTCGCCCTCCACGGGCCCGATCCAGCCCTTGAAACGCTTCTGGCCGTTGATGGGGGCGGCGGTCTGCACGCGGCAGAGCCGGCCGGCGAAGCGGCGGAAGTGGTCGCCCTTGGTGAGGGGGCGTTCCATGCCGGGGCTGCTGACCTCGACGCCGAGCTTCTCCCGGAGGTCGGGGAATTCCACGTCCAGCCACAGGAGCAGGCCTTCGTGGGCGGCGGTGCAGTCGTCCAGGGTGACCTTGCGGCCGGTGGCCTCGCCATCCAGGTGGTCGATGTAGAGGCGCAGCATCTCGTCCCGGCCTTCGCGGACCGTCTCCAGGTGCACCAACTCGTAGCCCAGCAGGGCCAGCTGGCGCTCGATGGGGGGCTGGGCTTTCTTCAGATCCAAGGAGACTCCGGACGAACAACAAAAAAGGTGGGTCGAACCCACCCAGTCTTGGCACCCGGTTTCGGGACGCCATGGCCGAATTGAATTCCAAGTCTAGCGTTCCTTTCCAGGAATCTCAATGAAAGAGAATCTTGATGAGGACCACAGGCGGCCTGGGATTCAATGGAGCCAGGGGGGCTCATGGCCACGATCCTGGATGGCAAGGCGCACGCGGACCGCATGCTGGAGGTGGTGCGCCAGGGGGTGGAGGCCCGGATGGCCCGGGGGCTGCGGGCCCCGGCCCTGGCGGTGGTGCTGGTCGGGGACGATCCTGCCAGCCATGTCTACGTCCGCAACAAGGCCGCCGCCTGCGCCAAGGTGGGCATCACCTCCCTGGAGCACCGGCTGGGGGCGGACACCCCCCAGGCCGAGCTGGACGCCCTCATCGACCGCCTGAACGCCGATCCGGCGGTGGACGGCATCCTGGTGCAGCTGCCCCTGCCCAAGGGGCTGGATTCCAAGGAGGCCCTGCACCGCATCAGCCCCGCCAAGGACGTGGACGGCTTCCACCCCATGAACCAGGGCCTGCTGCTGGAGGGCCTGCCGGGCCTGCGCCCCTGCACCCCCACCGCCTGCATGTCCCTCCTGGCCCACCACGGCGTGGACCTGAAGGGCCTGCGGGCCGTGGTGCTGGGCCGCAGCGAGATCGTGGGCAAGCCCATGGCCCTCATGCTGCTGGAGCAGCACGCCACCGTGACCATCGCCCACAGCCGGACGAAGGATCTGGCGGCCGTCTGCCGGGAGGCCGATCTGCTGGTGGCCGCCGTGGGCCGGCCCGGCCTGGTGGAGGGCTCCTGGATCAAGCCCGGCGCCGTGGTGGTGGACGTGGGCATCAACCGGGTCGAAGATCCCGGCCTGGCGGCCCGGATCTTCGCGGGTGAACCGAAGAAGCTGGAGGCCTTCCAGGCGAAGGGCGCCGTGTTGTGCGGCGACGTGCGCTTCGGCGAGGCCATGGACGTGGCCTCCGCCGTGACGCCTGTTCCCGGCGGCGTGGGCCCTCTCACCATCGCGGGGCTCCTGACCAACACCCTCCAGGCGGCGAATCAGCAGGGCTGATTCGCCTCAGGGCCTTACGGGCAGAGCCCACCGTCCACATTGATGATCTGGCCGCTCATGTAGCTGGCCCAGTCCGAGCAGAGGAAGGCCACCACGCCGGCCACCTCCTCCGGCTCCCCTTCGCGCTGGAGGATGGTGGGCGCGAGCATCTGGCGGCGCGCTTCCTCGGGCACGTCCCGGGTGAGTTCCGTGCGGATGAGGCCCGGGTTCACGGCATTCACCAGCACGCCGAAGGGGGCCATCTCCCGGGCCAGGCTGCGCGTCAGGGCGATGACAGCGCCCTTGCTGGCGCCGTAGTTGGTCTGGCCCGCCTTCCCGATGATGCCCGTGGGGCTCACGATGTTGACGATGCGGCCCCACTTGCGGGCCATCATGCCGCGCACGAAGGCCTTGGTGGCGTACACGGTGCCCCGGAGGTTCACGTTCATGACCTCCTCCCACTTCTCGTCGCCCATGAGGATGAAGGGGCCGTCCTGCCGGGTGCCGGCGTTGTTCACGAGGATGTCCACGGGGCCCAGCTCGGCCTTCACGCGGTCGGCGGCGGCCTCCAGTTCGGCCTTCACCCGCACGTCCGCCAGCACGGCCAGGGAGCGGCGGCCCATGCCGCGGATCTCCTCGGCCACGGCCTCGGCCAGGTCCCCGTTCTTCTGGGCATGGACCACCACGTCCGCCCCCCAGCGGGCGAATTCCACGGCGATGGCCCGCCCGATGCCCCGGGAGGATCCGGTGACGAAGGCGATGCGGCCGAGCAGGGGAGGCTGGTTGAAGGGCATGGCGCGATTCCAGGACAACGGACTAGGATGCCCCAGGGGGGAAAGCATGTCCAAGGATCTGGTGAGCCCTGATGCCATGGAGGTCTTCCTCCAGGCCCACCCCGACTGGGTCGCGCAGGGGGACTCCCATGGCCTCACCCTGCGCCGCCGCTATGTCTTCTCCGCCTATCCCCGGGGCCTGGGCTTCGTGGTGGCCGCCGCGGAGCACGCGGAGAAGATGGACCACCACCCCGACCTCACCCTCGGCTACCGCTGGGTCGTGGCCGTCCTCACCACCCATGTGGCCCGGGGCGTCACCCAGCGGGATCTGGATCTGGCCGAGGCCCTGGACCGGATGTACCTGGAGCATCTGTAGGCCCCGGCCCTAGCGGGGTTTTACGGGCGATCCCGCGGGCGGAAGGCGGTTGAAGCGGTCCTGCATGGACTTCACTTTCGTGAGGTCCAGCTTCTGGGGATTCGAGGGGTCGGAGGAGACCAGGTCGCTGAGCTCGATGGCGCCGTGACTGGGCGGCGGGGCCGCGAAGGCCCGGGACAGGCGCTCCCGCAGGCCGTCGAGGTAGAGGCCGAAGGCCTCGTGGCGGGGCCGGTCGCGGTAGGCCAGGTCCCACACTTCGACCGTGGCGCCGGCGGGCGTCCTGGCAGTGGACTTCGGGGGCCGGGTGGCCATCCCGGCGACGAGGCCATCCCAGCAGCCCGGGGGTGCCAGACAGATCTGGGCCAGAGGATCGGCCCCCAGACCCGTGTAGAGGTCCAGGGACAGATCCAGAGGCCCCCTCTGGGCGGCCAGGAACGCGGGGAACAGCAGGCAGCACAGGAGGCGCATGGGGTCAGGGATGGTGCGGGCGGGGGTTCCCGCCGGTCAGAACTTCCGCGGCTTAGGCTTGCCCGTGCGGGGCGCGGGCTTGCGGGCGGGACGGTCTCCGGGTCCTTCGCCACGCGGGCCCGCGGGCCGGTCCGTGGCGCTGAAGCTGCGGCGGGGCCGGGCCTCGCCCTCCTCGCGGCGCGGTCGGGCCGGG
>DPRT01000115.1:18119-18242 GCA_003538615.1 Holophagaceae bacterium | reverse complement strand
TCCACGCCGCCGGAGAGCACCTTGCCGCTGGGCGGCACCACGGTGTTGTAGGCCCGGCCCAGGCGCGTGATGGAATCCAGCAGGATCACCACGTCCTTTTTGTGTTCCACCAGGCGCTTGGCC
>DPRT01000115.1:0-18021 GCA_003538615.1 Holophagaceae bacterium | reverse complement strand
GGCACCAGGTCGTCGAAGTGGAGCCGCTCCTTGGCCATCATCGGGGGATCGAAGTTCACGGCGTCCACCCGCAGCATGGCGAAAAACTTCTCGCCTTCCTTGGGGGCGCGGATCATGCCGGAGAGCGTGTCGCCGGTGCGCAGGTTGAACTTGCGGATCTGGCTGGGCGAGATGTAGATGTCCTCGGGCCCGGCGAGGTAGTTCTGGTCGGGGCTGCGCAGGAAGCCGAAGCCCTCGGGCAGCACCTCCAGCACGCCCTCGGCGAAGAACTGGCCCTCGCGCTCGGCCTGGGCCTGGAGCACGCGGAACACCAGCTCCTGCTTGCGCATGGCGAGGGGGTTCTCGATCTGGAGATCCTTCGCCAGCTCGGCGAGCTTGCCGATGGAGAGTTCTTTCAGTTCCTGCAGGCTCAGGACGGTCGGGGGCTGGTTCTGGGTGGCCATAGGTCACCTTGGGACAGGGCGAGTCGGAAGTGGCTCGGGGAGGGTTTGATGGTAGGCCAGAAACCCCTATCGTCCAAACCCGGCATCGTCTTTATCCATGAACCGGCGAACCCTGGCCACGAATCCCCTGGGGTCCTCCACCGGGTAGGCATGCCCGATCCCCGGCACCACTTCGAAGCGGCTGCCGGGGATGCCCTTGGCGGTCTCCAGGCACTTCCAGGGGGGCGTCAGCAGGTCCTCGGCCCCGCACAGCAGCAGCACCGGGTCCTGGATGAGGCCCAGCCGCCCGCGGATGTCCCAGCCCAGGGTGCCCCGGATCTGGTGCAGGTTGCCGTGCTGGGGCTTGTCCCCTCCGGTCACCACCTGGTGGTAGGCCCGCAGCACGCCGTGCCGGGCCTCCAGGAAGGCGTCGCCCCACAGGAAGGGCGCCACCGCGTCGAACTGCATGAGGGGGCCGCCCACCTCCAGGCAGCGGGCCCAGTGCTCGGCCTTGAGGCCCATGGCGACGTCGAACCGGGACATGGCGCTGGTGAGCACCGCTCCGGCGAAGCCCCCGGGGTGGGCGGCCAGCAGTTCCAGGCTCATGGCGCTGCCATTGGAAAGGCCCACCAGCCAGGGGCGCGACACGCCCAGGACATCGAACAGCTCCCAGGCCTCCTCGGCCAGCAGGGCCGTGGGATAGGGGCCNNGCGGTAGCGGTCCGCCAGTCCCGGCAATACGCCCGCCCACATGGTGGTGTCCGACAGCAGGCCGTTCAGCAGCACCAGCCAGGGCCCCTGCGGATTCCCCTGCACGCGGTAGTGGAGTTTCAGCCCCGAGGGCAGCGTGGCGAAAGCGGGCTGGGGCCTCATGCGTGGTGCCTCAGTTCCGAGGGCTGGAACTGGCGCTCGAAGCGCCAGCCGCCATCCTCCCAGCGGATGANNGCCAGCCTGCCGCCGGGAGCCTCGACCGCCAGGCCCCGCAGCCAGAGGTCCGCCAGGGACACGCGGCCATCGGGCATCAGGCCCACGGAGGTCTCCATGGGGAAGGCCCCCGCGGCTGCCTGGAGGCAGGCCATGGTCTCCATGGCGCGCCGGTAGGGGCTGCTGAAACCCCGGGTGGGCGCGTACCCCTGGGCCACCAGGCCCTTCATGGCGGCACGGGTCTTGGCCCAGCCTTCCTCTGTGAGGGCCCGATCCGCATCCCGCTGGCCGGGCCGGGGATCTTCAGCAATGCCGTGGCGGATGAGGAGGAGCGTGCACATGCTGCGATCTTAACGCCCCCGCTTCCCCCGCGGTTCCGATCCGCGCTGCGGTTCAACCGTGCACGACATGCGATTTACCCTTGTTTTTCAATGCTTTTCAGGAGATGATAGCCGTTTGGGCCCCTCCCGGCTGGCGCTGTCCGCCAACAGAGACTGCCACTTCGGCACACTCGCGCAGGGATAGCCCCGGGAGATACCAGTGAGTGATACGACCTTTGCAGCCCTCGGCTGCAACGAAGCCCTGTTGGCCGCCCTGGCCAAGCGCGGCTTCGAGACCCCCATGCCCGTGCAGGCCCAGACCTTCAAGCCGGGCCTCGAAGGCCGCGACCTGCTGGTGCAGAGCCGCACCGGCTCGGGCAAGACCCTGGCCTTCGGCCTGCCGCTGCTGCATCGGCTCAGCGACGAGCGCCATCCCCAGGCCCTGATCCTCGCCCCCACGCGGGAGCTGGCCCAGCAGGTGGGCGCCGAGCTGCACAGCCTCGTGCCCAAGCTGCCCATCGCCTCCCTGGTGGGCGGCGTGGCCTACCCGCCCCAGATCCGTGCCCTGCAGATGGGCTCGCCTGTGGTTGTGGGCACGCCCGGCCGCATCATGGACCACCTGAACCGCGGGACGCTGGACCTGAGCCGCGTGAGCATGATCGTCCTCGACGAGTGCGACGAGATGCTCAACATGGGCTTTCTCGAAGACGTGGAGACCATCCTGGCCAAGGTGCCCGCGGGCCCCCAGACCTACCTGTTCTCCGCCACCCTGCCCGCCCCCATCGCCAAGCTGGCCAAGCGCTTCCTCAAGGACCCCGTGCAGATCACGCTGGCCGAGGCCGGCGAGCACGCCGTCCATGCCGACATCGCCCACACGCCCGTGATCGTGCCCGACCACCAGCAGGTGCGCGCGCTCGTGAACCTGCTGCTGCTGGACCAGCCCAGCGCCGCCCTGATCTTCACCAAGACCAAGGCCCAGACCGAGGAAGTGGCCGAAGAGCTCACCGTCTCGGGCCTGCCCGCGGCCTTCCTCCACGGCGACCTCGCCCAGGCCACCCGCACCCGCATCCTGGGCCAGTTCAAGGACGGCAAGCTGCGCTACCTGGTGGCCACGGACGTGGCCGCCCGCGGCCTGGACATCAGCGGCCTGCCCCTCGTGGTGCATGTGGGCATTCCCACACAGCTGGAGAACTACATCCATCGCAGCGGCCGCACGGGCCGGGCCGGGGCCAAGGGCTCCAGCCTCGCCCTGGTGAGCTGGAAGGAAAGCCGCATCCTGCTGGCCTGGAGCCGCCGCGGCGGCCTCCAGCTGGACTGGCGCGCCGTGCCCACCCCCGCGGAAATCCGCGAGGCCCAGGCCGCCAAGCTCCTGGACGGCATCCAGGGTTCCGCCAGCGCGGCGCTCCTCCACCAGGCCACCCAGCTGCTCAAGGATGCCGATCCCGTGCGTCTGGTGGCGGGCCTGCTGGGCCTCGTCCAGGCGGACCAGGCTTCGGGCTTCGACCTGCCCAACGAGCCCGAGCGCAAGGCCAAGCCCCGCTTCGACAATCCCCGCGAGCGCAAGGAGGGCGGCCCCCGTCCCCAGCGCAGCTACGCGGAACGCAGCGCCGCCCGCGGCGATTCGCCCCGGCCTGATTCTGCCTTCTCCAAGACCCGCCCCGACGGCAGCTTCAAGCCCCGGAGCGAGTTCGACGAAAAGCCCCGCCCCTACGTGAAGCCCAAGCCCGGTGCCCCCGCCGGCCCCCGCAAGACCTGGGAGGATCGCCCTGGCCCCAAGAAGCCTTCGGCCAAATTCGCCGATGATCGGCCCCCGAGACCCTGGAAGAAGAAGTAGCCGCCCTTCCAGCCATCAGTCCAAGGCACAAAACGAGGGCGCCGTGGCGCCCTCGTTTTGTGCCTATGTGACAAATGCTGGTCTGCGACACGCCCTAGGAATTCGGATCCGTCGCGTTCAGATCCACGGGCTTCGGGGCCTCTTCCGCTGGCTTGGGCCGGCCCCAGATGCGGTTCTCCACGGGCTGGACATTGGCCTTGTCCCGGGCCTCCTTCACCTTCTGGATGGCCTCCGCGTCGCTGCCGGATTTCGGCATGGTGCCCGGCTTGAAGGCCAGGGGCAGCACCCGGTCCGTGGTGGCGCCGGTGGCCAGCAGGCCCGTGTAGCGGTCGATGTCCGCCCACTCCATGCCCGCGGGGGCCTGGAACTCCTCCCGGACAGTCGTGGGCAGGGCCGCCTTCATGAAGTCGATCCAGATGGGCAGCGCCACCTTGGCGCCATCGGCGCCGCGGAAGATGGTCTTCTTCTCGTCCAGGCCCACCCAGACCCCGCACACCACGCGGGTGGAGAAGCCGATGAACCAGCCGTCCGTGTGGTCATCCGTGGTGCCGGTCTTGCCCGCCACGGGCCAGTTCAGCTCGTTGCTCTTGGCGCCCGTGCCGCTGGTCGCCACACCCTGGAGGCACTGGATGAGCTGGTAGGTGCTCTGGGGATCCAGCACCTGTTCGCTGGCGGCGCCGCTGTGGCTCTCCAGAATGCGGCCGTTGCGGTCCACCACCTTCCTGATGAAGAAGGGCGGCGGCGCCTGAAGGCCGCCGTTGGCGATGGTGGCGTAGCCGCGCACCATCTCCTTCAGGGTGAGGTCGGCGGAGCCCAGAGCCATGCTGGGATAGGGGGGGATGCTGCCGGTGATGCCGCATTTCCGTGCGAAATCGATGACGTTAAGGACCCCCGTCTCATCCAGGGTGCGCACCGCGGGAACGTTGCGGGAATCCCGCATGGCCTCCCAGATGGGGATGGGGCCCCAGAAATCGCGCTCGTAGTTCTTGGGTTCGTAGGGTTTCACCCCGGCCCGCAGGGGCTTGAAGTCCGAGGTGCCATCCGGGTTCGTGACCGTGAGGAAATCCACGGTATCGAGGAAGCGCGTGGGCACATCCTCCACCATGGAGGCGGGGGTCTTCCCGGCGGTGAAGGCGGCTCCGTAGACGAAGGCCTTCATGGTGGAGCCCACCTGGCGCAGGGCCTGGGTGGTGCGGTTGAACTTGGACCGGTTGAACTCGTAACCGCCCACCATGGCGCGGATCTCGCCGTTCCTCGGATCCACGGCCATGAGGGCGCCCTCCACCGCGGGATCCTGGTCCAGTTCCAGCGCCTTGGGCGTGCCGTCCTCCGCGGCCTTCACGATGAACAGCGGTGAAGCGCCCCGGGGCAGCAGCTTCTGGATGTCCTTGCCCGCCCAGGCGAAGGCGCTCTCCGGGACGTCCAGCTGCCCTTTGCCGATGCGCACCTGGGCCTTGCCGCCCTTCCAGCCGAGGATGACGCCGCGGATGCTGTCGCCGGCCTCGAAGTAGCGCTTCCAGCCGCTCAGCTGGATGGTCTCCGGGTCCGTCACGAACTGGACGGCATCCTTGCGGAAGCCCCGGCGCCGGTCCACGGCCTTCACGCCGGCCCGCACGGCCTCGTTGGCGGCTTCCTGCCAGAAGCTGTTCACGGTGGTCGTCACTTCCAGGCCGCCGTTCAGCACCTGCTCGCGGCCATATTTCTCATAGAGGTATTTCCGCACCTCCTCGACCACATAGGGCGCCACGGCCTCTTCCCGGGCATTCTCCCGGGCCAGGCGGATGGGCTTGTCGATGAGGAGGCTGGCCTCCGGCGCCTTGAGGTAGTCCTCCTTCACCATGCGGAGCAGCACATGGTTCCGCCGGGACTTCGCCGCGGCGCGGGCCTTGGGATCCGGATTGTAGGGGTTGTACCAGTTCGGGTTCTGGACCAGCCCTGCCAGCAGGGCGCACTCCTCCACATTGAGCTGGGGCGCGCTCTTCCCGAAGTAGAACTCCGCGGCGGCCTCGATGCCGTAGCGCCCGCCGCCGAAGTACACCTCATTGGCGTACATCTCCATGATCTGCTTCTTGGAGTAGGCCTTCTCCAGCTTGCGCGCGAGGATGATCTCCTTCAGCTTCCGGTCCAGGCGCTTCTGGCGCTTGGCCGTCACGGTGCGGATGAGCTGCATGGTGAGGGTCGATCCCCCTTCCCTGCGCCGGCCGAAGCTGGTGATGAAGTTCACGCCGGCCCGGGCGAAGCCCCGCCCGGAAATGCCGCTGTGGCCCCAGAAGTCCGTGTCCTCCGTGGCCACCAGCGCATTGACGAAGGCCTTGGGGATGTCGCCGTAGGGGATCACCACCCGGTGCTCTTCGGCGAAGATGCCGATGACGTTGCCGTTCTGATCCAGCACCTTCGTGATGGTCTTGGGCACGCGGATCGCGAACATGGTGAGGAAGCTGTCGGCGTCCCTGGACAGCACGGACCAGGACACCGCCAGTGCGGCTGCCCCGGCGGCGGCGAGGGCCAGGAGGGCCCACAGCGCCCGGCCGAGCCACCGGCGGGAAGGGGTGGAGGAGGATGCCTGCTTGGAAGCCATGCCCCAAGGATAGCGTTAGAGTGATCCCATGCCCCAGCGACTGATCCTCGTGGCCAAGGTCAAATCCCCACACCTGGGGTCCACCCTANNCCTCCCGCCGACCTCTGCCTGGTGCTGGGGGGCGACGGCACCCTGCTCCACGCAGCCCGGCGCGTGGGCCTGCGGGGCACGCCGATCCTGGGGATCAACCTCGGCTCCCTGGGCTTTCTCACCGCCCATCCCGTCCCCGCCGCCGCTGCCGCCGTGCAGGCCTTCCTGGCGGGTGCCCTCGTGCCGGACCAGAGGCTCATGCTCGAAGCGGAACTCTGGCGCGACGGCGGGCTGCTGGCCCGGAACACCGTGCTGAACGACGCCGTCGTGGCCAAGGGGGCCCTGGCCCGCATCATGGACATGCGCCTGCGCGTGGGGGACCAGGACGCAGGCCCCATCAAGGCGGACGGGCTCATCGTCGCCACGCCCACGGGCTCCACGGCCTATTCGCTGTCCGCGGGCGGCCCCATCCTGCATCCCAGCCTGGAGGCCTTCGTCATCGCCCCCATCTGCCCCCACACGCTCACCCTGCGGCCGACGGTGGTGCCCGCCGCCCGGCCCATCACCATCACGCTGGAGGAAGCCGAGGACGCCCACCTCACGCTGGATGGCCAGGTGGGTTTTCAGCTGCTGCCGGGGGACCAGGTGCGGCTGCGCCAGGCCGGGGCCCGCATCACCCTGCTCCAGCAGCCCGGCCTCGACTTCTTCGCCCTGCTCCAGCAGAAGCTGCACTGGGGGGATCGGTAGGTCCATTCCGGACTGAACCGGTCTGCCCCCCACAGACCGCCGGGCCCCCGCTCCATTCCCGACCGCCTGGTCGGTGGCGGTCTGCGTCGCGGCCCGCTTGTGACCACGTGCACACGGGGCGGGCCTGACACTTCCCCCTAGTAGGACCTGCGTCCCTGCATGGAGTCTCCATGGCCCTCAAAGAACGACCCAAACCCTTTCTGCTGCCGGAGTACTGCAAGGGCTGCGGCCGGTGTCTCGACGCCTGCGCCAAGGACTGCATCACCCTCAGCGACCAGATCAACCCCCTGACGGGTCTGGTGCCCGTGGAGCTGGATCTGACGAACTGCAATGCCTGCGGCATGTGCATGGACGCCTGCCCCGAGCCCTACGGCCTGCGCCCGGCCCACGAAGGCGAGATCCAGGACTTCGAGCTGGAGGATCCCGCCAAGCTCTTCGGCGTGAAGCCCAGCGATGCCCCCACCCCGGTGGACATCCCCAACGAGGTGCTGCCCCTGCCCCGCACGGAGCCCCTGGTCATCAAGGGCACGTACGCCTCGGCCCTGGGCGCGCTCCTCGCCGGCTGCCGCCACGTCTACGGCTACCCCATCACCCCCTCCACCGAGGGCGCCGAGCTGATGGCCAAGTTCCTGCCCAAGCTCGACGGCACCTTCATCCAGGCCGTCAGCGAAGTGGCCGCCGTGAACATGATGTACGGCACCGCCGGCGCTGGCCTGCCCACCATGACCTTCACCTCCTCGCCAGGCTTCAGCCTGATGCTGGAGGGCGTGTCCTACATGATCGGCGCGGAGCTGCCGGGCGTCTTCGTGGACGTCATGCGCGGCGGGCCGGGCCTCGGCAACATCGCCCCCGAGCAGTCCGACATCAAGCTGGCCTGCCACGGCCTGGGCCACGGCAACACCCAGGCCATCACCCTGGCGCCCTCCACGCCCCAGGAGATGCTGGACCTCACCATCCTCGCCTTCGAGCTGAGCTTCAAGTACCGCAACCCCGTGATCCTGCTGGGCGACGGCTACCTGGGCCAGATGACCGGCAAGGTGCAGCTGCCCGAGACCATGATCAAGCCCGGCATCCCCAAGTGGGCGGTCTACGGCGACGCCATGCACCGCAAGAACCTCATCTCCTCGATCTTCCTCACCGAGTCGGATCTCGAAGCCCACAACNNTCAAGGCCGGCCTCTTCCGGCCCATCACCCTCTGGCCCTTCCCCGTGGAGGACCTGAAGGCCGCCATCAAGGGCGCCCAGCGCCTCGTGGTGGTGGAAGCCAGCGCCGGCCAGCTGGAGGATGAGGTGCGCCTCGCCCTCAGCAAGGCGGGCGTCCGCCAGTTCCCCGAGCTCGAGAACGTCCGCCGCATGGGCGGTGTCCTGCCCCAGCAGAGTGAAATCATGACCCGGGTCCTGGGTCAGAAGGAGGTGCTCGCATGAGCAAGGCCAGCGTCTTCTACGACAAGTTCGAGCGCCATTCCCACGGCGAGGGCCTCAAGGGCCACGCCACCCACTACTGCCCCGGCTGCGGCCACGGGCTGGCCCACAAGTACCTGGCGGAAGCCATCGACGAGCTGGGCATCCAGGACCGCACGGTGGCCATCAGCCCCGTGGGCTGCTCCGTGTTCCTCTACTACTACTTCGATGTGGGCAACAGCCAGGCCGCCCACGGCCGCGCGCCCGTGGTGGCCCTGGGCCACAAGTTCGCCAACCCCGAGAGCGTGGTCATCAGCTACCAGGGCGACGGCGACCTGGCCTCCATCGGTCTCGCGGAAACCGTGGCCACGGCCCAGCTGGGCGCCCCCATCACCGTCATCTTCATCAACAACGCCATCTACGGCATGACCGGCGGCCAGATGGCCCCCACCACGCTCATGGGCCAGACCAGCTCCACCAGCCCCTCGGGCCGCAACGAGTACAACGGCCAGCCCATGAAGATGGCCGAGCTCATCGCGGGCCTCGACGGCCCCATCTACGTGGAGCGCGTGGCCCTCTTCGACGCCAAGCAGCGCATCAAGGCGAAGAAGGCCATCCAGAAGGCCCTCAAGCTCCAGATGGAAGGCCGCGGCTACTCCTTCATCGAGGTGCTGGCCGAGTGCCCCACCCACCTGAAGATGGACCCCGAGGCCACCGCCAAGTGGGTCAAGGAGTGCATGGAGCCCGTGTATCCCCTGGGCGTGAAGAAGGACGCCACCGTCGAGCCCTGGTTCAAGCGCAACCCGCCCTGCTTCAAGGGCGAGAAGCTCCTCAGCCTCGCGGGAGCCACCTATGAGCATCCCGTGCGCGCCTGCGACGGCTTCCCCGTCCACCTCGACCCGCTGGACATCTCGCTGAAGCTGGCCGGCTCCGGCGGCGACGGCGCCCAGACCGCGGCCATGCTCATCGCCCGCGCCTCCATCAACGAAGGCTTCGACGCCACCCACATCCCCAGCTACGGCCCCGAGAGCCGCGGTGGCACGTCCTACGCGGACGTCCACGTGGCCAAGGACGAGGTGCTGAACCCCGGTTCCCCCGATCCCCAGGTGCTCATCGCCTTCAACACGCCGAGCCTCGTCAAGTTCGGCCCCACGGTCCGCAAGGGCGGCTACGTCATCTACGACAGCTCCGTGGTCACGGAACCCCCCGTGCTGGATCCCAGCATCAAGATGTTCCCCGTGCCCTTCACGGGCATCGCCACCGACCTGGGCAAGGCCGTGGTGAAGAACATCGTGGCCCTGGGCGCCCTCCAGGCCGCCACGCAGATCTTCCCCAAGGAGACCCTGCTCACGGCCATCCGCGTGGCCCTGAAGGACAAGTGCGCCCTGATCCCCCTGAACGAGGAGGCCTTCGCCTGGGGCATCAAGTCCGTGGAAGCGCTCGAGAAGTAACGCCCGGCATCTCCCAGGAGGCAGCCATGACGGACACCGCCATCCAGACCACCCTCAACGCTGAGGAATGGAAGCTCGTCATGGCCCTCCGGGAGATCCCGGACAGCCCCCTCCGCATCAAGGTCTCCGGCCTCATGGCCGAGTTGGTGCGCTTCATCCAGCAGCCCCGCTGCCTCGGCATGCAGAGCGATGGCTTCCCCTGCGGCACCCCCCACACCAGCTGCGAGGAATGCCAGCACATGCTCAAGGTCCTCGATGACCTCGCGGCGCGGGTGCCCGTCCAGGATTAGGCCTCCGGAAGCCACCCAGGCTAGGATGGGGCCTTTCCGCCTGCCGATATCCCGGAGATGCCCCCATGAGCTGGATGACCAATCCCGAGGCCTGGATCGCCCTGTTGACGCTGACGGTCCTCGAGATCGTCCTGGGCATCGACAACATCATCTTCATCTCGATCCTGGCCGGGAAGCTCCCCGCGGAGAAGCAGGCCAAGGCCCGGCAGACCGGCCTGCTGCTCGCCATGGGCATGCGCATCCTGCTGCTCATGTCCATCGCCTGGATCGTGAGGCTCACGAACCCGCTGTTCCAGGTCATGGGCCACGGCTTCTCGGGGCGGGACCTCATCCTCCTCGGCGGCGGCCTCTTCCTGATCGCCAAGGCGACGCACGAGATCCACCACAAGCTCGAGGGCATCGAAGGCGAATCCGTGAAGAAGATCGCCCCCTCGTTCTCCGGGGTGCTGATCCAGATCATGCTGCTCGACATCGTCTTCTCCCTGGACTCGGTGATCACCGCCGTGGGCATGGCCCGGGATCTCGCGGTCATGGTCACCGCCGTCATCATCTCCGTCGGCGTGATGATGCTGGCCGCCAAGCCCATCGGCGACTTCGTCGAAACCCATCCGACGCTGAAGATCCTCGCCCTCAGCTTCCTCCTCCTCATCGGCACCACCCTCGTGGGCGAGGGCACCGGCATGCACATCCCCAAGGGCTACGTCTACTTCGCGATGGCCTTCTCGCTGCTCGTCGAGATGCTGAACCTGCGGCTGAGGGGCAAGGCGAAGCCCGTCCACCTGCACTCGGAGTGGGTTGAAGCGCCGGACAAGACCGCGATCCAGCCGGAAAAGAAGTCCTAGAGTCCGCCCCGCAGGTTGGCGAAGGTCCGCAGGCCCTCCTCGGCGGGCTTGAGCAGTGCCACGAGACGCCCCGCATGCAAGGCCCTCAGCGGCGCGCCGGGATCAGGGAAGCCTTCGGGCATGACCCAGGCAGGGGGGACCGCTTCGCCCACGGGGATGACCCTGCCGTGGCTCAGGTGCCCGGCCTCCTCGTCCGTCAGCAGCCGCGACGGGCACCAGGGCAGCAGGTCCGCGCCGGTGAGCAGGCGCTCCTGGCCTTCGCCGGGATCGCGCCAGGGGCCGATGGCCGTGCGGTGGAGGGCCGTCAGGTGGGCGCCGCAGCCCAGGGCGCGACCGAGATCCCGGGCCAGGCTGCGCACGTAGTAGCCGCCCCGGCAGGTCAGTTCCAAGGTGCTGTGATGCGGAAGATCGTGACTGATCCACCGGGCCGACAGCAGGAAGACGCGGCAGGGCTTCATCACCACGTCCTCGCCCCGGTGGGCCTTCTTGTAGGCGGCCTCGCCATCGATCTTCTTGGCGCTGGTGGCCGGCGGCACCTGGTCCGTCCAGCCCAGCAAGGGCGCCAGGGCCGCCTCCAGGGACGCCTGCGACGGCCGCGCCTCCGAGGCCGAGATCACCTTCCCATGCAGATCGCAGGTATCGGTCTCGGCGCCCCAGGCCACCTCCGCCACATAGGTCTTGGGCAGCGGATGCATCAGCTCCATGAGTCGCGTGGCCTGGCCCGCCAGGACCAGCAGCAGGCCATCCGCGAAGGGGTCCAGCGTGCCGCCGTGGCCCAGGGCCAGCTTCTTCTGCCCGGCCTCGAAGGCCCGGCGCTTGAAACCCCGGATCACGTCAAAACTGCTCTGACCCACGGCCTTGTGGACGAGGTGGATGCCGGACTCGACCATTCAGGCTTCCGCAGTGTCAGCGGCATCAGGATCCGCGGGCCTAGCGGCCCGCTCCTGCTCGATCTCCGACAGCAGGGTCTCCATGTGGTTTCCCGCGTTCAGGGTGCTGTCCGGGAAGAACCTCAGCTCGGGCACCCGCTTCATCTTGAGGCGGGTGGCGAGCTGGGTGCGCAGGAAGCCTGCGGCGCGGCCCAGGGCCTTCCGCGTGATCCCCTCCTGGGCTTCCTGGTCGCCGCCGTTGGCGGGCAGCACCGTGAAGTACACCTTGGCCACGCTGCGGTCCGGCGACAGGCGGACCGCAGTGAGGGTCAGGAAGCCCAGCTCCGGATCCCGGAGCTCGCGCTGCACCAGCGTGGAAAGCAGGAAATGGACTTGGTCTTCAAGGCGTTCGGGGCGTTGCATGGGCTTCCTTTGCAGATTCCATTGTAGCCGAGCCGGGATTTCTCCTCCGCCGGCGGCCCCCGGTCGCCTTTGGGTGGATACTCTGGGCTTTTCAAAGGGCGCTGCCTTGGCTGAGTGGTTCGAAGCGTGGTTTGACGAGGACTATGCCCGGCTCTACGCCCATCGGGACGCGGAGGAGGCCCGCCTGGCCGTGAGCCGGGCCCTGCGCGTGGCCCCGGAGCTGGGCGAAGGGCCCGTCCTTGATCTCGCCTGCGGCGCCGGGCGGCACCTGGAGATCCTGCGGCGGGCCAACCCCCTGGCCTTCGGCATGGACCTCTCATCCGCCCTGCTTCGCATGGCCCCCTCTGCCCTGCGGCCCTGGCTGCTGCGCGGCGACATGAGGGCCCTGCCGGTGAAGGATGGCGCCCTCTCCGGCATCTGCCTCTGGTTCACGCCCTTCGGCTACTTCTCCGATGAACAGAATCACGCACTGATGCTGCGCCTCGGGCACCTCCTCCGCCACGGTGGCGTGCTGGTGATGGACTACATGAACGCCGAGCTGGTGGCCCGCACCCTGGTCCCCGAGGACACCCTGGAACGCGCCGGGGTGAGGGTCCTGAGCCGCCGGGCCATGGAGGGCGACCGCCTCGTGAAGCGCATGGTGCTCACCCATCTCGACACCGGCGATACCCGCGAAGCCATGGAGAGCGTGCGGCTCTACCATCCCGCCGCGCTCCAGGAGATGGCCGTCCGCGCCGGGCTCCGCCTCCGGAGCGTCATGGGCACCTATGGCGGCGGAGCCTTCACCGAGGACAGCCCGAGGTGGATCGGCATCTTCGAAAGAGCGTGGTGACGGCGGACGGATAGCCGGCAGCGGTATCCTCCGTCAGAATGGGGCTTTCCATTCGCAAGGAGCAGCCATGGGCTTCCAGTCGGTGCGGGATCTCAACGTCAAGGGGCACCGGGTCTTCCTCCGGGCGGACCTCAATGTGCCCCTGAAAGAGGGCCGCATCACGGACGCCACCCGGATCCGAGAGACGCTGCCCACCCTGAAGTGCCTGCTGGACGGCGGCGCCTCGGTGGTGCTGGCCTCTCACCTGGGCCGCCCCGAGGGCAAGGGCTTCGAGGCCGCCTTCAGCGCTGCGCCCGTGGCCGCCTGGCTGAAGGAGCAGGGCTTCGATTGCCGCCTGGCCAGCTACGTGAACGGCGAGGCCGTGGAGGCCGAGGCCGCCGCCCTGAAGCCGGGTCAGGTCCTGCTGCTGGAGAACCTCCGCTTCGAGAAGGGCGAGACCAAGAACAAGGAGGACTTCGCCGCCAGCCTGGCGAAGCTGGCGGACACCTACGTGAACGACGCCTTCGGCGCGGCTCATCGGGCCCACGCCTCGGTCAGCGGCATGGTGCCGCACTTCTCCAAGGACCGCGTGGCCGCGGGCTTCCTCATGGAGAAGGAGCTGAAGGCCCTGGGCAAGGTGACAGACCACCCGGACAAGCCGCTGGTGGTGATCTTCGGCGGCGCCAAGGTGAGCGACAAGATCGAGCTCATCCAGAACTTCCTCGGCAAGGCCGACGCCATCCTCATCGGCGGCGCCATGAGCTACACCTTCCTCAAGGCGCAGGGGTTCGAGATCGGCAAGAGCCTCTGCGAGGAGGACAAGCTGGACCTGGCCCTGGACCTGCTGAAGCAGGCCGAGGCCAAGGGCACCCGCCTGCTGCTGCCCCTGGACCATGTGGCCGCCGACCAGTTCAAGGAGGACGCGGACTGCGCCATCACCGTGGACCAGAACATCCCCGCCGACCGCATGGCCCTGGACATCGGCCCCGAGACCGTGGCTGCCTATGCCGCCGAGATCCGCGCCGCGAAGACCCTGCTCTGGAACGGGCCCATGGGCGTGTTCGAGATGGCCTCGTACGCCGCCGGAACCCTNNCGCATGTCCCATGTCTCCACCGGCGGCGGCGCCAGCCTGGAGTTCCTCAGCGGCCTGGAGCTGCCGGGCGTGGCCGCCCTTTCCAGGTAGACTGCTGCATCATCTCCCATCCCAGCCGACAGCCGACAGCTGGAAGCTGCTCGCCGAGGGCCCCACCCATGCGCTTCGTTGTCGCCAACTGGAAGATGAATTTCCTGTCCGACCAGGCTCGCGATTTTTGCGAGGCCTTTCTGGCGGATTACGTGGCCTCCCCCTCGGTGACCACGGCCATCGCCCCCCCCTTCCACCTCATCCGGCCCGTGGCCGACAGCTTCCGGAGCCGCCAGGTCCGCGTGTTCGGGCAGAACGGCCATGCGGATCCCAAGGGGGCCTTCACCGGCGAGATCTCCATGGCCCAGCTGCAGGACGTGGGCTGCTCGGGCGTGATCCTGGGCCACAGCGAGCGGCGCCAGCTCTTCGGGGAGACCGACGAGGCCCTGGTGGCCAAGGTGACCGCCGCCCGGGCGTGGAACCTGCTGCCCCTGCTCTGCGTGGGCGAAACCCTGGAGGAGCGCCAGCAGGGCCGGACGCTGGACGTCCTCGACCGGCAGCTCTCCATCCTGGCCCGCACCGGCCCCACGCCCCTCTGGGTGGCCTACGAGCCCGTCTGGGCCATCGGCACGGGCCTGCGGGCGGAGGTGGCCCAGATCCGCGAGGCCCACGCCTTCATCCAGGCCAAGGTCCGCACCCTCATGGACCCGAACATCGGCCCGGTGCCGGTCCTCTACGGCGGCAGCGTCACCCCCGAGAACTTCCCCGAGCTGCTGGACATCCCCGAAGTGGCCGGCGGCCTGGTGGGCGGCGCCAGCCTGGACCCCGCCAAGTTCGCCACCCTGGTGAAGCAGGCGGGCTGATCAGTCCCCGTCCAGGAACAGCCCCGCCACCTCCATGGCCAGCCCCACCAGCCCGGCGGCGGTGAGCCAGCGCCCCGCGTCATTCATCTGCTGTCCGAATTCATGGGATGAAGCCGGGTGCCGCGGAATCGGCGCGACCGCCCGCCTGGCCTCCTTCAGTTCCCCGAGCTCCCGCTCGCGGGCCCGCTCCAGGCCGCCGTCCGCGATGAAGGCCAGCAACCGGCGAAGCTCATCCTTGTCGAACCAGAGACCGTGATGTCTGCAGACATCCAGCACCACGCCCGAACGCTTCGCGTAGTTCACGCGGTTCATGCGGTGGCTGCAGGCCGGGCAGGGACGGTACTGCACCTCGCCCAGGGGGGTCGCCCGAGGTGCGGCCGGCGCGGGAAGGGCGCCCAGCACGGCGCCCTGGCGCTCCCGGGCGGCACCCAGCTCCTCGAACACAGCCCGGTCCAGCCACAGTCCGCCGCAGACCCGGCAGTCCTGCACCTCGAGGTCCCCGATGCGCGATGCGGCCAGGGGTTCCGCGCAGGCCGGACAGGGGCTGCCGGCGGAGGCGGCGGCCTTCCGCGGAGCCAGAGCCGCGCCGCAGGATGGACAGTGCTCCGCGGACAGGGGCGCCAGGGCAAAGCAGCCGGAACAGGCCACCGTGGCCAGCTGGGCCCGGCAGTAGGGGCACTGGGGGGCGTCCGGAAGCACGGACGCCCCGCAGCCCGGACAGCGCAGGAGGCGGGCTTCCATCAATGCTTCTCGGGCTCCCGCACTGGGTCCGCTGGCGGGGGCGGAGCCTCGTCCTTCTTCGCCGCAGGGCCCTCGTAGAACCGCTGCTCCGAGGACCGCGCCCACTGGAAATAGGCCGCCAGCTTCTGCACGGCCACCCGGGCGAAGCCCTTGGCCTCCTCCTCGCGAATGCGACCGTCATCATCGCGCAGACCCGGCGGCAGAGGATCCATGGCCTCCACCACCTCGATGGGTTCGATGGATTCGACCCAGAGGGGCTCCGGGTTGCCGGGCTGCATCAGCCGCACCTGGGCCCGCACAACCTGGGGCCGGTAGCCGAGGCGGTCCCGGGTGCGCTCCTGATGCATGGCTGCGTGGGAACCGGCCCACAGCCCCCAGAAGAGCCCATCCACCACACCCCAGCCCCGGTTCCCCGAGGCCGCGCTGAGGACGCCCACGGTGACGCCCGTGGCGACCCCCACCGCCGCGGCGGTGGGCTGGCCCGAGGGCTGGCTGATGTCGCGGATGTCCACCTGCAGCTCCACGGCGTCCACCGGCGGCTTCACGCCGCCCGGCACGACCACCACGCGGGTGGCCAGCCGGGCCCGCAGGGCCGAGGCGTATTCCTGCTGGAAGCCCTCGCGATCCGCCAGCTGCGCAGGCAGGCTCACGGTCACCACCACGGGCCGGGGCCGCTGCCGGAAGGCTTCCACCTCGGGGCGCGTGCAGCCGAAGACCAGCAGCAGGGGGGCGAGGAATGCAGGGAGCGCGCGCCGCATGGGAACCTCCGGGCCCAAGTCTGGGTGCCGAGGGGCCCCCTGTCCAGACAGGCCGGGGGCCGGGGGCTAGAATGAGCCTTCGCTGCGAGGCCCCATGCTCATCCTTATGCACCCTTCCGCGACCCGGGAACAGGTCGGGGAGGTTCTGGCCCTGCTGGAGTCCGCGGGTGTCCGCAGCCAGGTGAACGAGACACCGGAGGCCCTCAGCATCGTGGCGCCCAATGCCTCCAGGGCGCTGAAACCCGACCGCATCGAGCCCATGGCGGGCGTGCGGCGCGTCGTCCCCATCACCAGCCCCTACAAGCTCGCCAGCGCCGATGCCGCCGCGGGACGCACGGTGGTGGACGTCCGCGGCGTGAGGATCGGCGGGCCGGACCTGGCCCTGGTGGGCGGCCCCTGCGGCGTGGAAAGCCGCGAGCAGCTCTTCACCGTGGCCCGCTATGTGGCCGAGGCCGGCGTGAAGCTGCTGCGGGCGGGCGCCTTCAAGCCCCGCACCAGCCCCTACGCCTTCCAGGGCCTGGGGCTGGAGGGCCTGCGCCTGCTGGAGGAGGTCCGTGCGGAATTCGGCCTGGGCATCGTCACCGAAGCCACGGAGGTCGAGACCTTCGACGACGTGGAGCGCAGCGCCGACATGGTGCAGATCGGCGCCCGCAACATGCAGAATTTCGCGCTCCTCCGGCGCGCGGGCCGCTGCGGAAAACCCGTGCTGCTCAAGCGGGGCCCCTCCGCCACCCTGGAGGAATGGCTCTACGCCGCGGAATATGTGCTGGGCGAGGGCAACCGGAATGTGGTCCTTTGCGAACGGGGCATCCGCACCTGGTCCGACCACGCCCGCAACACGCTGGATGTCAGCGTCGTCCCCGCGGCCAAGGCCCTCACGCACCTGCCCGTGATGGTGGATCCCAGCCACGCCACGGGGCGCCGGGATCTCGTGATCCCCTGCGGCCTGGCCGGCGTGGCCGCGGGCGCCGACGGCCTGCTGGTGGAGACCCACTGCAACCCTGAGAAGGCCCTGAGCGATGGCCCCCAGGCCCTGCTGCCCTCGGACTTCATCCGCCTGGTGGAACGGGCCCAGGCCGTCCACCGTGCCCTCCAGGCCACCAGCCTCACAGGGCTCTGGATGTAAACGTCCGGGCATGACAGACTAGATGGTTCGGAGTTTCCATGAATGGCCTCGCCCTCGCGCTTCTGATCCTTTTCGGTGTCCTGCTCATCGGGGCGATCCTGCTGCAGCCCGGCACCAAGGGCGGCCTCGGCGCCTCCTTCGGCGGCGGCGGCGCGAATTCCGCCTTCGGCGCCCAGGGCGCCACGCCCTTCCTCTCCAAGGCCACCTACTGGCTGGCGGCGGGGTTCCTCGGCACCACGCTCTTCATCGAAGTGCTGATCATCCGCAGCAACCGCTCCGTCCTGGAGAAGACCGCCGACAAGCCCGCGGTCACGGCTCCGGCACCGGCCGCCCCCGCACCCATCCCGGCCCCGGCACACGCGCCCTCGAAGCAGTAGGTCCATCTCCCGCAAAACGGGACATTGACCGGGTCCGCGCTTTGGGAGATGATGGTTGTTCCACGTGCCCGCGTGGTGAAATTGGTAGACA
>DPRT01000141.1 GCA_003538615.1 Holophagaceae bacterium | reverse complement strand
CCCCCTGCCCTGCGCCTTCTGCTTTAGGTGCAAGATCCATCAATCCGGGCGACGGTCGCCCCGATCATGGTCTCTTTTCCGGTCGCCACGCCCTTCTGATCCCCGGCCGTGGTCCCGATGCCAGCGGGTGTAGTCGTCTCCCTCGACCATCCTCTGGTGGGACCAGTGACCCGGTTCGTAGCGGTAGGCCTCGCCCTCGCGCTGGTAGCGCGCCGCGATCCAGCTCGATCCGCGCCGGGAGGGCCGTTCCCAGCGCCCCGGAGCCCAGGCCCAGCGGTCATCCCGGCGATCCCAGTACCCGGCGATCCACCGGTGGTTCCGGCTCGGACGGTGCCTCCGGACTTCCAGCTGGGGCGGTGGCGGGGCGTCCGGCGCGATGCGGATGTGGATCGATGGGAGATCCACACCGATGCGAATCTGGGCCGTGGCCGNNGCAGGTGCCGCACATTGATCATGCGGGCCACCATTTCAGGCATTCGGTGCTGTCGTTTCAGCCGGGCCAGGGGGCGGTGGGCCAGCGGCCCTGCGGAACTCCCGACCCAGTCCTTGTGCAGGAATTCACCGCGATCGGCGCGCCCTGTTCTCTCCTTGCCCGGGCCTGGACGATTGGGGCGCTCCCGCCTTGGCATCCTGCTCCTGCTGCTGCCCTCCCGATTCCGGCTCGCGCTGGTCATGCGGCGCATAGGCCTCGAGGAGCAAGGGCAGAATGCCCAGATTGATGAGTCCGATGGATGCCATCTCGTCTACCTCCCGGTGAGTGCCTGCGCTGATCTGATCTGCAGACCTTCCGCGAGGGATGATCGCCAGCAGGATCTGTCAATGAGCGGATTCCATGCCAGGCTGGAAGGTGCTCGATCCTTTCGACTTGACCCCAGCCAGACCGGTGCCGATCCGGGCTGTCCCATCAAGCCGAGGGATTCCTCCCTTCAATTCGATGGAGCCGGACCGCGCCCGGACCTCGATGTCTTTTCGCAGAGGAGGAGCTGATTCCCGGCCATGGCTCTGGTGGTCCCGGCTGCAGGCTGCAGGCTGAAACCAGCCTCGACCAGATCGGCCCGAAGGTCGGCAAGAGGCCGCCAATGGACGCAGGGCGCCAGGTTCCACCGGAGGCCAACGGCCAATTGTTCGACGAGGCGGGTCAGGATCGCCATCCCCCCCACCTGGGCATCCATCACCCGGAGCAGGAGCCTGCCGCCCTCCGGGAGGTGCGCGCCGATCCTGAAGAGCAAAGCGCGCTGGCGCTCGGCGGGCAGGTAGTGAAGCACGTCCAGGGCCGTTACCACCGAGCAGGGGGGCCAGGGCACCTGAAACAGGTCCCCGCACACGATCTGCGTCCGGGNNGGGATCAGCGGCAGGGCCGCAGGATAGAGCGGGTCCAGCCGCACCTTGCTTTTCCCATAGCCCCTGAGCCAGCGCGCGCCCTTCCCGGACGCGGCTTCAAGCCTGGCCACGACCTCGCCGATGGGGTCCGCTGAGGGTGTGGAATGGGGAAGGCCGGGTCCTGCGGCTTGGTGTCGGAGCATCCTGAGTCTCCTCCCATGTTAGAGCGTCCGCCAAAACGCGATGACGCCGCGGTGAAACCGGGCGGGATGCACCGCAGATGGCTTGATGCCTCGCGCATGGCCGGAGGCGGTGCCGAGAGGGAAGGCACTCATAACCAATAGGAGGCCAGCCGCGCGCACCACTCCTTGAACCGCTGAAGGAAGGATCGCCGCTTCCACTTCTTTGGCGTGATCTCCTCGGAATCCTTCAGGTCATCCTGGAAGGCGCCCTCCAGCTCCCGGCCGAAAGCGTCGCCCAGAACCACCACGTTCACCTCCTTGTTGTGGAGGAAGCTGCGCGTGTCCAGGTTGGTGGAACCCACCGTGGACCAGGCGCCATCGATGACGGCGGTCTTGGCGTGCAGGACCGACGTCTTCAGCTCGTAGATCCTCACGCCAGCGTCCAGCAGGTCCTGGTAGAACGAGTGCGAGCCATGGGAGGTCAGCCAGCTGTCGGAGACGCTGGGCAGGATGATCTTCACGTCCACGCCCCGTCGTGCTGCATCATGCAGGGCCTTCGAGATCTGGACATCCGGCACGAAATAGGCCGAGGTGATGTGGATCGAGGTCCTGGCCCCCTGGATGGCCACGAAATAGGCCTTGAAGATCTCGTGATTGCTCCCCGGCTGGCTGCTGAGCACCCGCAGGACCTTGTCGCCCGCCTGGGCCAGGGGCGGGAAGTAGTCGCGTGGCGGCAGCTCGCCTTCCTCCTGGCTGGCCCAGTTGTCCAGGAACATCCATTGGAGGGCGGCCACGGCGGGTCCTTCAATCTGGAGGTGGGTATCCCGCCATCCCACGGCTCCAGCCTTCGCCTTCCGGCCGGAGCGGAACAGCGAGCTCCGTGCGTAGCTTGAGGTGATGTTGACCCCTCCCGTGAAGGCCACCTTGCCATCCACGACGAGGATCTTCCGGTGGTCCCGGTTGTTGATGCGCCATCCCAGGAGCTTGTGATGCGGACTCACGGGCTGGAAGGGCAGGAGCCGGATGCCAGCCTTCTGCAAGCGGTCGAAGAACGCCTGGGGGGTGCCCAGCGTTCCCACACAGTCGTAGATGATGCTCACCTGGATGCCCTCTGCCTGCTTGGCGATCAGCAGATCGGCGAACTTCAGGCCCAGGGGGTCCTGATCGAAGAGGTAGGTCTCCAGATTGATGGAGTCCCTGGCCCGCGAGACGGCCTCCATCATGGCCGCGATGGTCATGGGCCCGTCGAAGAGCAGCGTCACCTTATTGCCCGCGATCAGGGGCCGCCCCGTGGCCGCTTCCTCCAGGCCCGCGAGATACTTGGCATCGACCTTGGTGCGGCCGAGCCGACGGGCGAGCAGGGAGGCCGCCTCGCGCTCGCTCAGCACACCCTGGCCATCCACCACCCTCGGGGTGGAAGGGGTGTTGAGGGGCTCCTTCAGATACCTCAGGTCCGGCAGCCGGGCGCAGGCCGTGCAGAGCAGCGGGAATGCCAGGACCCAAGGCCCCAGGAGATGGCCCCGACAGGCTTCCAGGCTCAGCCCCCTGTAGCTGCGGCTCATGAGGGACTGACCTCCTTCTGGGTCAGACCGGACAGAATGGCCAGCTGCTCCTTCTCGATCGCCAGCAGTTCCTCCCACTGCTGCTCCCGCAGCCGGTCGAGCTTTTCGTGCAGCAGCCGGATGTCCATCTCGGCCTTCAGATTGACTTCGTAGTCGTGCTCGGCGTTGAGGCGGTCCCGCTCCGAGTGCCGGTTCTGGGACATGAGGATGACGGGGGCCTGGATGGCGGCCAGCATCGACAGGAACAGGTTGAGCAGGATGTAGGGATAGGGATCGAAGGTCCTCCCCCGGCTCATCAGGAGGTAGGCGTTGACCCCCACCCAGGCCGCCATGACGGCCGCGAAGAGGCCGACAAAGGTCCAGGAGCCCCCGAAGGTCGCCACTTTGTCGGCCGCGCGCTGTCCGAAGGAGGTTTCGACGTCGTAGTCCTGGGTGACATCCCTCGAGATGGCCCGCCCCACCGCGATGTGCTGCGCCACCTTCTTCGCGCGTTCATCCAGGGTTTCGTAGGGCCTACCCAGAAGCGTGGAGGCCACCTGCTCAGGTTTGCGCATGGCGCCTCCAGAGAAGGGAATCAGAAACATGCGGAACCTCGTCCAGGCGCGTCAGATGCCCTCCTGCCGCTGGTCCTGGCAGGCCCCCGCCAGCCATTCCCGCAACACCACGTTGAATGCTGCGCTCTGGTCCACTGCGACGAGGTGCCCTGCCTTGGGGATGAGCCTCAGGTGGGCATTCGGAATGGCCTTGGCCAGCGCTTCCGATTCGCCGGGGGGAATGACCGCGTCCTCGGCTCCCGCCACAACCAGGGTCGGCGCGCGGAGGGCGTCGAGCACATCCCACGAATCGGGCCGCATGGCCATGCCGAGCAGCGCACCGGTGATGCCCTCGGTACTGGCGGGAACCATGCAGGCCCGGACCGCTGCCACCCTCCGGCCACCGGCGTCAGGACCGGAAAGCATGCTCGCCGCCATGGCTTCGACCAACGCCAGTGGACCTTCCCGCTGGACCTTTGCGGCAGACGCCCGGCGGCTCTTCGCAGCCTCCGGCGAATCCATGCCGGCCTTCGTGCCGACCAGGACCAACCCCCTCAACTGGGCGGGATGGGCTTTCGCGAAAGCCAGGGCGATGTAGCCCCCCATCGAGTGGCCCACGAGGATGACCTGGCCCAGGCCGAGGTGCTGGATCAGGGCCCGGATGTCATCCGCGAAGCGGCCCATGGTCACGGCTCCTTCAGAGGAGCCGCTTTCTCCGAATCCCCGCAGGTCCGGGACGATGACCCGGAACCTGGGCTTGAAGGCCTCCACCTGGCCGGACCAGGCCCTCCGGTTCAGGGGGAATCCGTGGATGAAGAGGATTGGACTGCCCTCGCCTTCATCTGTGTAGGCCATCCGAATGCCATTGATTTCCGCAAACACGCCGCCTTCTCCTCGTCAGCCGCGGGGCGGCCAGTTTCTTTCCTTGAGGGGCTGGGCCGAAACACCCCGGGCCTTAATGGGAGGCCACGACCTTGGAGGTCATGAGCCCTTCACCCGACACGACCAGTTCCACCCGCCGGTTCTCCTGGCGGCCGGCTTCCGTGTCGTTGGTGGCGATGGGGTTCCCTTCTCCAAAGCCCCTGAAACTGATGGCCTCGGCTGGAACGCCCTGCTGCACCAGGTAGTTGCGGGTGTTCTCCGCGCGCTGCTCGGACAGCCGCTGATTGGCGGCCTCGGTGCCCTTGCTGTCCGTGAAGCCTTCCGCCTCGATCTTGAGTCCCTTGTGGGTCGAGAGGATGCCAGCGATCTTGGACAGCTTCTCGCGCGCGGCGGGCAACAGGATCGCCTTGCCGTTCTGGAACAGCACGCCGGACATGTTGACGATCAATCCGCGGGCGGTGACTTTGGTCTGGAGGACGGCGCTGAGCTGCTCCATCAGTCGATCCTGGAGCCCCTCGTTCTTGGTCTGCAGGCCTTCGTTCTTGGATTCCAGACCCTTGTTCACGGTCCACAGCCCCTCGTTGGTGGCCCGGAGGGTGCGGTTCTCCAGCTCGGTCATCTTGCTCTCCTTGCGGACCAGATCAGCGGCGGCCGTGGCCTGGGCGGTCTGCCTGTTGGCGGCCTCCAGCCTGTCCTGAGCCGCCTTCCGTTCCATGGCGACGGCCTCGACCCCCTGTTTCTGGATGGCGATCAGGCGCGCATCCTCGGATCTCTGGACCGCCTCCCTGGCAGAGATGATCCGCGCTTTCTTCGAGCCGTCCCTGATCTCGGCCTCCGCGAGGTAGCTGGCCGCTTTGCCGTAGGCCTCCGGAGCATAGAACGGGGCACCCGAGGCGCGGGCGATCCGGACCGCGTTGCGGGCCTGGTAGACGGCAAAGGGCGTCTTGTCATCCATGACCAGGGGCGCCATGGCGTCCAGATTCAGGGTGTATTGGCCGCGCTTCAGCAGTTCGTACTTGGCGTCGATGAACTCGAACTGCTCCACAGAGCCCCTGCGGGTCGCGTTCTCCATGACCACCACGTCACTGGGCTGGGTGACGGCGAAGTAGGGTTCGGCGGTCAGCACAAGCCCGAAGGTCTGGAGCTTCTCCGTGACCTTCACCTTTCCGCGCCCGCGCTCGAGGAGGACTTCTCCCAGGTTGGTTGGACGCCCTTCAGGTGACACGCTCCAGAGGACGTAGGTCAGGAATTCCCCGCCGAAGGAAGAGGCTGGAGGCAGGTTCTTGAAGGTGGCGGTGATCAGGATGGCGCCACCTTCGCTCTTCACCCGGGCCTCGCCCGAGGCGTTCGCCGCCAGGACCGTGCCCAGCAGGTCGATCTCGGTGGAGCGCTTCAGGTTCCGGTAGTTGATGGCCTTGGCCGAGCCCTGCACCACCGTCACCCGGTACAGGGGTACGACGGCCGGTTGAGCCTGGGACGAGGCATCCAGGTTGGCATGGGCGGTGGGCCCGGTGGACGGGATGCCTGCCTGCCCAACCAGAAGGGCCGTCATGAAGGGGATGGTTCTCCAAATGTGCATGCTGTTCCTTTGGTGGATCCATGGGGAGATCAGCCACCCCGTCTGGACTGGACAGAGGCGGCCCGCCACCCGATTCGCAAAGGGTGGGAACCGAATTCGGGCCTTGGGCTTCCAGCCGGCAAGGCCTCAACCGCGAAGGTCGTTGGCGGCGTCGGTCACGCCGCGCTTGAGATCGGCCGCCGCGAGGGTGGTGCGGCCCTTCAGGTCGTCCCAGGTGTCGTTCGCGTCGTCGGCGAGCTCACTGGCCCGGCGCTTGGCGCGGAGGGAGAGGTCCTTCAGGTTCCCGCGGAGCTCGGGGCCCGTTTTGGGCGTGGTGAGAGCCACGACCACCGCGCCGACGGCGGCGCCTGCGAGAAAGGTGAGGAGGGTGGTGCTGTAGGGTGACGTCCTGGATTCGCTCATGGCGGGGGTCCTATTCGGGTTCTTGAGGGGTTGACCTGCTCTTGAAGAAGGCCAGCACGGCGCTGATCCCTCCAATGACGCCTCCGAAGTTGCGNNTCCCCGACCGACTTGGCGAAGACCGCCAATTCCCTCAGGGAGCCGGCCAGGGGCACCGCCAGGTGGTCCAGGCACAGCCTGGAAGCATGGACATCCTCGGTAATCTGGGCCAGATCCTTCCTGCTGGAGAGCAGGAAGAGGTCCAGACTCCGTGCCGTCCGGCGCAACTGATGGAGCAGAGGCACCAGACCGACAGCCAAGGCGACCAGGACCAGGATGAGGGTGATCTCAAGTGCGATGGGCATGGGCAGCTCCAGTAGGCAGAAATCAGTCGCCCTGGCTGGCCGTCAGCATCCACAGGGCCTTGTCCATGGCGCGGCTCACGGAGGTGTAGAGGTCCGCCGTGTCCTGGTCGCCGAGCTTCTCGGCCTTCCGGATGGCATGGCGGACGCGGCTGGTGTAGTCGCTGTAGCGGTCGATGAGCGCGTTCACGTGGGCCATGCTCTTTTTCGCGTCCAAGGGGTACTCCTCCAGACGGGAGGCATTGCCTGCGGCGCGGATGGTGCCCAGGGCCTGGCCGCCCAGGGCCACGGCCCGTTCTGCGAAGTCGTCCACGGTGGTGCCCAGCTGGATGTACAGCTGATCGAACAGGAGGTGCAGGCCATAGAAGTTCGGCCCCTTCACGTTCCAGTGGGCCTGCTTGGTCTGGTAGGCCAGGTCGAGGGTGTCCGCGAGCGACTGGTTGAGCAGGGCCACCAGCTCGAGGCTGGTTTTTTCGTTGAACAACTCGTGCTCGAGAAGCGCGGGATGCTTGCTCATGCCTGACTCCATGGGAAACGATCCGGGGAGGGGACCTGGCGGTGCCCCATGCTGGATGGGGCCGGTTCAGTGTTTTTCCTTGGAGTGGTGGAACAGATCCCGGAACTCCGTCCAGGCCTTTTCAGTGCCGGTCTTCAGGCCTTCCCAGGCTTCATCACCGGCGTCCTGCAGGTTGCGCAGGCGCTCGCCAGCCTCGGCGTGGGTGCGCTGAAGGCTGTCGATGGTCTTGTCGTACTGGACCTTGGCGCTCACTTCGGCGCGTCTGGCCTTGGCCTGCAGCACATCGATGTCAGCCTTCCACAGCGCCAGCTGGGCTTGGAGATTGGTTTCGTAGGCCTTGCGCTTCTCGAGCATGGGGGCTCTCCCTAGAGGATTCTCCGGCCCTGGATGAGCCGGACGAGGACGACGACGATGGCCACGACCAGGAGAATGTGGATGAAGCCACCCATGGTGTAGGCGCTGACGAGGCCGAGGGCCCACAGGACGAGCAGGATGACGGCAATGGTCCAGAGCATGGTGATTCCTCGTTTGGGGTGTGGGATCCCGGCCCCCGAACCATCTGGGGGCCGGGTGTTGAAAGGGGGCTACCTCACCTTCATCCGGTTGTGAACGGACCGCACGCCGTGGATATCCTCGACGAGCTTGGTGACCAGATCCCGCTCAGCGGCAGTCTTCGCCTCGCCGTTCAGGCTGACCACCCCGTTCAGGGTGGAGACCTTGGTGGCGAGCATGCTCGTGGACTTGTGGAACAGCAGGGTCGACTTCACCTGGGCCGTGATGGAGGTGTCGTCCACCTTGTCGCCCAGGGTCCGCCGGCTGGTCTTGGCGATCACCAGGTCGTTGCGGACCTCGGTGACGCCATCCACGTCCTTGGCGTATTCGCCGGTCAGCTGCTTCTGGCTGAGGTTGTCGGCCTTCCCCGTGAGCGTGACCACGCCATTCCGCGTATTCACCTCGGTCCCCGAGGCGCTGACGTTCTTGTGGAAAGCCAGCACGGTCTTCACCTTCATGGTGATCCAGCCGTCGGAGTGCTCGGCGGGCTGTTCGCCCACCACCGCCAGCTGGTTGTTCACGCTCTTCACCCCCGGCAGGCCAGCCACGGTTTCCTGGGCCAGGAACTTGTGGTACTCGCGGGCCACGGTGCCCGTCAGAGTGACCACGCCATCCGAGGCATCCACCTTGATGTGGTCGTCCTTGAGATGGGTCTTGAAGTTGTAGCTGGACTTGGCGGCCTGCTCGATCCGCTGGTCCGAATCGGAGGCCTGGACCGGCACGCCGGCCATCATGACCATGGCGGCATAGGCCGTGATGGCAGCGGAAGGATAGAACCTGACATTGCGCATGATGAGTTCTCTTTCTGCCCGAAGGGCGGGTGGGAGTTGAATGTTCCAGCCTCGGGCCGCCAAGGGCAGGCCGTGGGCCACGACGGTCCCCGATGCAGGGGGGAATGCACTGAATTCCACGCCCATGGGAAATCCGATGACGGGCGGGTTGCGGTGGTGGTTATTCCGGAGGCGTTTCAGTGAGCGGATCCCAGCCCGGGGGCGGGTTGAAGCCGGCCTCTCCGAGTTCAGACGCATTCTCCCCGCCGCTGTGCCTGGGCTCGTGCATGGACAGCTCGTTCACCATCCTGAAGGCCGTCACCTCGCGGGGCTTGGGCTGGTCTCCGATCTTGCGTTCCGGAGGCGGGTTCTGGGGCTGGGGGTCGTTGGTGGGGTTCGTCGGAATCTGGGGGATNNCCCTCCAGCGTCGTGCTGTAGGCGAAGCGGCGCGTCTTGCCGAAGCCCTCCGCGGTCATCCTTGAGCGCTTGATGCCGAAGTTGTCCACCAGGTAGGTGACGACGTTTTCAGCACGGCGCTTGGAGATGGCCATGGCCGAGGCATCGGTGGTCTGGATCTTGCCCGCATGGCCTTCCACTGTCGCCGTGACTTCCGGGTTGGCATTCAGGAAATTGGCCACCTTGCGGAGTTCCTCCCGGTACTCGGGCTTGATATCGTCCTTCAGCAGATCGAACTCCATCTCCAGGGCCATGGTGATCCTGGCGGGCTTGACCTTCAGCCCCTCGATGTCATCCACGCAGGAGACAATGGCGTTGATGCGGCGGTTCTGCCGCTTGCCTTCCTCCGTGGCGTTGTCGGCAATGGGCCGCGTCCAGCCATAGCCTACGGCCGACAGGCGGCTGCGATCCACGTGGACGGTCTCCACCAGGTAGCTCACGACGCTCTCCGCGCGCTCCTGCGAGAGCCGCATATTGTGTTCCTCGGTTCCAACGTTGTCGGTGTGCCCTTCAATCACCGCGGTCGTGCCCGGGTACTTGGTCAGGAAGGTGCCCACCACGGCGAGCTGCTCCATGTCCTCGCGCTCGATCCTGCCCCGGTTGATCTCGAAGGTCAGATCGAGGATGGTGCAGTACCGCTGAGTGCGGACCGCCGGGGGAGCGACAACCACCAGGATCGGGGCGATGTAGGGCTCGGGAGCATAGACCGTGGGTTCCGGAGCGGGCGTGTAGGCAACTGGGGCGGGGGCCTTGCGGCCGAAGCGGAAGAGCATGCCGAGGGAGACCAGGTCGATGTCCCCCTTGTTGCCCACCGCGTCATTGATGCGGTACCGCTCGACTTCAGCGCGCATCCCGAAGGACTTGGTGAAGTCGTACTGGAGGCCGGCGCCGAATTTGGCGTTGGTGGCCCGCTCTCTGGGGTTCGGGTCGAGCACGACCACGGCACCTGTCCCCCAGAAGGAATCCTTGGCTTCGGCGTTGGTCACGCCGACCCGCCCGAACGCGGAGAACTTCTCCGTGAAGGGCAGGTTGAGGACCGCATCGAAGTTGAAGCCCTTGACCTTGATCTGGCCGTTCAGCGTGCCGGTCGGCACCACAACGGCGTCGTAGCCCAGCTTGCCCAGGTCGAAGTAGCCGCCCTCGAAGGCAAAGTACTTGTTGACCTGGTAGCCGCCGAACACCTTGAAGCCGGTGCCGTCGTCATCGTCGTTGATCGAAGTGAGGACGAAACCCGCCCCTACGATGCCCTTGGTGATTCTCTCATCGTCGATCTTCGCCTTGGTCTTGCCCACGTTGAACCCGGCGTACCAACCCGAGTCCTGAGCCATGGCGGGGGTGCTGCCGATGAGGCTGAGGGCCACCAGGCCAAGCATTCCTGAAATCTTGGACAGCTTCATAAAATTCTCCTTTGTAGCGTGAGTGGTCCAGTTAGACAGTTAAGGGGCTGGGACATTGACGGTGTTGGTGTCCAGGGCGATGGTGCCGGCCAGGGTCGCGCCAGCCAGGATCCGGCCGTTGATCACGGCACCGGTCTTGGCGGTGGCATCGCGGCCCGTCACGATCGTTCCGTAGAAAGTCGTGCCCACACCGATCGTCGCGTCCAGGGTGGGAACCCAGAAGATGTTCTTGGCCTGGGCCCCGTTCACAAGGCTGATGTTGGCGGTGGTGGTCAGGGACGAGCCGATCTGGAAGACCCATACGGCGTTNNGGGATAGACGGCCGCCAGGTCAGCACCCGCAGTGACGGTGGTGCCAGGAGGCAGGCTCTTTGCGTAGTTGTAGGCCACGAGCAGGTCGATGGCGGCCTGATGGGACACGGAGTCGTTGATGTGGATCGTGCCGTTCACCTGGACCGGCAGCAATCCATTGGAGGTGCCGGGTTCCAGACAGACATTGCCGTTGATCATCGTGGCTGCGCCGGTGTTGGTGATGGCGGAGGTGGCCATGATGCCGTTGACGCCAGCCGAACCGAGGGCGACGCCGCCCGGGGCGAGGCCCGTGCCGGTGGTGAAGGTCCAGGGGTTGGGAACGAGCCCTGCGGTGAGCAGATTGCCAGCCAGATCCTTGGCGCCCGTGACGGTGGCGGTGTACTTCGTGCTGGAAGCCAGGGCGCTCGAGGGCGTGAAGGTGGCCATGTGGGTCAACGCATCATAGGTAACCGCGCCCAGGATCACGGATCCAAGCGGCGGACCAGAAGGCTGCAGGGTGAAGGTCAAGACCGAGATGGTCAGCGGATCCATCGCCTCGCTGAACGTCGCGTTGACGGGACTGTTCAGGGCCACACCAATGGCGAGATCCACGGGATTCGTCAGGGTGATGGTTGGCAGGACCGTGTCCAGTGCCACGGCAGTGGTGAAGGTCCAGACATAGTCGCTGGCCACGGTCGGCGTGAGGGGATTGCCGGCCAGGGCGTTGGCCGCCAGGTCCGTGGCCGCCATCTTGACGGTGGCCGTGTAGGTGGTGTTGGCGAGCAGGATGGCTGCCGGCGTGAACACAGCCGTCAGGGATGCATAGCTCACGGCGCCGGGGACGGCGGTGGTTCCGGGCCCCGTCAAGGTGAAACTGGCGGCGGTCAGCGTGGCCGGAGCCATGGCTTCCGTGAAGGTGGCGCTGATGGCCGTGTTGGTCGCAATGGCCGGGGTCGGGCCGGGCGTGGTCGTGAGCGGGACGGTGGTGGCCACCCGAGGCCGGGTCGTATCAGGCGCAAGGCCGGTGGTGAAGGTCCAGACATAATTGCTGGCCGCGGGCAGAGTCCCCTGATTGCCGGCCAGGGCATTGCCAGTCACATCCGTCACCGCCGTGGTGATCGTGGCGGTGTAGGTGGTGCTGGCGACCAGGGCGGCTGTGGGGGTGAAGGTCGCGGTCCGGGTGGCGTAGCTGACGGAACCCGGCACGGCGGTCAGGCCCGGACCGGTCAGGGTGAAGCTGGCCCCCGTCACCGTGGCCGGCGCCAGATCCTTGGTGAAGGTGGCGCTGATGGCCGCGTTGATCGCCACCCCGGTGGTCGGACCGGGATTGGTGGTGAGCGGCTGAGTGAGGGTCACCTGGGGGCGGACCATGGCCGCGGTGAGGCCGCTTCCTGTGCCCAGCACCGGGTCTCTGCCACCGCAACCGATGGCGCACAGCAGCAGGCCCCCAACGGGGATGATCCAGCGACGTGGTTTACTTGTGGGTCCATTCATATCGTTTCTCCCTATTCGCGCAAATTCGAAAAAGTTCAGTCCGGCGACGGAGTGGCATTGCCCGCCTGCGTGTTTGAACGCCACGCGCATGGAATCCGCCAGTCACAGGCGAGCCATCCTCAAAAAATCAGGAACTTGTCCGGCGCGGATTCAGCGCTCCGGCGCTATTCAGCAGCCCCACCCTGATGACTCCCTTCAGGTCGATCCTTCGACTGCGCCTGGGGTCTGGCGCAGGCGAAATGGGACCCCACCCATGCCATGCCCATCCGCGCGGCGACCCGGAAACCGATCCGGCGAATCATTGCGTCACGGATGATCAAGGTGGAGCTCCTTTACGACTGAAGCTCCAAAAAGCAGGATCCAAGCCATTTTATAAATAATATTAAATACAACATTTGAATTAATTTCATTTGATGACATCGGTGCTATGGTCAATCAAGATGAACGACTCACTCCTTCAGTCCGAAGGATGAAGGTCACCGATGCGTGCTGAAGATCTGGATCACAAAGAACTCCTGGAACTGGATCAGGAGAGCGGAGCCATCCGCTTCGCCGGACAGCGCGCGATCGTTCTGGATGCTGTGGCCATGGGCCTCCTGCGCAAGTACCTGGTTGAGAATTTCGGCCTCACCGCCGCCCGCACGGTGCTCACGCAGTTCGGCTTCGCCCATGGCTGGCGCATGGCCGAGGCCATGCAGGCCGAGTTCAAGTGGGAGAGCAATACCGAGTGGCGCCGCGCCGGGGCCCGCATCCACACCCTCGGAGGGATGTTCGGTGTGCTGCCCGAGAGCAGTGACCCGCTCTCAAAGGAGGGCATGATGCTCGTCGCCTCGTACGAGGCCGAGCAGCACCTGCTCCACTTCGGTCGGGCCGACGCGCCCATGTGCTGGACCATCTGCGGGCTCATCAGCGGCTACCTCAGCCGCACCGCGGGGAAGGAGATCTTCGTCCTGGAGGATCGCTGCCAGGGCAAGGGGGATGCGGGCTGCCACCTCTTCGGGCGCACGCGGGAAGAGTGGTCCCCTGAGCGGACCGACGAGTTGCGGTTCTATGACCAGACCCGGCTGACGGAATGCCTGGACATCTCGATCCAGCGGGTCACCGAGACCCTGAAGGCGGCCGAGCGGAAGCTCAAGGAGCACAAGCGGGTCCTGGTCCTGGTGACGCCCGAAGGGGACGAGCCCACCCTGGGAATCGTGGCCAGGAGCACCACCATGAAGCGGGTGGTGGACTTGGCACGCCGGGTGGCCAAGGTGGATTCGACGGTGCTCGTGACCGGCGAAAGCGGCTCAGGCAAGGAGCGCATCGCCCGCCTGGTCCATGAGGAATCCACCCGGGCCGCCGGTCCGTTCATCGCGGTCAACTGCGGCGCCATTTCCGAATCCCTGCTGGAGAGCGAGCTGTTCGGCCACGCCCGCGGCGCCTTCACCGGCGCCACCCACGACCGCCCGGGCCTGTTTGAATCCGCCAATGGCGGAACCCTGCTGCTGGATGAGATCGGCGAGGTCTCTCCGGGCATGCAGGTCAAGCTCCTGCGGGCCATCCAGGAGCGGGAGATCCGGCGCGTCGGCGAGAACAAGAACCGGAAGGTGGACGTGCGCATCATCGCCGCCACCAATCGGAATCTGGCTTCCGAAGTCACGAGCGGCGCCTTCCGGCAGGATCTCTACTACCGGCTCAAGGTCGTCGAGCTGCATGTGCCGCCGCTCCGGGAGCGGCGGGAGGACATCCTGCCCCTTGCCAGGGTCCTGCTGGCGAGTTCGGCCCTGTGGATGAAGCGCAAGATCTCGGGCCTGACCCCGGCGGCGACGGACCAGCTCATCCGCTACGCCTGGCCGGGGAATGTGCGCGAACTGGAGAACGCCATGGAACGGGCGGTCGCGTTGTCGCCGGGAACCCGGGTGGAGTTCGACGACCTGCCGGAAGAAGTCCGGCAGGCGCGCCCCATGCCAGCCGCCTCGGATGGAACGGTCCGTCCCCTCGATTCGGTGGAGAAGGACTACATCCTGGAAGCCCTGGCNNGCTAAAGGTCGTAGATGATGTTCCGCTTGTGGACGATGCTGGAGACCTCGGCGCCGGCATCCATGCCGATGCGCAGGTTCAGCTTGTACCGGCTGTGCTCGTTGAAACGGTCCACGGCCTCGATGATGTCCAGGGCCTTCCGGGAGGCCTGGATCGTGCGCTCGGCCACGGCATCCGTCAGGCCGATGGCCGCCAGGTACGCATTGCCGATGGTCCTGGTCCGGTCCATCACCGGGCTCCGGGAGTCGCCTCCGAACCGCTGGGAGATCTCCTCCAGCACGCCAATCAGGACCTCTGCGCTCGCCCCCTCCGTGAACTTGGTGAAGCTCAGGATGTCGGCAAACAGCACCGACACCTCCGCGTAGCTTTCGGTCACAAGCTCCGTGAAGACGCCCGCCTTCGCCTCGGGCCGCGCCTGCATCCGCTCGGCAAGGGCGCCCGGCAGCACGTTCAGCAGGAGGCGCTCGGACACCTTCTGCTCGGCCAGGATGCGCTCATAGAGATGCTTGGTCTCCTGGTGGAGCAGGCGGACTTCCAGCATGTTGCGGACCCGGAGCAGCACCTCGGCCAGGTCGAAGGGTTTGCTCACGAAATCCTTGGCCCCGGCCTTCAGCGCCCGCAGCTTGTGGTCCGGCTGCGCGGTGATGACAAGGACCGGAAGATAGCCATCCTTCTCGATCTCCTTCAGGTTCTCCATCACCTGGAACCCATCCATGCCCGGCATCTGGAGATCCAGCACGATCAGATCGTAGTGGTGGATCAGGTGGAGCTCGCAGACCTGGCTCGGATCCATGGTCGAGGCGATGGAGGTGTAGTGGGCTTCGCGCAGCATCTGCTCAAGCAGGAACACATTGGCCTCCTGATCGTCGACGATCAGGATCCTGCCTTGGAGGATGTCCATTGCACTGATCATGTGGACCGCAGCTCCTTACTTTGTGTTCGTGGACGTTGACCCGGCGGATGCCAGGGCCACATCCAGCGTGTCCATGAATTCGACGATGTTGATGGGCTTGGTGAGATAGCGGAAGAAGCCCGCCTCCAGGCCCTTCTTGATGTCGCCCACCATGGCGTTGGCACTGATGGCGACCACCGGGATATGGGCGGTCTGAGGGTCCTTCCGCAGGAGGGACAGCGCCTCGATACCGCTGATCCCGGGAAGGTTGATATCCATGAGGACGACGCTCGGCAGGTGGTCATGGGCCATCTGGAGCCCCTGTATCGCGTCCACCGCGCCGAGCATCCGCAGGTCGGGGCGCCGTCCGATGAGCTGGGAGACCAGATCCAGGTTGGCCGGATTATCCTCCACGTACAGGACCGTGCGGAGGGACCCCATGCCCGTCCCTGGCGCCGCCGCCTTGTCCATGAAGCCATCATCAAGGCTGGGA
>DPRT01000084.1:7085-7228 GCA_003538615.1 Holophagaceae bacterium | reverse complement strand
TCGCGGGCGGCCTGCACGGCCCGGTGCACCGTGTTGCCGTAGGTGATGACGGAAAGGTCCGTGCCCTCCCGCACGGTGCGGGCCTTGCCGAAGGGGATCATGAAGTCCGGGCCCGGATCGTTGCCCTTGTTGTGGGTCTGCCG
>DPRT01000084.1:0-7025 GCA_003538615.1 Holophagaceae bacterium | reverse complement strand
TCCACCACGGGCTTGAAGCCCCGGGCGGCAAGGCCGATGGCCCGGCCGATGATGGTGGCCTCCGCCAGCGGCGTGTTGAAGACTCGGTGGGCGCCGAACAGCTTCTGGAGGCCGTGGGTGGTCTTGAAGACGCCGCCCTTGCCCTTCACCTCGCCCAGGATCTCCTCGCGGCTGGCGTCGGCCACGTCCTCACCGAACACGAGGATGCGGGGATCCCGCGCCATTTCGTGCTTCAAGGTCGCGTTGATGAGATCCAGCATGGTCTTGGCGCCGGTGGCCTGGTCCCCCGCAGCGCCCTCCGTATCGAAATCCGCGGAGGTGGGATCCACCTCTTCGCTGTAGAGGTGCTGGTAGAAGCTTCCCGATTCCGGCCGCGGCGCGGCGTCGGCCTCGTCCCAGGCGGCATCGATCTCGGCCTGGACCTCCTCCTTCAGCATCTGCAGCTGNNTGACTGTAGGGGCGGATCACCTTGGCCCGCACCAGGGCGGGGCCCTTCCGGGCACGGGCGTGATCGGCGGCGGCTTTCAGGGCCTCGTAGCTGGCCAGCGGGTCGCAGCCGTCCACCTCGTCGAGGATCAGAAGGCCATGGGCTTCATAGCCCTTCAAGAGGGCGGCCACATTGGCCCCGGGATACTGCACCTCGCTGGGCGTGCTGATGGCGTAGCCGTTGTCCTCCACCAGAAAGACCACCGGGGCCTTGAGGTTCACGGCGTTGCTGATGGCCTCCCAGAACTCGCCCTGGCTGCAGGTGCCATCCCCGGTGGTGACCAGGGCCACCTCGTCGGACTTGATGCCGAGCTGTTCCTGGATCCCGCCCTGCTCAGCGCGCAGTACGGCTTCCACGGCGCCCACGGCCTGGAGGAACTGGCTGCCCGTGGGACTCGAGGTGGTGAAGATGTTCAGGCCCTTGTGACCCCAGTGGCTGGGCATCTGGCGGCCGCCGCTGGCGGGATCGTCCACCGCGCCCACGGAGCCCAGGAACATCTCCTTGGCCGTGTAGCCCAGACCATAGGCCAGGGCCCGGTCCCGGTAGTAGAAGAAGAACCAGTCGTGGCCGGGCCGGAACACCATGGCCGCGGCGGCCTGCACGGCCTCATGGCCCACGCCGTTGATCTGGAAGAAGACCTTGTTCTGCCGCTTGCCCGTGATCTCCTTGTCGTCGATGCGGCGCGCGGCATAGATGGTGCGGTACAGACGGACGCGCTGCTCGCGGGACAAGGCGGTGGCAGGCGCTGGTTGGTCGGGGTGGGCGGCCAAAGGCACTCCTCACAAGGGGTTCTGAGCCATCTGGAGCCCTTCAATCTAGCACGGGAGGCCCCACCGCCGGACCACCCGTCTATCCCCGGTTTCAGTGACCCGGAACGGGCGGCACCCGGGGTTGGTCACAGACCGCCGCAGATCAATAAGTGACGACTGGGTCCATAAAACGGCTTCCCGGGTCTTATGGATAGAATGGGCCCTTTGCGAGTCCCCATGCCCAAGTCCTCCGCCGACATCCGTGCCCTCCACGATCTGCCCGTGCCTGAGCTGCTCTACCGGGCGGCCACGGCCCACCGGCAGCACTGGAACGCGGAGGAGATCCAGTTCTGCACCCTGGACTCCATCAAGACCGGCGCCTGCCCCGAGGACTGCGCCTACTGCCCCCAGAGCGCCCGCTACCAGACCGATCTGAAGGTGGAGCCCCTCAAGGATGTGGAGAAGGTGCTGGCCGGGGCCGCTGAGGCCAAGGCCAACGGCTCGACCCGCTACTGCATGGGCGCCGCGTGGCGCGAGGTGAAGGACGACGCCAACTTCGACGCCGTGCTGGAGATGGTGCGCGGGGTATCGGGCATGGGCATGGAGGTCTGCGTCACCCTCGGCATGCTCAACGAGGCCCAGGCGAAGCGCCTCAAGGGCGCTGGCTGCCNNCGGCGGCATCGTGGGCATGGGCGAGACGGTGGATCAGCGCATCCACTTCCTCCAGGAGCTGACGGAGCTGGAACCCGCCCCGGAGAGCATCCCCATCAACCAGTTCGTGGCCGTGGACGGCACGCCCCTGGCCGACGTGGATCCCCTGCCCCCGCTGGAGCTGGTGCGCATGATCGCCACGGCCCGCATCCTGTTCCCCAAGAGCCGCATCCGCCTCAGCGCCGGCCGCACCCAGATGAGCGACGAGCTGCAGGCCCTCTGCTTCTTCGCAGGCGCCAACAGCATCTTCACGGGCGAGAAGCTCCTCACCACCCCCAACCCCGGCGGCAACCACGACCACTGGCTGCTGAATGCCCTGGGCATGCGGGTGGAAGGCGCGGCAGCCCGGGTGTGACCCATGCAGCTCATCGACGACCTCCGCGCCGAGCACGACCTCATCGAGCAGGGACTGGGTTCCCTGCGGACCTTCGTGAAGGCCCGCCTCGAAGGCCAGGGCGACCCGGCCGACGGCGCCCGCTTCCTGGCCTTCTTCCGCCACTACGCCGGCGACTTCCATCACCACAAGGAGGAGGAGGTCCTGTTCAGGGCCCTGGTGGAGCGTGCGGAACTGCCCGGTGAGCGCGGCCCCATCGCCGCCCTCACCGGGGAGCACCGGCGCATGGCCGGCCTGCTGAACGGGCTGGAGGAACTGCTCGGCTCCGACTTCGCCACGGCGGAGGCCCGCCAGCAGGTGGAGGCCCTGGCCGTGGACTACAGCCGGTCGCTCTGGCGGCACATCGACGCGGAGAACTCCGTCCTGTTCCCCGAGAGCGAGGAGCGCCTGCGCCGTTTCCACGTGCGGGAGCTGCCCTCCCGGCCCATGACCAGCACCGAGGCCGCCGCCCGGGAAGGCGCCCTCGCGCTGATCCAGGTCTACCCGCCCCTGCACGATGCCGAGGTCCACCGCGGCGATGGCTGCGTGGCCTGCCCCTCCTTCGGCCTCACCTGCGAAGGCCTCGAATACGAGTGGTGGACCGAGCTGGAGTGGGAGGATGCAGAGGAGCGCCGGGGAGGGGATTGATCCGCGCCGGGGAGGCGGGGTTATAGTGGTCTCCCCCATCCAAATCAGGCACCCCGACCGGAGGATCGCCATGACGGATTCCACACCCCACATCGCCCAGAAGGGCCCTTTCCATGTGGAGGTCGAAGCGGGCAAGACCTATCACTGGTGCGCCTGCGGCCACAGCCAGAAGCAGCCTTTCTGCGATGGCTCCCACAAGGGCGGTCCCTTCACGCCCATGGCCTATACCGCGGATGTCACCGGCACCAAGTGGTTCTGCGGGTGCAAGCACAGCGGCACCATGCCCCTGTGCGACGGGAGCCACAAGAAGCTCTGAACCCGCTCACTTCGCCGCAGGCAGCTCCACCAGGGCTCTGAGCCCCGACCGGATGCGGCGCTCTGGGTTCTCCACCACCACCTTCACGCGGACCAGGCCCGCCGCATCGGCGCAGGGGTCCACGAGCGCGACCTCGCCCTCCAGCGTGCCCGTCTCGGGCATCTGCGGCAGGGTCACCCGCGCCTTCTGCCCCGCCGCCAGCCCGGCCAGGGCCTTGGGATCCACGGCGCACACCACCACCACGCGACTCAGATCGAGGATGCGGAACAGCGGCTGGGCCGTGGAGACCGCCTCACCCACCTCGCGGTGGCGGGCCACCACCACCCCGGCCAGGGGCGTCTGGACCGTGCGGAGGCGGACCTGCTCCGCCGCCGTCTCGTACTGCAGCCGCGCCAGGTCCAGCTCGATGCGCGATTCCAGGGCCTTGGCCTCCGGAATGATCCGGCTGTCATAGAGCCGCTTGGCGCCCTTGGCCTCGAACTCCCGACGCTCCAGCAGAGCCTTGGCCCGCATCATCTCCAGTTCCTCCAGCTTGCCGTAGAGCAGGGCGAGGGTCTGCCCCTCCTGGACGGCCTCCCCCTCGCCGACCTTCAATTCCGTGATGCGGCTCGACACCGGCGCGCTCACGTCCACCTGGCGGAAGGGCTGCACCAGGCCCTCCACGGGGGTGCCCGCGGAGACCGGGATGAGCCCGGAGGACAGGATGGTCAGGATGAGGAGGGATCGGAAGGACATGGGGCACTCACTGGAGACCCCTCCATCCTGTCATCCCCGGGGCCCTCACTTGATCTTGAAGGTGAACTTCCCCTCATGGCAGTCCAGGCACTTCACCACCGGAGGCTTGTGCTGGCGATGGCAGTCCGTGCAGAGGATGGGGTCGTGCGGCGAGGCGTGGGGGTTGGGCTTGGCATCCTTCGTCAGGGCCTTCATGGCGGGATAGTCGCCATGGCAGACCATGCAGGCCTCGTCCGGCACCGCCGCCGTGGAGGGCTTCTCCTTGTGGTGGCAGTCATGGCAATTCACCTTCGCCTTGGCATGGGGCGCCGGCAGGGGCTTGTCCTCACCCGCACGCCCCCCTACCGCGAGCAGGCTCGCCAGCCCCAGCGCCACGATCCGAAGAAGCCGCATGTGCCCTCCTTGTTCCCAATTCCAGACTAATGACGACCATGATATCGCATTACTTCCCGGTCGCACCATTTACCCTGTCTGGAAGGCTCGTCCTTCCACAGGTAAACTGACCCATTGGGTTGGCTGTTCCAATGAGGTTCCGAGGACTCGCTCCAGATCGGCGCAGCCGGTTTGGAGCCGGGAAAGGCTAAGGCTGAGGATGGCAATGCGCGAGATGGACAAGGCTTTCGACTTCAGGACGGCTCAGACACGGTGGTACGAGGTCTGGGAGGAATCCAGGGCCTTCGAGGCAGCCCCCACCAGCGGCAAGGAGCCCTGGTCCATCGTCATCCCGCCGCCCAACATCACGGGCAACCTGCACATGGGCCACGCCCTGGTGAACACCCTCCACGACGTGCTCACGCGCTTCAAGCGGGCCCAGGGCTTCGACGCGCTGTGGGTGCCCGGCACGGACCACGCGGGCATCGCCACCCAGATGATGGTGGAGCGCCAGCTCAAGGCCGAGGGCACGGACCGCCACCAGCTGGGCCGGGACGCCTTCGAAAAGCGCATCTGGGACTGGAAGGAGAAGAACCAGGGCGCCATCGAGCACCAGCTCAAGCGCCTGGGCTGCTCCGTGGACTGGACCCGCAACCGGTTCACCCTGGACCCCTCCCTCAACAAGGCCGTGCGCAAGGTCTTCGTGGAGAGCTACAAGGCTGGGCGCATCTACCGCGGCCCCCGGATGATCCAGTGGGATCCGGCCCTTCAGACCGCCCTCAGCGACCTGGAAGTGAAATACGAGGAGCGCCGCGGCAAGCTCTGGCACCTGCGCTACCCGCTGGCCGACGGCAGCGGCGATGTGGTGGTGGCCACCACCCGGCCCGAGACCATGCTCGGCGATACGGCCGTGGCCGTGCATCCGGACGACGAACGCTACCAGGGCATGATCGGCAAGCTCATGAACCACCCGTTGACGGGCCGTCAGATCCCCGTGGTGGCCGACAGCTTCGTGGATCCCGCCTTCGGCACCGGCTGCGTGAAGGTGACCCCGGCCCACGACCCCAACGACTTCGCCGCCGGCCAGCGCCTGAAGCTGGAGTCCATCACCATCATCGGCTTCGACGCGAAGATGACCGCCGCCGCGGGCGCCTACGCGGGCCTGGACCGCTTCGAGGCCCGCAAGCGCGTGGTGGCCGACCTGGAGGAGCAGGGATTCCTGGTGAAGGTGGAGGACTACACCCACAAGATCAGCCTCAGCGACCGCAGCGGGGCCGTGCTGGAACCGCTCATCAGCGAGCAGTGGTTCATGGACGTGAAGGAGGCCGCGGCCAGGGCCCTGGAGGCCGTGCAGAGCGGGGCCATCCAGTTCACCCCAGAGCACCACACCGCCGTCTGGAACCACTGGCTCACCAACATCCAGGACTGGTGCATCAGCCGCCAGCTGGTCTGGGGCCACCGCATCCCCGCCTGGACCTGCGCCAAGTGTGGGGAGCTCCATGTGGAGATGAAGCAGCCCTCCGCATGCTGCGCATGCGGAGCAGAAGAACTGAAACAAGACCCTGACACGCTGGACACCTGGTTCTCGTCGGCATTGTGGCCGTTCAGCGTGTTCGGCTGGCCCGACGAGACCGACGAACTGAAGCGCTACTACCCCACCAGCGTGCTCATCACGGGCTACGACATCCTGTTCTTCTGGGTGGCGCGCATGGCCATGGCGGGCCTCACGTGGATGGGCGAGGTGCCCTTCCGCAAGGTCTACTTCAACAGCCTCGTGCGTGATGCCAGCGGCGCGAAGATGAGCAAGACCAAGGGCAACGTCATCGATCCCCTCGAAGTCATGGAGGAATACGGCACGGACGCCCTGCGCTTCTCGCTGGCCATCATGGCCGCCCCGGGCACGGACATCGCCATGAGCACCGCGCGGCTCGAAGCCAGCCGCAACTTCTGCAACAAGCTGTGGAACGCATCCCGGTTCGTGCAGATGAACCTCGATGAGTCCATCACGCTGGCCACCGAGCCAGAATTCGGCGAAGCCGAATTCTGGCTCATCAAAAAGATGCATGATGGGTTGTCGGCGGTCACCGCGGCGCTTGAGGAATTCCGCTTCCACGAGGCGTCGGACCTGCTCTACCACCTGGTCTGGGATGACTTCTGCGCCACCTACATCGAGCTCGCCAAGGTGCAGCTGGTGAGTGGCACGCCGGGACAGAAAGCCGCCATCCTGCACTTCCTGGACATCCTGCTCCGCGCCCTGCATCCTTTCGTGCCCTTCCTGACCGAAGAGATCCACGAGGCCGTCATCGCTCCGCGATTGCCGGACTCAGAGCCAGCCCTGCTGGCGTTGAGAAGCTGGCCCCTCGGCGAAGCGGTCCTCCAGGCGAAGGGCGGCGATGCCACCCTCATCCCGCGCTTCCAGGAGGTCCTCACGGCCCTCCTCCGCCTCAAGGCCGAACAGGGTGTGGATCCCGCCAAGCGCGTGCCCGCCTTCTGCTCGCTGGCCGAGTTGGAGCCCTTCGCCGAAGCCCTGAAGTCCATCGCCCGCCTGGAATCCGTCACCTTCGCGAAGGGCGACCTCGTCTCGCCCACCCGCACGGTGGCCGTGGTGGCGGGCGGCGCCGTGGCCCTGGAGCT